>JAZLBU010000070.1:0-37129 GCA_045613845.1 Prevotella sp. | reverse complement strand
CATGAGACAGATGACCATCAGAGAGATGAACGTCAACTGGCCTACAGCACTGACTGCCGACGCAAGGGGTACGGTGAGCATGAAACCCAGCATAGTGGCAAATATACACACTGACGTGAGAACCTACAACCTGAACTTTGTAAAGGGTATGCTCGACAAGAGTACGGCACGGATGATCAACATACCTGCTATGAGGGCGAGTGGGGATATAGTTTACAGAGAGCCTACCCCTAGCCCCTCCCTAAAGGGAAGGGAGTCTGGATACCTTGATGCTGACATTAAGGCTTATGAGGGGAAGGGGGTGATAAATGCCAAGAACAGCAGCACCATTCCCCCATCTCTTCAGGGAGGGGCTGGGGGTAGGCTCGACATAAATGCCAAGGCCAGGGGTGTGAACGTGAACCACTTTGTGAAGGGCTATAACCTAAGCAATGTGGATGCTGACGTGAAGATGCATGGAGGCCGACTGACAGCTGACGTCAATTCACATGCCGGCGATGTGGTGGGCAAATTCAGTGTAGCAGGAAATATGGGTGGCAGACTGACAGACCTGACCATAGCTACAGACCTGAACAAGGTGGACCTATACCGACTGAAGATAGCTGACAAACCACTCACAATAGCCCTGTGCAGCAATCTGGACATAGAGACCGATATGGACCAGTATTATAAGGTGCAGGGAATGGTGTCAGACATCAGCGTGACTGACACGGCAACCATAAACCTGCCTGACGACATAGCCCTCGACATACTGACACGCAAGGATACCACAATGGCGAAGGTGGACTGTGGCGACTTCGCACTGAGACTCAACGCTCAGGGTGGATACAAATGGCTCATGGGATGTGGCGACCGCTTGCAGACTGCCATAGAGAAACAGCTGAAGGCTCGCACCATAGACCAACAGGCTCTGCGCGCTAGTTTGCCACGACTGACCCTCTCTGTGCACAGCGAACAGGACAACCCTGTGTATCGCTCACTGAAATACATGGGCATAGACTACTCGCTCATAGACCTCAACATAAAGACATCGAGGGAGGACGGCATATTCAGCGATATGGTGGTGCACGGACTGAAGACACAGGGTTACAAACTCGACACTATAACGGTATCAGTAGGTTCGAGAAACGACCCTATGCAGATATACTACAGGGCACACATACATAACCGTCCACCAAACGATTATGTGTTTAATGCATACATCGACGGCAAACTCTTAGAGCATGGCATAGTGACTGGTGTGAGACTGTTTGATGAAAAGGACAACCTCGCCCTCAGACTGGGTGCAGAGGCCACGATGGAGGAGAATGGCATAAAACTGCACTTTGTGCCACAGAACCCCACACTGGGATATGACATATACACTCTGAATGACGACAACTACGTGTTGCTCGACAAGCAGAACCGCATACATGCCTACATAGACCTTCTGGCACAGGACGGAACGGGATTGAAACTGTACAGTAACGAGCCTACCCCTGACCCCTCCCTAAAGGGAAGGGAATATGATGACGAGTTATTACAGGACCTTACTCTGTCTGTCAACAGACTGAATATAGGTAAGGTGCTGTCGTCATTGCCATACGCAGTGAATATGCAGGGTATGCTGGACGGCGACTTCCACGTGATGCAGAACAAGGATGAGACATTCACCCTGGCAAGCGACCTCACCATAAAAAATATGGTATATGAGGGATGTAACATGGGCAACATAGGTACGGAGTTTACCTATCTGCCTAAGAGTGACGGTTCACACTATATCGATGGCATAATACTGAAGGACGATGTGCAGGTGGGCGACATCACAGGCTCATACAACTTCAACACCTCAGCCATCAATGCTAAGATGAATTTCGATAAGTTCCCACTCGACCTGATAAACGGTTTTGTGCCAGACCAGTTGATAGGACTGGAGGGACTGGCTGAGGGCACACTCGACATACAAGGTACCACCAGCAAACCAGTGGTGAATGGCGAACTGGACTTGCGAAATGCTGCACTGCTATCAGTGCCATACGGTGTAAGACTGAGATTTGATGACAAACCAGTGAAGATACATAATTCAAGCCTGTTGTTTGAGGACTTCCGTATGTATGCCACCAACGATCAGCCTATGGTGGTGCAGGGTTCGGTGAACTTTGGCGACCTCGACCACATAACAACAGACCTGAGGCTGAGAGCAGAGGATTTTGCATTGATAGACGCAAAGGAGAACAGCAAGTCAGAGGCTTACGGCAACCTGAACGTGAACTGCTTTGCAAGGATTACGGGCGAGTTGGACCGTCTGAACGTAAGAGGACGACTGGATGTGCTGTCATCCACCAACCTATACTACATACTGCGTGAATCGCCCATCACCACTGACAACAGACTGAAGGAACTGGTGACCTTTACCGACTTTACGAACAATGACACCATAACCATGACCAGACCAACGGTGCAGGGCATGAACATGGTAATGTCGATAGCCGTGAGGGAGGGAGCACACATAAAATGCTGGTTGGACGGTGCACACTCTAACTACCTCGACCTGATAGGTAATGGCGAACTGCGCTATAGCCTTATCAATGAAGAGGAAAAGATGACTGGCCGATACACCATCACCGAGGGTGAGATGAAATACTCACTGCCAGTGATACCACTGAAGACCTTCACCATAGAAGACGGCAGTTACATAGAATGGACTGGCGAGATGATGAACCCACGACTGCACATAACAGCCAAGGAGACGGTGAAGGCTAACGTGAACATTGACGGAGTGAACCAGATGGTGACATTCCTCACTGGCATAAAACTGTCAAAGACACTGAACGATATGGGACTGGAGTTTACTATCGAGGCTCCTGAAAACCAAACCATATCAGACGAGCTGAGTATGAAGTCGGCTGAGGAACGTGGCAAACTGGCCGTAACGATGCTCACCACAGGTATGTATCTGAGTGATGGCAACACCTCGAATTTCTCTATGAACTCAGCCATGAACTCATTCTTGCAGTCGCAGATAAACAACATAGCAGGCAATGCCCTGAGAACTGTGGACATCTCGTTTGGCATGGAGAGTTCAACAGAACAGGACGGCACCATGCATAATGACTACACCTTTAAGTTTGCTAAGCGATTCTGGAACAACCGCCTCTCAATAGCCGTGGGTGGCAAGGTGTCATCAGGTCCTGACGTGAGCGGACAGAATAAGTCGTTCTTTAATAATGTGGACTTGCAGTACAGGCTATCGGACACCTCTAACCAGTACCTGCAGATGTTCTACAAACGTTCGGTATACGACTATCTGGAGGGATACCTGAGCCAGTATGGTGCTGGTTACATGTGGAAGAAGAAGTCGCAGACTCTGAAGGGCATATTCCAAAAAGAGCCGAAGATGCAGTTCAGAAGGACGACCTCTCCTGCAAGGCAGGATAGTTCGAAGGTTCAAAAGTTCGAAGGTTCAAAGGTTCAAAAGTAAATGAGTTTTCTAAAACATATTTTCCGTTCCTCACTTGTGGGGATTATTGGAGGGGTGGCTCTCCTACTCTATTCATGTTCGAGCACATCATCGCTCGAGCCCAATGAACAACTATATATAGGACTGAAACCAATAGACTACCAAAACTATGAGCCTGGCAGTCATAAGGATGCCACACAGGAGGAATTGGAGGCTGCTCTCGCCATAGCGCCCAACGGAGCCCTGTTTGGTTCGCCATACCATCGCACACCCTTACCCTACGGACTGTGGATATGGAACTCATGTCACAACTCAAGCGGAGTGTTTAAGAAATGGCTCAACAAATCGTTTGGCAAACAGCCTGTGCTGATGCAGAACGTGAATGCACCACTGCGCACCTCTGTGGCTGAGAACATACTGCAGAACAACGGATACTTCCATGGCAAGGTGAGCTATGACGTGATAGAAGGCAAACCAAAGGCGATAAAGAAAGACAGTACGCTGAGGGCGAGAGAGGCTCGCATACAGTATCACGTGAACTATGGCCACCTGTTCACCATTGACTCTGTGGCTTACACCAATTTCCCTGACGATTCATATAACAGACTCACCTCATCAGAATCGCTGATTAAGCGTGGCAGTCCGTTCTCTGTGTCATTACTGGATAATGAACTGACTCGCATATACAACCTGTTTAGGAACAAGGGCTATTACTTCTACCAGAAAAAGTATGCCACCTTCCTTGCCGATACCATCATGGTGCCTGGCAAGGTGCAGATGCAGGTGCACCTGTTAGACTCCCTGCCTGAGGATGCCATGCGTAGATGGGTGATAGGTTCCACCACACTAAGCATTAAGCGACAGATGTTTGAACAGATAACCGACTCAGTGAAGAGACGCTACCTGACCATAAAATTCGGTGGAGAGAAACCAGCCGTAAGACCAAGAGTACTGCTGAGGCAGTTGCGCATGAGACCAGGTAGCATATTCTCACAGGATGCCTATCAGGAGTCGCTTAACAACCTGACATCACAGGGCATATACTCAAATGTGGACATAAAATTTGAACCCCGTCGCAACCCTGATGGCACACCTGTGCTGGTGCCTGACAGCATCAAACCACTGAGGGGCGAAGAGAGGGCTGGAGCAGGAATACTCGATATGTCCATCAATGCCATACTCGACAAGCCATACGACTTCACCTTTGGTGCCAATGTGATAGGTAAGACCAATGGTCGCATGGGACCTGGACTGAATGTGGGACTGACCAAGAGGAATGCCTTCAGAGGTGGCGAGCTGTTGTCATTCAACATAGGAGCAAACTACGAGATACAGATGTCAAGCAATTCCACTGCTGGCGACTCATACGACTTTACGGCTGGTGCCACACTGGAACTGCCCAGACTGCTTATGCCTAACTGGATGCAGAAACGTCGTCGTCGCTGGTATGTCACTCCTACCACAGCCATATCACTCAATGCCGAGACACTGCGCAGAGCTGGATTCTTCACTCGTAACTTCTTCACTGGAGAATTTACCTACGTATTCCAACCCACAGAATGCTCTGTGCACACATTCACCCCACTGAGCCTGACATACGGACGCACCACAGACCGCACTGATGCTTTCTATGAAAAGATGAAGCAGTCGGCTATCACCCAGGTGGCTAACAGAGATGAGTTTACACCTAAGATGAGGTATATCTACTCATACAGTTCGCCACGTTCATATCGCAACCCCATATACTGGCAAACCACTGTTACTGAGGCTGGTAACCTGATAAACTTAGGTTTCCATGTGCTAAGCGACAAGAAGTGGGCTGAGAAGGAGAAGCACATTCTGGGCACACCATTCTCACAATATCTGAAACTGGAAACAGACTTCCGCAAGACATGGCAACTGGGTGACAACTCATCAGCAGTGTTCCACTTCTATGGAGGCATTATGAAACCCCTGGGTAATGATGAGAGCGGACCATTCTCAGAACAAATGTATATAGGTGGCGCTAACGACTTGAGAGGTTTTGCTATGCGAACAGTGGGACCAGGTGCATTGCATATAGACGATAGCAATAGTCAATATCTGTATCATAACGGCGACCTGAAACTGGTGATGAACATAGAATACCGTCCACACCTGTTTGGTTCACTCTATGGTGCCCTATTCCTCGATGCAGGCAACGTATGGGTGATAAACAAAGACAAACGTAACACACTCATGGAGGAATTTCAGCAAGACCCCTTCAAGAAAGATATAGCCCTGAATGTGGGTGTGGGTTTGCGCTATGACCTCGACTATTTCGTACTGCGTCTGGACTGGGGTTTTGCACTGCACCAGCCATATAACAGCTACTATTCTGTACAGGATAAGCAACTGCATGACACCACCTCTGGATTCTTCAACGTGCGCAACTTCAGAGATGCACAATGTCTGAACTTCGCCATTGGTTATCCGTTCTAGTAACGGTTAACGGTTAAAGGTTAAAGGTTAACGGTTAATGGTTAAGGGTTAAGGGTTAAGGGTTAAGGGTTAAAGGTGTTAAAAAATTATAATTAGAGGTGTGCAGTTGGCAAACTTTCAACTTTCAACTTTCATCTTTCAACTTTTATTAGTACCTTTGCACCCACTTTCACGAGTTGAAAGATTATTCACATCTATTTAATTAACAAAACGTTTACAAAAAACAAATGGCAACAAAGATTCGTTTACAGCGCGGTGGCCGTAAGGGCTATGCCTTCTACAGCATCGTTATCGCTGACGTAAGAGCTCCACGTGATGGTAAGTTTACTGAAAAGATTGGTACCTACAACCCTAACACCAATCCTGCCACAGTAGATCTGAATTTTGAGCGTGCACTTTATTGGGTTGAGAATGGCGCACAGCCAACTGACACAGTTCGTAACATCCTCTCTAACGAGGGCGTAATGCTCATGAAGCACCTCAAGGGTGGCGTGAAGAAGGGTGCATTCGACGAGGCTGCTGCACAGGCTAAGTTTGACGCTTGGAAGCAGGCTAAGGCTCAGGGTTTCGAGGCTATCAAGTCAAAGGACGCTGACGCTAAGAAGGCTGCTAAGAAGGCTGCTCTCGACGCTGAGAAGAAGGCTAACGAGGCTAAGGCTAAGGCTATCGCAGACAAGAAGGCTGCTGCTGAGGCTGCTGCTGCACCTGCAGAGGAACCTGCTGAGAAGGCTGCTGAAGAGGCTGTTGAAGAGGCTCCTGCTACAGAAGCACAGACAGAGGCTCCAGCTGAGGCTTAATCTTACTCAACCAATTAAGAAAAAGACAAAAGATGTGCAAGCCTCAACGGCATGTACATCTTTTTTATTTCGACATTACGGTATAACGACATTACGACATTACGACATTACGAAAAAATCCCCATGCGAGTAAAACTCATAGTACAAGGCGTTACTGACATAGTATCAAATAATGTGGCATCACTCCTCATACTGACTGATGAAGAGGAGAAGCGCCAGTTGACCATAGTGGTGGACGCAGTAATGCGCCATGAGATATCCATGCGCAGAGGAAAGTATGTGGGTAACCTGGACCAACGTGCATCAGCTATAAAGGCTATGCAACACTGTTTGCCCGAAACCCTCAGTGCTGCTATAAAATATCTTACCAATATGGAGTTGTGCGTGGTGATAGTGAGCATTGTGGACGGACAATACTGTGCCATAATTGAAGACATTCGCACAGGCACTGCCTTCCCTATCAGGGTGAGTGACGGTGTGTTGCTGTCGTATGCTGATCCACACGTTCCTCTATACATAGAAAAATCACTGTGGGAGATGCAGAGCACAAAATACATGGGTGTGGATGCCAAGGGCATCACTCTGCCCCTGAACACCCTTAGCGTAGCTATGCTCAAAAAAGTTATGCAAAAATGTATTGAAGAAGAAAAATATGAGGCTGCTCAGCAGATAAAAGAAGAGTTAACACGGAGGGGTGTTTAAAGTTCAAAAGTTCGAAGGTTCAAGAGTTATGAAAGAGGAAAGATACTTCTACGTTCCCAATGCCCCCACCCTAACTGAGTTGCCTCAAGACGAAGCTGTTCATGCCTCACGAGTTTTAAGGCTTCAGGAAGGAGACACCATATACCTTATGGACGGCAAAGGCACATTCTATAAAGCTGAGGTTACGATGGTATCATCGAAACACTGTGCCTACAACATTATAGAAACAATCCCTCAACAACACTCTTGGAAAGGACACCTTCACATCGCTATGGCTCCCACAAAGATGATGGAGCGTACGGAGTGGATGGCTGAAAAGGCTACAGAGATAGGTGTGAACGAGTTTTCGTTTCTGGAATGCCAATTCTCAGAACGCAGGAATATGCGCACAGACCGTATAGACAAAATTGTAGTTGCTGCTACCAAACAAAGCAGAAAAGCATGGAAACCTGTGGTGAATGACCTGCAAACGTTCCGCTCCTTCATAGAACAACCTCGTGAGGGACTGAAATTTATCTGTCACTGCTATGATGAAATAGAAAGGACAGACTTATATAATTATCTTAACGTTAACACTGACGATAATATTACCGTTCTTATAGGTCCGGAGGGCGACTTCAGCATGGATGAGGTAAAGATGGCTATGGAGCATGGCTATATCTCCACCTCGTTGGGTTCACAACGTCTGAGAACAGAAACAGCTGCACTATCAGCAGTTATGATAATGCAGCTGTGTTCACGTTAACGTTAACGTTCACGTTAAGAATACATCTCCGCTTTTTGTGCCTTTATAGCCTCATCGTAGATGTAATCATCGTATGTCATCAGTTTATCGATAGTACCCTTTGGTGTCAGTTCGATAATACGATCTGCAACAGTATTGATAAACTCATGGTCATGAGAAGCAAACAGGATATTTCCCTTGAAGGTAATCAGGTTGTTATTGAATGCCTGAATAGACTCCAAGTCGAGGTGGTTAGTTGGGGTATCAAGGATTAGGCAGTTGGCATTCTGCAACTGCATTCTTGCTATCATACAACGCATTTTCTCACCACCTGAGAGTACGTTGACCTTCTTCTCTACTTCTTCCTGCTTGAAGAGCATTCTGCCAAGGAACCCCTTCATTACCACCTCATTGCCAGGTCCATACTGTGAAAGCCAGTCAACGAGGTTCTTATCATTATTAAAGAATTCTGTATTATCGAGAGGCAGATAAGCCGTTGTTATTGTAATACCCCACTTAAAGGTACCACCATCAGCCTCTCTATTGCCATTGATAATCTCAAAGAGAGCTGTCATAGCCTTAGGGTTGTGAGAGAGGAAGACGGTCTTCTGTCCCTTTTCAATATTGAAGGATACATTATCAAACAATACTGAACCATCAGCATCAAGTGCCTTCAGATTCTCTACCTCGAGTATCTGATTGCCTGGCTCACGTTCCATCTGGAATATGATACCTGGATATTTACGGGTTGAAGGCTGAATCTCCTCCACGTTCAGCTTCTCAAGCATCTTCTTACGTGAGGTTGTCTGCTTTGACTTAGCCACATTGGCAGAGAATCGACGGATAAACTCCTCCAACTCCTTACGCTTTTCCTCAGCCTTTGCCTTCTGGTTCTGAGCCTGACGAAGAGCAAGCTGACTGGACTCATACCAGAAAGAATAGTTACCAGCAAACATAGTAACCTTGCCAAAATCAATATCCACCGTCTGAGTAGATACGGCATCAAGGAAGTGACGGTCGTGGCTCACTACCAGTACAGTCTGCTCTACATTTGACAAGTATTCCTCAAGCCATTGTACGGTATCAAGGTCGAGGTCGTTGGTAGGCTCATCGAGCAACAGGTTGTCAGGATTGCCAAACAATGCCTTTGCCATCATTACGCGTACCTTTTCATTATTAGACAGTTCAGCCATCATGGAATAATGTACTGCCTCCTTAATGCCAAGACCAGACAATAGCTGTGCAGCATCACTCTCAGCATTCCAACCATCCATCTCAGCAAACTTCTCCTCCAATTCAGCAGCACGGTTGCCATCCTCTTCTGTCATTTCGGGTTTGGCATAAAGGGCCTCACGCTCCTTCATATTTTCCCACAAAGGCTGGTGACCCATGAGCACGGTATTGATAACCGTCTCATTATCATACTTGAAGTGATCCTGTTCCAAAACAGAAAGACGTTCGCCCGGACCCAGTTCCACAGTACCCTTGTTAGGTTCCAACTCTCCGCTGATAGCCCTCAACAGGGTTGACTTACCAGCTCCATTGGCACCAATGATACCATAGATATTGCCAGGAGTAAACTTCAGGTTCACATCCTTGTATAACACGCGTTTTCCAAACTGAATTGCAAGATTTGTTACTGTAATCATTCCGTCGTTATTATTTTAAAATTCAATCGTTCAAAGGGGGTGAAAAATCTCAAGGGTTATCCTTTCAATCTGCAAAGGTACTCATTTTTTTTCAATTTTCTTATAACTACCCTCAAAAAACAAACTACGAGCCACATAATTATTGAAAAACAACCTGCAAAACTCGTGCATAAAAATTTGAACTATTGTTAAAATATGGGCTGTTATTTGTTTTTCTGCCCAAATAATATTACCTTTGCATGATAAAATATCATTTTTACTGAATGAACAAAATCATATATACCATAGCAGCTGTCATTTCGCTGATAACCGTCTTTGCATCATGTTCAAAGGAAGAAACATACGCAGAACAGCGTGAACGTGAGTTTAGCAAGATTGACGAATTTATTTCGAAAAACAATATTGAGGTTATTGACGAAACCCAATTCAAGAATCAGGACTACACTACTGGAGAGAACCAGTATGTTAGATTCAACAATACTGGTGTTTATATGAACATCATTGACAAAGGTCCTGCTGACGGCAAGATGCTTACCAATAACAACGATTATGCCGAGGTGTTGGTAAGATATCAGGAATACAATATCAATGGTGACTCTATCAAGACAACCAATCGTACTCCTGCCTTTGCTACCCTTTGTGACAAGTTTACTGTAAGCAATTACTCTGGCACCTATATCGCTTCTTTTGTTTATGGTCGTATGTATAATTACTATGGCTCTACGACAGTACCAACAGGATGGCTTGTTCCTCTGAAATATATCCGTTTTGGACGTCTAGTGGAAGAAGATGACAAGTATGCCACCGTTCGACTGATTGTGCCACATGATCAGGGCACATCAGCAGCTGTTTCAGGTGTATATGCCTGTTACTACTACATGACGTACGAATTGGATAGGTAGAATAAAGTTTAAAGTTAAGATATGTCACTCATTAAATCTATTTCAGGTATTCGCGGTACTATCGGTGGTCCTGCTGGGGACACTCTCAATCCCCTTGATATTGTAAAGTTTACATCGGCTTATGCTACCTTTATACGTAAGTCAACCCCCAACGGAAGTAACAAGATAGTAGTTGGCAGAGATGCTCGCATATCAGGTGAGATGGTGAAGAACGTGGTATGTGGCACCCTCATGGGTATGGGCTACGACGTAGTAAATATAGGTTTGGCTTCTACGCCCACCACCGAACTGGCTGTTACCATGGCTGGTGCTGATGGTGGCATAATCATTACTGCATCACATAACCCACGCCATTGGAATGCGCTCAAACTGCTTAACAAGAATGGCGAATTCCTTACCGCTGCTGACGGCAACGAGGTGTTGGCTATTGCTGAAGCTGAAGCATTCGAGTATGCTGACGTTGACCATGTGGGCAAGTATATAGAAGAGAATTTCGACCAAAGGCATATAGAAGCCGTCATAAACCTAAAGCTTGTTGATGCTGAGGCTATCAAGAAGGCTGGTTTTAACGTAGTGGTTGACTCTATCAACTCTGTTGGTGGTATTATCCTTCCTGCCCTTCTCGACCGTCTTGGTGTGAAATACACCTTCCTTAACGGCGAGGCGAATGGTGATTTCCAACATAACCCAGAACCTCTGGAGAAAAACCTCTCAGGCATTATGGACACACTGAAAGGTGGAGGCTACGACCTTGGTATCGTGGTTGACCCTGATGTGGATCGTCTTGCCTTTATCTGTGAGGATGGTAAGATGTATGGTGAGGAGTACACCCTCGTGAGCGTAGCAGACTACATACTGTCTGAGATGCAGAAGGATCCTAACCATCCTGCCCTCAATACTGTATCCAATCTGTCTTCTACTCGTGCACTGCGAGATGTAACAGAGAAGTATGGTGGTACATATACAGCAGCTGCGGTTGGTGAGGTAAACGTAACAACAAAGATGAAGGAAGTTGGCGCCGTAATAGGTGGCGAAGGTAATGGTGGAGTAATCTATCCCGATAGCCATTACGGACGCGATGCTCTTGTTGGTATCGCACTGTTCCTCAGCTTATTAGCGAAAAAGGCTCAAAAAGTAAGTGAACTAAGAAAAACCTTCCCCGAATACTTCATCGCCAAGAATCGTATTGACCTAACACCTGATGTTGACGTAGATGCAATCTTGGCAAAGGTAAAGGAAATGTATAGTGCAGAAAAGAACGTTGCTGTTAACGATATCGATGGTGTAAAACTTGATTTCCCTGACAAGTGGGTACACCTTAGAAAGTCTAACACCGAACCTATCATTCGAGTATATAGCGAGGCTCACACCATGGCAGAGGCTGACGAGATAGGCAAGAAGATTATGGAAGTGGTGTATAGTTCGGTTAATGGTTAATGGTTAACGGTTAAAGACGTTGCATAGAAAAAGGATGGTGATTTCTTCACCATCCTTTTGTTTTTTGAGCCTCTTGTCGGATTCGAACCAACGACCCCGAGATTACAAATCACGTGCTCTGGCCAACTGAGCTAAAGAGGCGGGTGGGCAGCTACTTACATCGCACCGCTACAACCAAGTACCTTTGCTATGTTCCCATCCTGGAGGATTCCGAGGGAGCTGGTCGTATAAGACTGCCCATGTTTTCAATTAAGCGGATGCAAAGGTACGAAGAAAAGTTGAAAGTTGAAAGTTGAAAGTTGAAAGTTTGGAAGTTAAAGACCTCTTTTTATGATTTATTAAGAAAAATAGAGTGCCATAACATAGTTAATTGAAATAAAATGAGTAACTTTGCACTTATGATTTCACCAGAGGAATATATTCAACTCAAAGCATTCGCAAAACAAGACGGACTGATACTCGGTGTAGTATGGATTGCAGCCTTCGCATGTTTCATTGGTAGCATGACAGATGCATCCCTTCAGTTAGGTTTTATAGTAGGCATATTGTCCACCCCTTTTGTTGTATTCTTTATGTTGCGACATTACAGGGACAAGGTGCTCACTGGCAGCATTTCTTACAAAAGGGCTTTTGCCTTCATCGCACTCACCATGGTTTATGCCTCACTCATACTGGCTGCAGCTACGTTTGCATATTTCTACTTTTTGGATAAAGGCGATTTCTTTGGTACCCTGATGGAAAATATCAAGATGCCTGAGGTACAACAGACATTCTCTGATGCAGGTCTAAACCCTGACGAAATAGAGCAACAACTCAGTTTGGCAGCGCAGTCACGTCCTATTGATTTCGCCTTTAGCGTTTTCTTTGAAGGAACCATCCTTGCTATGGTTCATGCCGCCATAATAGCGTTACTCGGAGCTAAGAAAGTTAAAACAGAAAATCAACAATAGATAATGGATATATCAGTTGTAGTTCCTCTGTATAATGAGGAAGAATCAATACCTGAGCTTTATAAATGGATAAAGCGAGTGATGAACGATAACAAATTCACCTACGAGGTGATATTTGTTAATGATGGTTCTACCGACCATTCCTGGGAGATAATTGAGGGATTGGCAAAGGACGACGACCACGTTCATGGCATTAAGTTCCGTCGTAACTACGGCAAGTCGCCAGCTCTCTATTGCGGATTTGAAAAGGTGCAGGGCGATGTTGTCATCACTATGGATGCTGACCTGCAAGACTCACCTGACGAAATTCCAGAACTCTATCGCATGATAGTGGAAGATGGCTACGACTTGGTGAGTGGATATAAGCAAAACCGCAGTCAGGGCGACCCATTGTCAAAGACTATACCTACTAAACTCTTTAACGCTACGGCACGTAAGGTGAGTGGTATAAAGAATTTGCACGACTTCAACTGTGGACTGAAGGCATATCGTTCTGATGTAGTGAAGAATATAGAGGTCTATGGCGAGATGCACCGCTATATGCCTTACCTTGCCAAGAATGCTGGCTTCGACAAAATTGCCGAAAAACCAGTGCATCACCAGGCACGCAAGTTTGGTAAGTCTAAGTTCATGGGTTGGAATAGGTTTGTCAATGGCTATCTGGATCTCATTACGTTATGGTTCCTCAGCTCTTTTGGCAGGAAACCTATGCACGTATTCGGTTTTCTTGGCTCGCTTATGTTCCTCATTGGTTTCATAGCCGCTGCCGTAATAGGTGCTCAGAAGTTATGGGCTGTGAGTCATGGCATACCTGCTCGCTTGGTAACCGATATGCCATATTTCTATATCTCGCTCACCATGATGATTATAGGCACCCAGTTGTTCCTTGCTGGCTTCGTAGCTGACCTGGTAAGCCGTTCTTCTCAGGGCAGAAACGAATATCAGATAGAAAAAACCGTCTAACCCCCCACTATTTTTCATAACTTTCCCCCAGTGTTAAAAATCAAAAGCATACTGACCATCCTCGCTACCGCGCTCCTTGCAGCCTGCTCTTCAGTTGACTGTTCGGTAAACGGAATGGTAACGTGCAACTTCGCGATTCAGGATGAAGACGGCAATTCATACGAAATCCCTTATTACCTCTCTGTAACTATCGAAAGGAGTATTGACGGCAATGATACTACGCTCATCAATAATCAATACGGCGTATCCGCACTCAATCTTCCCATGAGTTATGTAGGCGACAGCGATACTTATACATTCACTATTGCTGACGATGATGAGGACCCTACCACCACCATCGTTGACAAGATAACCATCAGCAAAACCAACAAACCTTATTTTGAGGATGTTGAGTGTATGCCTCGCTATAATCACACCATAACAGAAATAGAACACAGTGCAAACTACATAAAGGATTCCGAACTAAAAAATAATTCAGTAACCAATAATGCGTCAGTCACCAATATCATACTTCGCGTACGTCCTACTGTTGAGTAGTATATTACTGTTTATGCCCGCAATTTCTCATGCTCAGCGCAAGAATATCGTGGAGCAGCCAAAGGACAGCATACGCTTTTTTCAAGGCGTACAGGTATCTTATGATCTGGCTGGAACGGTTATGCGTATGGTGAGCGACTACGGTCAATATGAGGGTGCCATAAGGTTCAACCTCAAAAATAAGTTCTTCCCCACCTTTGAAATGGGTTATGGCACAAGCGAACACGATACCGACGAACTCACCACCATCCACACCAAGACAAACGCCCCATACTTCAAAATAGGTCTCGACTATAACCTTGCCAAGAACAAAAACGATGGCTATAAGGTGCTCGCCGGCTTTAGGTATGCCTTTACCAAGTTCGATTTTGAGTGGGACGCCAACCCCACCGACCCAGCTTGGGGAGGCTCTCAGGCTATCACCATAAAGGAGGAAGGATGCAACTGCCACTGGGCTGAAATCCTCTTCGGCGTGGATGCCAAAATATGGGGACCATTACATTTGGGATGGAGTGTGCGTTATCGTCTAAAACTCTCAACAAAAGAAGACGAACACGGCAACGTATGGTACATACCAGGATATGGCAAGCGTGGAAACACCATCGGCGCCACTTTTAACGTAGGATTTGAATTCTAATTATGAAGAAAAAAAGCGTAATAATTCTTCCCCTTGTTGTTGTAGCTATCGTCTGTGCCATAGCATTCTGCAATAGCGATATCAGCAAGTCATATCACAAGTCGTCAGGCTTGGTATTTGGCACATCTTACAACGTCACATACCAGAGTCACGAAGATTTTTCCGACGAAATCAAGACAATACTCGATTCTATTGACAATTCCCTATCGCCATTCAATGAGAAGAGTATCATAACCGCAGTTAACGAGAATAGAGATGTTCAGGTAGACGACAACTTCATCAAGGTATTCACCCTTGCCAAGCAAGTGCATGATGCTACTGACGGAGCGTTCGACATTACCGTAGCACCACTGGTTAATGCTTGGGGGTTCGGTTTTCGAAAAGGCGACTTCCCCACCCCTGCAGAAATTGACAGCATGCGCACCATCGTGGGTATGGATAAGGTAAAACTCGTAGGAAAGAGAATAATAAAAACAGACCCTCGCATTATGCTTGACTGTTCAGCCATAGCCAAAGGATATGCTGTTGACAAGATAGCCCTCATGCTTAAACGTAATGGGGTTAATAATTTCCTTGTTGAGGTAGGTGGCGAGATTGTTGCAGCTGGCACTAATCCAAACGGTAAAGAGTGGAATATAGGCGTCACAAAACCTGTTGACGACTCCCTCTCCGTCAGTTCCGACCTGCAGATGATAATGACCATAACCGATTGTGCCCTTGCTACATCAGGCAACTACCGCAACTACTACGTAAAAGACGGACACAAATACGCTCACACCATCAATCCAAAGACTGGCAAACCAGCCGAAAGCAACACACTCTCTGCCACAATTGTATCCTCTTCATGTGCTGAGGCCGATGCTTATGCTACGGCTTGTATGGTGGTAGGTAAAGACAAGGCGTTGCAAATTCTAAAGAACCAGACAGACAAAAAATACATCATCATTTACGACCAAGACAACAAAACTGAGTGGGTGGTTAGTCCTGAACTAAAACTCAACGATAAATAGATATCTCATCCCACCTAATAAATCATTACTCATGGCATTACAAAAAGACAAAATATCACGACTGCCCCTCTTCATGGGTCTCTCTGAAATAGAACTCGACCGTATATCAAGCGAGGTGTCTTTTTCTATTCACCACCACAAGAAGGGTTCCATCATTGCTAAGGCAGGCGAGATGTGCAGTGGACTCATTACCGTCACCATCGGACAGATAGCATGCGAAACTATCTCAGACGACCATTCTTATCGTGTGGTGGAGAATATTCACAACACCCACACCATAGAACCTAATAAACTCTTCGGACTGCAACTCCGCTACACCTCTTCATATCACGCTCTCACATCATGCGAGACCATAGAGATATCTAAGGAGAGTCTGCTCGAACTCATAGGCAGACACCTCATCGTCAGACTCAACTACCTCAACATGCTTTGTCGCAATTCGCAGAAAACTGAGCACAACCCATGGAAAGCTTGCCCAGTAAATCTTGAGGGGCGCATTGTGCTGTTTGTAAAGAATAGAGTGCAACATCCTGCTGGTAGCAAGACTATCTATATCACTATGAAGCGACTTGCCAACGAACTGTGCACTAGTCGTCTCGATGTCTCTATCGCACTCAACAACCTTGCCAACCAAGAACGCATAATCCTAAAACGCGGAATTATCGAGATTCCTGCATTACAACTACTATAAGCATAATGAGCACCAATTCAGCCAACAATCCTTTCTTTCAGAAATACAATACGCCACACGATTGTGCGCCGTTTGATAAAATTAAACTAGAGCATTTCGAGCCAGCCTTCCTTGAGGGCATAAGGCGCGACAACGAAGAACTCGACAATATTATCAACAACCCCGAGGAGCCAACTTTCAGCAACACCATCGCCATAGACTATGACGAGGAGAAGGAGCGTTACTTCTCCCTGCTCGATAATGTGTCAACCGTATTTTTCAATCTCCTCTCTGCCGAAACTAACGACGACATGGATGAGCTGGCTGAGAAGATGCAACCCATACTTACCAAGCACGACAACGACATCTCGCTCAATCCCAAGCTCTTTGAGCGCATTAAATACGTCTATGAGCATCATGGTCCGCTGACTGATGAGGAACAGACTCTGCTCAATAAGACTTACGATGGCTTCGTACGCTCTGGTGCTTTGCTAGATGAGAAAGGCAAAGAGCGCCTGCGAGCACTTACTGAAGAAGCTAGTATGCTTTCACTCCAGTTTTCGCAGAATGTGCTGAAAGAGAACAAGGCATTTACCCTCCATATAACTGACGAGAAAGATCTTGAAGGACTGCCCGACATACAGATACAAGCTGCTCGCGAGGCGGCTAAAGAGCGTGATAAAGACGGATGGATTGTCACACTTGACACCCCTTCCTATGGTCCCTTCATGCAATATGCTAAGAATCGTTCCCTGCGTGAAAAACTATATATGGCACGCAATACCGAGTGCACACATAAGAACAAGTCTAACAACCTCGAGATATGCAAGCGACTCGTCAACCTACGTCGTGAAGTGGCGCAGCTCTTGGGCTATGAAACCTATGCAGACTATGTGCTACAGAAACGTATGGCAAGCAACACCAAGAATGTTTACGACCTACTCTATCAGCTTATAGATGCCTACAAACCAACAGCCATCAAGGAGCGTGACGAACTGCGCGCTAAGGCTAAGCAGATGGAGGGCGACGATTTTCATATGATGCCTTGGGACACTGCATATTATTCTCATAAGTTGCAGTTGGAGAAGTATAATATCGATTCCGAAATGTTGCGTCCTTACCTAGAACTCTCTAAAGTTATTGAGGGTGTCTTCGGACTCGCAAATCGTCTCTATGGCATTACCTTTAAAGAGAATAAATCCATACCTGTTTATCACCCCGATGTTAAAGCTTATGAGGTGTTCGACAAAGATGGTTCTTTCCTTGCCATCTTCTATGCCGACTTCCATCCTCGCAAAGGCAAGCAGGGGGGTGCATGGATGACCGAATACAAAGGTCAATGCATCAATTCTAAAGGTGAGAACATTCGTCCACATGTCAGTGTGGTGATGAACCTCACCAAACCAACTGCCGACAAACCTGCCCTGCTCACCCTAGGTGAGGTGGAAACATTCCTTCATGAGTTTGGGCACTCCCTTCACGGCATGTTTGCCAACACTCGATTTGAATCACTCTCTGGTACTAGCGTGTGGTGGGACTTTGTAGAACTCCCCTCTCAGTTTATGGAAAACTTCTCGTTAGAAAAGGAGTTTCTGCACACCTTCGCCTTCCATTATGAGACAGGCGAACCTATGCCTGATGAACTTATCGACCGCATTATAGCCAGTCGCAATTTCAATATCGCAGGAGCATGTTTGCGTCAAGTTAGTCTGGGACTCCTCGATATGGCTTACTACACTCAGAAATCAAAATTTACAGCAGATATTATCCCCTTCGAAAAAGAGGCATGGAAAGACGCTATTATCGGCAAACAGCTACCAAATACCTGTATGACTGTACAGTTTTCTCATATCATGGCTGGTGGCTATTCCGCAGGCTATTACAGTTATAAGTGGGCTGAAGTGCTGGATGCCGATGCCTTCGCCGTATTCAAGAAAGAGGGAATATTCAACCAAGCCGTAGCGCAACGCTTTCGCGACTGCATTCTCTCTAAAGGTGGCACCCAGCACCCTATGACACTCTACAAGAACTTTAAGGGCTCCGAGCCTACTATCGACGCTCTACTCGAAAGAAATGGCATAAAAAATGAATAAACAAGAGATTTTAGACCAGCGTTACTTACGTATGGCACGTATATGGGCTGAGAACAGCTACTGCAAACGTCGCCAGGTAGGCGCACTAGTGGTAAAAGACCAACGCATCATCAGCGACGGCTATAATGGCACACCAAGTGGATTTGATAACATCTGCGAGGAGAATAACGTATCATTCCCCTATGTGCTCCATGCCGAGGCTAATGCCATAACCAAACTTGCTCGAAGCCACAACAACAGTGAGGGCTCCACTCTCTACGTCACTGCCTCTCCCTGTCTTGAGTGTTCCAAACTAATCATTCAGGCAGGTATCAAGCGTGTCATATACGGAGAAAAATACCGCCTTGATGACGGACTGAAACTCCTTCAGCGAGCAGGCATCGAAACTACCCTCGTGGAGGTTTGAGATTTGACAGAGGTTAACGTAACTTGCAGTTACTTCTTTAATTCCTAAAAAGGAAGAATATGAACAAAAACAGATACATGCCACTGATTATGGCGATGTGCGTCATCGTCGGAATACTCATTGGCACATTTTATGCCAACCACTTTTCTGGCAACAGACTAAACATAATTAACTCAGGAAGCAACAAGCTTAGTAACCTGTTGCACATCATCGACGACCAATACGTTGACACCATCAATATCAACGATGTCGTGGAAAAAGCCATACCTCAAATTCTTGCTGAGTTAGACCCACATTCCGTCTATATCACAGCTAAGGATGCTGAGATGGCAAGTGACGATCTCAAGGGTTCTTTTTATGGTATCGGCATCGAGTTTGTTATTAACAACGATACCATATCTGTTCAGAATGTTATATCTGGCGGACCTGCACAGAAGGCTGGACTATTGGCTGGCGATAAGATAGTAACCATCGATGGCAAACCCTTCGTAGGTAAGGATTGTACTACAGAGGAGGCTATGCATCGTCTTAAGGGACCAGACAAATCCACCGTCAACGTAGGCGTAAAACGCTATGGCTCAACAGAAATAAAGAACTACGCCATCACGCGTGGCGAGGTAAAAACCAAGAGCATCAGTGCCACCTATATGCTCAACGAAAAGACAGGCTACATACGCATCAAGAACTTTGGTGAGAATACCTATGCAGAGATGCTCGTTTCACTGGCTCAGTTAGCTAACGACGGCTTTGAGAATCTCGTCATCGACCTTCGCGACAACACTGGTGGTTACCTTGAGTCTGCCGTACAGATGGCTAACGAATTTCTTCCTAAAGATCGCCTCATCGTCTATACCGAAGGGCGTAAGTCGGCTCGTCAAAATTACAAGAGCGACGGCAGAGGTACATATCAACATCTGCCTCTCGTAGTGCTCATCAACGAAAACTCTGCTTCTGCCAGCGAGATATTCGCAGGCGCCATGCAGGACAATGATCGTGCCACCATCGTGGGTAGACGTTCCTTTGGCAAAGGATTGGTGCAACAGCAGATAGCCTTTCCGGATGGCTCTATGGTGCGCCTCACCATAGCACGCTACTACACCCCATCAGGAAGATCCATCCAAAAACCTTACTCTGCTGGCGATACCAAAGACTACGAAAAAGACATAGTAGAGCGATACCAGCATGGGGAATTCTTCTCTAAGGACAGTATCAAGCACGAGGGACCTGCCTATCACACTATCAGTGGTAGAACGGTATATGGTGGTGGAGGTATCACCCCTGACATCTTCATCCCTGAAGACACCACCAACGTCACCTCTTACTATCGTGCTGCCAGCATGACGGGACTCATTATGCAGTTCGCCCTCACCTACACCGACGAAAACCGTCTTAAGCTCAACTCATTCAAGGAGATGCAGCAGCTTGCCGACTACCTTGTAAAGCAACACCTTGTGGATAAGTTCGCAACCTACGCCGACAAGCACGACCTACAACGTCGCAACCTCATGATACAGCGTTCATATAATCTGCTCGAAACCCACATCAACTCACGCATTATATATAATGTGCTTGACGAACAGGCATGGACCGAATATCTCAACCTTACAGATAAGGTAATCAAAGCCGCACTAAAAGTGTTAGATGAAACAAGCTAAGTGCGCCCTTCGCGCCCACATAAAAAACCTTTTGAGCAGCTATTCCACCGAGCAGTTGCAAGCATACTCTGACGACCTTAGACTGCACCTGCTGCACCATCCCAAGGTCATCCAAGCTCACACTCTACTGCTCTACCATTCTCTCCGTGATGAGGTTGACACCCACAAGCTTATTGACACCCTACTTCAGCAAGGGAAGACTATTCTCCTGCCAAAGGTCATTTCTGACACTCAGATGACTATTCATCCATATTACGGTAAACATTCACTCTGTCAGGGAGCCTACGGCATACTTGAGCCTAACACTCCCGCCATCAATATTCAGCATATACCCCTCACCATCATACCAGGCATCGCCTTCGATGCCACAGGCAACCGACTCGGCAGAGGCAAAGGCTACTACGACCGTCTGCTTAAAACCATCGACACCTATAAGCTAGGCATCTGCTTTCCCTTCCAACTCATACCCACTGTTCCCACAAGTCATAATGACGTACTCATGGATGAAGTAATCTGTTAAGGCTTTCTGCGATTGCTTTGCTTCCACATGCGGTTACTTTGCTTCCACATGCGGTTGCTTTGCTTCTGCATGCGGTTGCTTTGCTTCTGCAGCCCCTCATTATCTTCATACAAAATTGCGAGGCGCAGGTTCTTTTACTTTACAAAGAAGGAAACAAACTCGTTGAATTCAGGTTGGTCATAACGTTTGCCCTCTCCTACCCCGATTGCCATAAGACGAGAGGAAGAAATGCCATGACGAGAAATGAGGCGATGCATTACAACATCAGCTCGTTGCTGAGCAATTGCATCTGCCTTACTTTGAGTGGTGAGATTAGATACAAAACCTGCAACAATGACAGTTGCCTGTGGATGCTTGTGCATGTATTCGGCTACCATTTCTATCTGTGCGTCTTGCGACTCTCTAATATTTACAGAGTCTGGTGCAAACAGCACACGTTGATTGAGTGAAGTCTGAGACATAGCACAGAGTGAAATTGAGAAAAAGAAAAGTATTGTTAACAGTTTGCGCATAATTTCTATTTAATTTCTATTTTACTATTATCTGTTGAAAATTACTCATATCGTATGGCTTCAATTGGATCCATACTGGCAGCTTTGCGAGCAGGGAAATAACCAAATCCTATACCTATGAAGGTACAGACGATGAAACTGACCACTATAGCCCATGTTGGAACGCTTGTAGGCAGAGAGAATAACAGGGTAGCACCAGTGGAAAGGAGTGTGCCCAGTGCTATGCCAAGTACACCACCTGTAATAGCAATAATCATGGACTCTATTAGGAATTGATTAGAGATGTCTATACCTCGTGCGCCAACCGACATGCGGAGACCTATCTCCTTAGTGCGCTCAGTTACACTGACAAGCATGATATTCATGATACCTATACCTGCCACAAGGAGTGAAAAGGCTGCTGCAACCACAAGAATGAGGGTAACAGTATCCATAGTGCTAGACATTGTGTCCATCATCTCCTGCTGAGAACGTATGGTGAAGTCATCTTCTGCCTCGTCCTTAAGTTTATGCTGTTGACGCAGAATCTGAGTAAGTTCTTCAATAGCATCGTCTGTCATTTCTTCGGTGAGTGCCGAACAGTTGATGCTGGAGAGATAAGTCTGAGCAGATACACGTTTCATAACAGTGGTGTAAGGCGTAATAATAAGGTTATCCTGATCCATTCCGAATGAATTGTAGCCCTTGCTCTTAAGCACTCCTATAATGCGGAATGGAATGCTCTTGAAGCGAATCATCTTACCAACTGGGTCAACATTTTCGCCAAACAGTTCGTCAACTACGGTCTTACCCACTATGCAGACTTTAGAAGACTTCTTTATATCCTCATCGGTAAATGCTGATCCTTTGGTTATCTGCCATTGCTTAATGTCGAGATATTCAGGACTCTCACCATATAAAGTGGTAGAAGTATTGTTGTTGCCATTGATAGCCTGTCCGCTTGCCGTAACCTCAGGCGAAATGTATGAAATGTACTTGGCTTCTTTCTTTACAGCCTCGTAATCCTCCACCTTGAGGGTCTGCATGCTGGAAGGATCCTGACGTACTCCTCCCATTCCTTTATCGGCTCCAGGACGTATCATGATTATGTTTGTGCCCATAGCAGAGATATTTTCACGAATACTCTGCTTGGAACCTTGTCCTATTGCCATCATAACTATGACCGCCGCAACACCGATGATGATGCCGAGCATACTGAGGAAGGAACGGAACTTATTATTTAGAATTGCCTTTATGGCAACCTTAAAAAGGTTTATGAAATTCATTAGTCGTCTTGTGGTTTTGGGAGTGCAGCTAAAGCATCAGCAGCAGAGAGAATGTTATGGTTGATGACATCTTCACGTATCTTGCCATCGCGAAGCATAATGTTACGAGAGGAGTACTGAGCTATCTCGGGGTTATGGGTGACAAAAATAATGGTGCGTCCCTGTGCATGGAGTTTCTGAAATAGCACAAGCATCTCAAAGGAGGTACGAGTATCAAGATTACCCGTAGCCTCATCAGCAAGCACTACTGCAGGATTGTTAACTAAAGCACGAGCAATTGCCACACGCTGCATCTGACCACCCGACATCTGGTTTGACTTATGATAGAGTCTCTCCCCTAACCCAACTTCGTTGAGTGCTGCGATAGCGGCCTCACGACGTTGCAGAGCGCTATACTCTGAGTTATACATCAAAGGCAGCTCCACATTCTCTATTGATGTGGTTTTGGGAAGAAGGTTATAGTTCTGAAATACGAAACCTATCTTGCGATTGCGCAGACGAGCACGTTGGTTCTTGGTCATAGTGCGCACGCTAACACCATCAAGATAGTACTCACCTGAAGTAGGCGTGTCGAGACATCCCAACTGATTGAGCAATGTAGATTTGCCTGAGCCTGAGGTACCCATGATGGTAACGAATTCTCCCTCGTGAATCTTGAACGACACACCACGTAAAGCCTTGACAACCTCAGAGCCTACCTTGAACTCGCGACGCACGTTCTGCAACTCTATAACTACTTTTCGTGTTTCTTCCATCTTCGTTCTTAATTATTTTCCACTTTGGGAGTTCTTCTTGCTTGAAGGTCTCTTCGGCATAAACGGATTATTGTTTTGAGTGCTCTCTGCAGGTTCCTCGTCGCCACCTATCTGAAACTCAGTTATAACCTTTTGACCTGCCTTGAGACCAGAGGTCACCTCTGTGGTTATGCCATTGGAGAGTCCTATCTCCACCTTATGTGCCTTGAATACACCATCCTCAAGCGTCCACACCTTATGCTCTGCCTGAATATCCTGAATAGACTGCTCCTTGGAAAGCATTTTCTCGTTAGGAGTGAACTTAAGTGCCTTACTTGACACAGAGAGCACATTCTTCACCTCCTGGGTAAAGATGGTGACGTTGGCTGTAAGTCCCGGCTTCAGTTTGAGATTGGCATTAGGGGCAGAAATCACTACTTGATAGGTTACCACATTAGACTCGGTGGTAGCCTCTTGACGTACCTGTTTTACCACACCTGAGAACACATCCTCTGGGTAAGCATCAACAGTAAAAGACACACGCTGGCCTTCCTTTACCTCACCTATGTCAGCCTCATCTATATCAGCAATCACTTGCATGTTAGTGAGATCTTGAGCTATAGTGAAGAGTTCTGGAGTATTAAACGAAGCTGCCACGGTCTGTCCCTCCTCGACACTCTTAGATAGCACCACACCATCGATAGGCGAAGTGATGGTGGCGTAACCTAAGTTAGTATTTGCCTTATTGACACTCTCACGAGCTGTGTGCACCTGTTGTTGAGCCTGTTCGTAGGATAGGCGAGCCTGTTCAAAATCATTAGCGGATATGAGCCCCTTGGAGAACAGTGTCTGGTATCTATTAAAATTAGACTTCTGATAAGACAGGTTGCTCTGAGCTGAAGAGAGGTTAGCCTTAGCACTAGCGAGTTCAGACAAGAGGTTAGTCTTGTCGAGTTCAGCTATCACTTGTCCCTTCTTTACTACACTATTATAATCAACATAGAGATGGGCTACGATACCAGACACCTGAGTACCAACTGTAACACTGGTTACGGGTTCAATGGTACCTGTGGCTGTCACGCTATTTGTAATGTCACCAACCTTCACTTCGGCAGTACCATAGGTGACGCCTGCCTGCTTTTCTCCACCAAAAATAAAATAAGTCACGAGAGCCAATACTGCTACTGAGGCGATAATGATGTATGTCTTTTTGTTCTTCATATTGAAATGATTTTTCTCCTAATTTATATATATGCGTTATTCTGCTTTTTTCTGATAAAACTCCAACATCTGGAGGGCTAGAATGGTGGTATATTTTGCCTGCAACTCGTTCTGACGAGCTGTGAGAAGGCGTGTCTTGCCGTCCTGCAACTCCACCACATTCTTCAGACCCAAGGCAAATTGTTCTGATAGAAGGTCATATGAATCCTGTGCAGCCGAACTGCTCACTCTCGCAGCCTTAAACTGGCTCTGGTAGTTGGTAGCATCAATCCAATAGGTTTCTATAGTGCTGTGAAGAGCCGTCTCCTTATCGAGAATGTCGAGCAGAGCTGTTTGGCGCTGGATATTGGCCTTATTGATTGCCGTTCGTGAAGCACGCTGATCAAAAATAGGTACGCTAACGGTAATACCTCCACCTACGTTAAAGTTAGACCTTATCTGGTCGCCCCATGCATTCTTA
Source organism: Prevotella sp. (assembly GCA_045613845.1). GTDB lineage: Bacteria > Bacteroidota > Bacteroidia > Bacteroidales > Bacteroidaceae > Prevotella. Next base: position 11,386 of record JAZLBU010000070.1, on the reverse strand, counting down.
CTGAGTGAGCTATTAGTAGTACCCACTGAACCCTCAAATGAAACAGTTGGATAACGCTGAGCCTTTCCTATTTTCTGTTGCAGCTCTGCATTAGCCACAGAAAGCTGTGCCTTCTTTATCTCGGGACGATTACGACGCGCTTCTTCAAATACCGCACTAAGCGAAGGTATCTGTTGAAGTGCCATATCGTCGGTAGCCTTACTTGGAGCCACGTCAAATTCTTCTTCGTCAACAATCTGCAACAAAGCCCTCAACTGGCGCTTAAAGTTCAGCACATCTCCCTCGGCTTTCACCACGTTATATTCATCCTGTGCCCTGGTAGCAGTAAGTTGAGAGCATTCTGCTTTACTCATACTACCTACGTCAACCATCTCCATTCCTCGATTTTCGTTGACCTTAGCAGCCTCCAAAGTTTCTTCTGCTACTTTTACAGCCTCTTTGGAGTAGAGTATCTGAATGTAGAGTTTGGCAATTTGCTCCTCTATATTGCGTGCTGACACTATACTATCCTGCTCAGCCGACTGCTCTAGTATGCTATTCTGCTTTACGGTATTGTGATTGCGGTTTCCGTTCCATACTGTCCACTTAGCAGCGACTTTATAAGAGCCATTATAAGAAGTCGTCTTGGAGGTTTGCTCCACCTCTGTCCCCATAACGGTTGATGAATTGCTGGCACGCCAAGGGTTGTAAGCAGCGTTCTGAGCTGTAGAAAAAGTGAGAGATGGAAAGAGTTGCGCCTTTGACGCCTTTAGGGTTTCCTCATTAGTTTGGCGGGTAAGTCCTGCCTTCTGCAATGTGATATTGTTATCCATTGCATACTGAATACATTCCTCCAGTGTCCATGTCTTTGCCTGAAGCATAACTGATGCTGCAAAAAGGGGCAGGAATGCAAAACAAAATTGTCTTATTTTCATCCTTACAATACTTATTATCGCTGCAAAAGTACATAAAAAACAGCGAATTATTGTAGGGCGTTATTTCTTTTTAGCATTATTTATAACAACCTTAACTCTTGAAATTCGGCGTTGTTCCTTCTTCAGAATCTCGAAAGAAAGGTCGTTATAAGTAAACTTTTCATGAATCTTAGGGAAGTCGCCTTTGAGCTCAAGCATCAGACCAGCAAGAGTGTCGGCATCAAGCGAGTCATCAAAGAAATCGTCGTCCAAATCTATTATCCTACAGAAGTCAACTAGTTTAGTCTTTCCCTCAAAAATATATGTATCGTCAGAGAGTTTTGTGTAGGTTTGCTCATCGTCATCGTACTCATCACTAATCTCGCCTACTATCTCCTCCAGAATATCCTCAAGGGTTATGATGCCACTGGTGCCACCAAACTCGTCAACCACTATGGCAATGTGAACCTTATTGGTCTGAAACTCGTGGAGCAGATCATCAATCTTCTTTGTTTCAGGCACGAAATAAGCCTGACGAATAAGACTCTGCCAACGGAAGTTTGATGGTTTGTCAATATAGGTTAGTATATCCTTGATATACAGTATGCCGCGAATATTGTCTACATTGTCCTGATAAACAGGAATACGGCTATAGTTGTTGTCAACAATACACTTAAGCACATCTTTGAAAGAGGTGCGGATGTCTATGCATACAATATCTTGACGGCTGGTCATAATCTCGCGGGCCATCTCGTCACTAAAACGTATAATGCCCTCAAGTATCTCCTTCTCTTCCTTGATATCCTCCTTATCGGTAAGTTCCAGAGCCTGTTCCAATTCGTCCATACTAAGCACATGATTCTTGCGTTGAACGAATTTCTCAGCTATAAAACTGGAACTCAACAATATCGTCTCAATAGGCCAGAACAACTGACGGGCAAACAACACGCCCCCAACTATCCTACGACAGAACTTCAGGGGAGAAACGCGTGAATATACCTTAGGTATTATCTCACCAAAAAGCAGAAGAAGAAAAGTAAGGATTACCGTTATACAAAGGAACTGTAACCAATACAGACTACCGAAGTTGACCAACTGAGCAATAGCATAGTTGAGCAACATGATGATGGTTACGTTGACGAAGTTATTTGTAATAAGAATAGTAGCGAGTGTACGCTCTGAATCCTTACGCAGTTCTATGATTTTACGGTCACGCTCTCTGTCCTCATCAAGCTGGGCAAGGTCCTGTGGCGTAAGACTGAAGAAGGCTATCTCAGAACTACTGGCAAAACCTGATATGCCCAATAATATTACGGCAAGGACAAGACACAATACCACCGACAACGTAGGTGAATTGATAGACACTTGACTGAGTATGATTGCCAATTGGTACATTAGAATGGAACTACAGAATCGTCAGGGGCTGTGGTATTATCAGGTTGTTGAGGTTGCTGTTGTGCAGGTTGAACAGAAGAAACAGGCTGAGCCCCACCTGCCTGTGATACGGACTTAGGGGTAAGCATCTCCATATTATCAACTATTATCTCTGTAGCTGTGCGTTGAACGCCTCGCTTATCGTCATACTGAGAGTATTGCAAACGTCCATCCACATAGAGTTTGTCACCCTTATGCACGTATTGCTCCACCACCTTAGCGAGTTTGCGATAGAATACTAGGTTGTGCCAGTCTGTTCGGTCGGGCACACGAGTACCATTTTGTAACACATAGCCTTTCTCTGTTGTAGCCAAGCGCACACGTGCCACACAACTATCAGCTTCAAAATATCTTACTTCAGGCTCTGTACCAACATTGCCAATCAACATTACCTTATTCATATTTATAACGAGAACGTTAACTGGAACTATGCCTCAGCAGTTTTTTCCAAACCGAGGAATTTATAATTGAAGTTCTTACCCTTAGCAGAAGGGAACTGAGAGCGTTCATCAACCCTACCCCTGAGATGATCCACTATACGGTTGTAGCAATCCAGTGGAGAGTCGGCTATGCACTGTGCCACGAAGGTTGTGTCACGATATTCACATTTGCCAAGGTGATTGACCACCACACGCTTAAATTCAAAATGTCCTTCATACCACCCATGCCTTTCTTCCAACAGTCGGTTCTGCTCCGGCACTTTAGCCACAGGCGCTATATCACGACGCAAGGCCTTCTTGTCCTTAAAGTCCTGCATGGTTTCCGCCTCTGTCTTTATTATAATAAAGTACACGCGTGGGCGAACCTTATATCTCTTAGGATAAAGCACATCGCTATCAGCATATTCACGTATGTCGGCCTCCAGTTCAGGAGTCATGTCAATCTCAGATATTGACGCAAGAAAACCTATTGCGTCATTAATGTCGTGAACCAAGGTTTCGTCATCAAAGTAACGAAGATAATAATTCATATTAGCTTGTAGTTAATCTTTTTGAAAAAGAAAATCGTTTAGTAGTAAAACCGTATTGCGTAAAAACAAAAATAGAGCAGTAACAACTGCTCTGTAAACGAATGCGGAACATTAGTAGAGCGGAAAACGGGACTCGGACCCGCGACCCCAACCTTGGCAAGGTTGTGCTCTACCAACTGAGCTATTTCCGCAAGTGGAAATGACTCAGCAAAAATACTGAGCAAATCCAGCAAAAAAAAGTGAAGAGGAGGAGACTCGAACTCCCACGTCGCAATTGACACTACCCCCTCAAAGTAGCGCGTCTACCAATTCCGCCACCTCTCCGACTTCGTTTTACTATTCAAGAAGTAACAGTGGGGGTAATAACCTTTGTGCCCAGAACAGGACTCGAACCTGCACGCCTTGCGGCACACGCACCTGAAACGTGCGCGTCTACCAATTCCGCCACCTGGGCAAATTGTTGTCGTTGCAAGGAATTAGAGTCCAGAGCAATCAACGCGTCACTTCTTGTTGTTCCAATATATAAGAGCGGAAAACGGGACTCGGACCCGCGACCCCAACCTTGGCAAGGTTGTGCTCTACCAACTGAGCTATTTCCGCATTTCAACCCTTTCTAATGTCTTATGAAAAGCATTAAAAAAGTGCATTTCTCTAAATGCGAATGCAAAGGTAGTAATAAAAGTTGAAAGTTGAAAGTTGAAAGTTGAAAGTTTTCTCTATTTTAGCGTTTATTAACAAACACACCTCTTTTCGGTTGACAAATATCAACGCAAGCCGTTTAGGAAGGAAATAGCATCCATACGTTTCTTGCCGTTTGGCTGTAAGGACAGTACCTCAAGCAGGGCATCGCCACAAGCCACATAGAGGTGTTTCTTATCGCGAACCACCACGCCTGGCTTAATAGCCTCAGCACTATCTGGCGCTACATCAGCCACCTTTACCTCTGTCATCGCGGTCTTGTATATCTTCACCTCTGTCTCTGAGCCGTTTGGCAGAATAATCTTGCCATGAGAACCCGGAACAGGTGACAGTCCACGAACAAAGTCATGAGTTTGTTTTGCCGTCTTGGTCCAGTCTATCTCACAAGTTTCCTTGAATATCTTTGGCGCACTCTTCAGTTCCTCTCCAACATTCATCATCTCCTCTTGAGGCAGACTCTCCACCACTCCATCATTCTCTATTATCTTATCCACTGTCTCTATGGCAGCCTGAGCGCCAAGTGTCATCAGTCCGTCATAGACATACTCCACGTCTGCATCCTGAGGAATATCAAACGATTTCTGCATTATTATGCGTCCTGTGTCTATATCGTGGTCAAGAAAGAATGTGGTCACACCCGTAGTCGTCTCACCATTTATTATAGCCCAGTTAATTGGTGCAGCTCCACGATATTGTGGCAACAAAGCAGCATGCACATTAAAGGTACCAAAGCGAGGCATAGCCCACACCACCTCAGGCAACATGCGGAAAGCCACCACCACCTGCAGGTCGGCATTATATGAGCGCAACTGCTCCACAAAGTCCGGATCCTTCATCTTTTCAGGCTGAAGAACGGGTATATTATGCTCTTGAGCATACACTTTCACCTCTGGCGCACGTAATACCGAAGCATGTCTGCCAAAAGGTTTGTCGGGTTGGGTAACTACTGCTACCACGTTATAGCCTCCCTCAACGAGAGACTGCAAAGTGCCTACCGCAAACTCCGGTGTGCCCATAAACACTATTCTCAAATCTTTCTTCCTCATAATTTTTTAGCCTTTGAACTTTGAACCTAATCATTACTCATATCAGCCACCATCTGTCTGTATTGGCTATAGAGGTGGGCTTTTGATATGTAGCCAAACAAGTGTCCGTCCTTATCCAGCACAGGAATATGCTGCACATTATTCTTCTCGAATGCAGCCATCACATCCTCCATTGGGTCGCCCAGACGTACTGTTGTGCGTACCTCTTCCATCAGCTGACTAACGCGGAAGCGGTGATACAACTCTGTACGGAACACTATATGACGTATCTTCTGCAGATTTATCTCACCGAGTATGTTGCCAGCTGGGTCAAGCACAGGCAACACATCTGAATGGCTGTTGCTCAGGGCATGAACCAACTGAACCAGTTCCATATCCTTATCTACAGGAGTGAAATTCTTGTCTATCACAGAGTCGAGCGTCATCAGTGTCAGCACACTCTTGTCTGTATGGTGTGTGATAAGTTTGCCTTGTCTTGCCAATCGCATACCATAGATGCTGTGAGGCTCGAAAGCAAGAATGGTGAGATAAGCACATACACTAACTATCATCAGAGGCATAAAGAGGTCGTAGCCTGCTGTTAGTTCGGCAATAAGGAACACACCCGTCAATGGAGCATGCATCACACCCGACATAACACCAGCCATTCCCAACAAAGCTGCGTTTTCCTCTGGGAAATACACTCCTCCGCTGTACATATTCCACAACCTTGAGAACAGGAAACCAGCGAAGGCGCCGATAAAGAGTGAAGGAGCAAAGGTACCACCACAACCGCCTCCACCATTGGTGCTGGCCGTAGCGAAACACTTGGTCAGTATTACGCACCCCACATATATAAGCAGTATCATCTCGCCCTTGCCATAGAACATGGATTTCTCCATCAGCTTGTTCCAATCGGCATCCGGCGAACCGTCGAGCAATATATTTATAGAGGTGTAGCCCTCACCATACAGGGATGGGAAAAGGAATATCAGCGTACTAAGAATCAATCCTCCGACGGCAAGTTTTGCGTAGCGACTGTTCATCTTGGCAAACATTCCCTCGCAGGCGTTCATCATGCGGATAAAGTATAGCGACACCAGTCCGCAGAACAATCCCAAGGTTATGTTGGCAGGCACTCTCTCCACCACCCACGGATGCAGAGTGTGGAAGGTGAACAACTGGTCGTCGCCCACCAAGACATAGGTGAAACAGGTTGCCGTCACGCTGGCTATGAGTATAGGTGAAATGCTCGCCATAGTGAGGTCAATCATCAGCACCTCGATGGTGAACACCAATCCAGCTATCGGAGCCTTGAAGATACCAGCTATGGCAGCAGCTGCACCACATCCCACGAGCAACATGAGTGTCTTGTTATTCATGCGGAACTTCTGTCCCAGATTACTTGCTATAGCCGAACCTGTGAGCACAATAGGAGCCTCAGCACCCACCGAACCACCAAAGCCGATGGTAATGGCCGAAGCCACCACAGACGACCAACAGTTGTGACCAGCCAATCTACTTTTCTTAGAACTTATGGCATAGAGAATTCTTGTGATACCATGCGAGATATTATCCCTCACCACATAGCGCACAAAGAGCATAGTCAGCCATATACCCACCACAGGGAGTATGAGGAATAGCCAGTTGAAACTGGTGAGTTCCATCTCTTGGGTGAGCAAGTGTTGTATTACATGTATCAGTCCATGAAGCACAAAGGCAGCCAGAGCCGCGAAAATGCCCACAAGGAATGCCAGCACAAGGGTAAACTGCCTGTCAGACAGGTGTTTCTTGCGCCAAGTCAGCACATCGTCAAACCATCCTGAGTTTAACATGCGCTTAGCTAACCTTATGTACTTTTCTAATACCAACTCTGAATTATGAACTATCAACTGTGAGCTATCTAATTATCGTCACTTCCCCGTCTTTCCTCAGCCTTATTATTGACGAGGGCTGGTGGGGCTTATGTTCGTTGCGTCTCGACTTACATACGTAATCTACCGCATTCAGTATCTCTTCGTCTATGTCGCGATAGTTCTGTGCTGCTGGTTTGCCGCTGATATTGGCACTGGTGGAAACTATCGGACGCTGCATTCTGAAGCACAACTGCTTAGAGAATTCCTCTTGGGTTATTCTCATGGCTATGCTACCGTCTTCGGCTATGAGGTTTGGTGCCAAACCATTCGCTCCGTCGAGTATCACGGTGGTGGGTTTGGTGGCAAGGGTCATCACGTCCCAAGCTACTTCTGGCACATCTCTCACATATCTCTGTATTCTGTTCTCGGAGTCAACCAGACATATCATAGCCTTTGACTCTTCTCTTTGCTTTATCTGGTATATTTTGGCTACAGCCTCAGCATTCGTAGCATCGCATCCTATGCCCCATACGGTGTCTGTAGGATAAAGTATCACCCCACCCTTCTTCATCACCTCAACTGCTGCTTTTATGTCTTCTGAATAATCCATTCTTCATCCTTAATTCTTCATTAAACTCGCTGCTCCAAGTATTGCTGCGTCTCCACCCTGAAGGCAGGACTGCAGAAACTTAGCCTTTCCCTTAAAACAGGGCATCACATTCTCTTCAAACGACTCTCTGATAGAAGCAAAGAGCAGTTCGCCTGCATTAGCCAAACCACCAAAGAAGATGAAGGCTTCGGGCGAAGAGAACAGCATCATCTCAGCACATGCCTCGCCAAGCATTCTGCCTGCTTCGCTGAATATCTCCTTGGCTATAGCATCGCCATTCTCAGCTGATTGGGCTACCTCGTAGGATGTGAGGTCTTTGCCCATCTTCTCCTTTGCCGAACGAGCTATGCCTGTGGCTGAGCAGTATGTCTCCAGACAACCTTTCTTTCCGCATCCGCAGAGTCGCCCTCCTCGTCTTATGGTTAGGTGACCCAGTTCGCCTGCATTGCCGTCTGCTCCATACACCAGTTTACCATTACAGAATATGCCTGAGCCCACTCCTGTGCCAAGGGTTATCACTATAAAGTCGTTCATATCCCTTGCCACTCCGAATGCCTTCTCGCCCACCGCAGCTGCGTTGGCGTCATTGGTCATAGTAACTGGTATGCCCAACCTGTCTTCAAACATCTTCACCAATGGCACTCTGCCCTCGTGTGCCCATGCTATGTTGGGGGCAAACTCTATGCAACCTGTTATGATATTGCCATTTGGCGCTCCTATGCCCATCGACTTTATCGTCTGAATGCCTCCCACCTTATTTATAATAAGGGAGAGGGCTTTCACAGCGTCCTCCACAAAATCCTCTGCCGAAGCATAATCCTGTGTCTTTATCGAGGTTTTGCACACTATGCGACCCTCAGCATCCACTATGCCGAAGACACTATTGGTGCCTCCCAGGTCAAGTCCTATGTTGTATGTTTTGTTCAAAAGTTCAAAAGTTCAAAGGTTCTTGCGCTCCAGTAGGTGCTCAGGCGAGCAAGCTCGGAGCAAAGGTTCCCGTTACCTTACCCTCAGCACATCGCCCACCTGTGGAACAAAGTCTGGTGACAAGCCATTTCGCTTATAGAGGTTTTTCAGTCTGATGCCATACATCTGGGCTATGTCATACATACTCTCACCAGCCTTCACAACATGGGGTCGGTATTTGTATTCCTTAGGCGCTTTGGTCTTCTTCTTCATCAGGTAGATTATATCTCCCTCATGCAATGCGTCACGCTTATCACGCTCGTTATATTTGGCTAGTTTCCTGTAACTTACGTCTAGTTCCTTACCAATACTCTTGAACGTGTCGCCTTGCCTTGCTTTTACGTAGTAATTGTCGTTGAAGTAGAATATCTGATGACCTATAGCACCCCTGCTGACATTCGAGCCCACATGGTTGGCTATGTACTTGTCATACTTCGTAGCCCTGTCATATTGACTCAGGTTGTAGAGCTCTATTATGCCAATCAACTGCTGGGCATAAGCGGGGTTGGTGGCATAGCCACACCTCTTCAGTCCATGAGCCCATGATTTATAGTCTGTGCGCTGATAAGAGAACAATGAACTGTATCTGGGTCGCTTCAAAAACTTGCTGTGATCCTCATAACTCTCTCTGGCATGCTTGTAAACCCTGAAACACTCGTTTGCTGCATCGTCGTCCTTATACATCGTAGGACCAGTCCACTCATTATGGCACTTTATGCCAAAGTGGTTGTTGCCCTGAGTGACCATAGTGCTTCGGCCGGCACCACTCTCCAGCAGTCCCTGAGCCAGAGTGATGGAAGCTGGAATGTTATGCTCTATCATCTGCTCTATGGCGAGGTCTTTATATTGGTCTATGTATGCCTGATACACCGAGTTCCACTTCATCTGGGCTTTCACCCCCACGATGCAAGCGGATATGCACAACAATATGGCAAACAGTCGTCTAAACATATCTTATTTTTCGCCTTTCTTATTAAACAAAAGGGGCGACGCTCAACCTTATTGAACATCGCCCTGTTTACTTCGTCACATTGTAGTGGGTACGGGAGTCGAACCCGTGTACCCGGCGTGAGAGGCCGGTATCCTAGGCCACTAGATGAACCCACCAGTTCATGTGTTATGTTTTATAGTTCCCGTTAGCGTTAACGTTAACGTTAATTTTGTAGTGGGTACGGGAGTCGAACCCGTGTACCCGGCGTGAGAGGCCGGTATCCTAGGCCACTAGATGAACCCACCATAGCAATTTGAAACACCCAAGTGCGGAAGGTGGGGGATTCGAACCCCCGGTACGGTAACCCGTACGTCAGTTTAGCAAACTGGTGGTTTCAGCCACTCACCCAACCTTCCTTTTGAGGTAGTTTTGGTACCAAACCGACACCTGATTTTTTCAAATGCGAGTGCAAAGGTAATACAAAAATTTCATTCCTCCAAATTTTTGCCTATTTTTTCACGGGACAAAAGCACAATTCGCTAAACACATTGCTAATACCTGCCCCATTTTTCTTACACTTTGGTTTACAAAAACGCCTCTCTTCAAAATCCAATCTAGAGTGTTCTAAGCGCCATTTCTAAGCAAAAATCTGCGGATGCTAAGTTTCCGCATGCAGAAGCATTGCCTCTGCATCTAGAAGCATTGCCTCTGCATCTAGAAGTAATGCTTCTGCAACCTAAAATCCGACCACTATTCACAGATTACCACACCAAAACTACAGACGTAAAACCACCCCATTTTTCAACCCTCTAACAATCAGCGCTTTACAAAAATCGCGAGATTCGCGAATTTGAAGCCAACTTCCCACTCGCTCGCAAATTCTCGATTCTCAGGCATTCAGAAAAAAGCATTTTGTCAGAAAAATCGCTATTTTGCTGACAAATTGAAAAATGTAGTAAAAACAATGAGTGATATTTTGCTCTTTGGAACTTTTTTTGTACCTTTGCATCTAAATTCGTAATTTTATAAAAGGAACGCATGGAATTAGCAAGCAAATACTCCCCACAGGAGGTTGAAAACAAATGGTATAAGTACTGGACAGACCACAAGATGTTCGCAAGTAAGCCTGACGGCAGAGAACCTTACACTATAGTTATTCCTCCTCCAAACGTGACTGGTGTGTTACACATGGGCCACATGCTCAACAACACCATTCAGGATATCCTCATTCGTAAGGCTCGTCTGGATGGCAAGAATGCTTGTTGGGTGCCTGGCACCGACCACGCCTCTATTGCTACTGAGGCTAAGGTGGTAAACAAACTGGCTCAGCAGGGCATCAAAAAGCGTGACCTGACGAGAGAGCAGTTCTTGGAGCACGCTTGGGAGTGGACCAACGAGCATGGTGGCATAATACTGAAGCAGCTCCGTAAACTGGGTGCTTCATGCGACTGGGACCGCACAGCCTTCACTATGGACGAGAAGCGTTCAGAGTCAGTTATGAAGGTGTTCCTCGACCTTTACAACAAGGGCTACATATACAGAGGTCTGCGCATGGTGAACTGGGACCCAAAGGCTCAGACGGTGCTCTCTACCGAGGAGGTGATATACAGAGAAGAGAAGTCTAAGCTCTATCACCTGAAGTATTACGTAGCTGATGCTGACACGAACCCTGTTAAGCTGACTGGCGCTGAGGGCGAGGTGTTTCACAAGGACGAGAAGGGCTATTATGCCGTTGTGGCTACCACACGTCCTGAGACCATCATGGGCGATACGGCTATGTGCATAAACCCTAAGGACGTGAAGAACCAGTGGCTGAAGGGTCACAAGGTGATTGTTCCGCTGGTAAACCGCGTTATCCCTGTGATAGAAGACCGCTATGTTGACATCGAGTTTGGTACTGGTTGCTTGAAGGTTACTCCTGCTCATGACGTATACGACTATGCACTGGGCAAGACTCACAACCTGGAGATAATCGATATATTCAACCCTGACGGCACCATCT
>JAZLBU010000069.1:0-3890 GCA_045613845.1 Prevotella sp. | reverse complement strand
GCACACATATAGATGTTGGCTGCTTTGCAGAGCACATCGGTCTGGTCGAAGGCATCCATAATGTCCTTGCCTACTGCTACAGTGCCATGCTTTTCCCATAGCACTACGTCGTGAGTCTTTATCTGTTCGAGTGTAGCCTGTGCCAGTTCCACTGATGATGGCAATGCGTAAGGCACGATGCCGATGCCGAGTGGCGCAAAGGCGAGTGTCTCAGGAATCATAGACCACAATACGCGAGTCATCTCATCACCCTTTAGGAAGCGCTGAATATGGCTCATGGCTACGAGTTCGATGGGGTGAGTATGCAGTGTTGCCTTATAGCAAGAACCTGTTTCGAGCAGGTAATTCTGCAAAGCAAGGTGTGTGGGCAACTCCGAGGTAGGAGCTACTGGGTTATCGGCTATAATCTCATACGAAGCGCAATCATCGCAGATGCGTATGATAGAACCATTTTGCATGGGCTCACGAGCAAGGTCGCGCATGCGCTTGCCATTACCTTTGCAGAAGAAACACTTACCCTTCAGATGAGGCAGAGTCATACCTATCTGACGTGCTGGCATCAGCGCTGGCAATGCCTTGCACTCATCGTCCATAAACTCTGTGACATTGACGGTGATGTTGCCGCCATTGCGTTCTGCCCAGCCTTTTTGCCAGAGATAGCCTGTCACTTCAGCTATCTGATATACTACGTCCTTCAGTGTAGGACGACCTTCTAAAATACTTTTCATAATAAACTCGTTTTAAAAAACTTCGTACGATACGCTTCGCTACGATACGTCGCTAAAGCGACTACGATACGCAACTTCGTTGCTACGATAACTTTAAACTCTAAACTTTAAACTTTAAACTAGTACCCCTCACCGTAACGTTCTTTGACGATATCATCGAGAGAACGTCCACGAGTGTTAGGCATGCCAATAAGACCCACGATGAGAGAAATTAGGAGCAGTGCAACCATGCAGTAAGCTGCAAGGGTGAAACCTTCACCATTCTCACCATATATAAAGGTGAAGATCAATCCCCACAGTGCTGAGAGTCCACGTACGAGGAAGAACATGAAACCCTGAGCGCCAGCACGGAACTTGGCAGGGAAGAGTTCAGAGCCCCACAGGGCATAGAACACCTGTACGGAAGAGCCGTTATTTATGCCCCATAGTATGGTGAAGAGCCATATTCCGCCAATAGTCTGCACACCGCCACCGATGATGAGTAGCCATGCCGTCAATGCCGCCACTAATCCAAAGATATAGAAGAAGCGGTGCGTCACCTTGTCAACAAAGAACGAGATAATAAACGTTGTCACAACCACGAATACCCAGCTGATGCAACTTAGCATATTAGCCTGTTCGTTGTCGAGTCCTCCGGCAGTTTCATAGATATGCGGCATAAAGAATCCCATCACAGATGCCACAAGATTCCACGTGAGGTATATAGCGGCAAGGAATGCTACGGTTTTCACGGCTGTCTTATTGGTGAATAGCAGTTTGATATTATCCATAATGCTGCTCTTATCCTTCGCCTTGTTAGCAGTAAACTCGGCACTCTCCTCAAGTTGGCGTTGCAGGTTCCATGCTATGAAAGCTACGATGAACAGTGTGAGGAATACCACACGGGAACTGAACACCCTGACCGCCTCTTCTGAAGCATCAGCACCAAGGAACAGGCCTGCCAAACTCTCCACAGGACCGTACCATGCACCACCTGGTGCGAAGAGCATGCCGAAGAAGAGTATGACCATAGGTCCGATGCCCCACGACATCTGCGAGATACAGATATTGCGACCGCGATTGTTTACTTCAGAGCTCTCAGAGATATATGTCCATGAGGCTGGCACGCCGATGCCCACAGAGATGCCTGTAACGAGGAATCCACACAGAAGCATAGGGAAATTGCAACTGAGCATAATGATGAGCACACCTGTCATATATACCAACAGGTTATATGTGAAGATAAACTTGCGACCAAACCTGTCGGCAAGGAATCCACCGATGATGGCACCGATAGCAGCTCCAAGTGCATTGGCACTGAGGGCATTGAGCCATCCCAGATGCATCTCACTCAGTCCAAGATAGTTTTGCCACAGGGTAACACCACTGGCGCCTGCCACGATGGCACCTGCGTCGAGATAATTATTGAGAGACACTGCGATGGTGCTCTTCAAAGAACTGTTGTTTGCCATTTCTTTTCGTTATATCGTTATTACGTTATTGCGAAATATCGTTATTGCGACTAACGACAAACGATATCTACTTCAACATTAAAAATCTTTGCAACCTTGAGTATGGTGTCGATGTGACGACCTACTGCAGCTGCCATGTGGTGGGTAGGACCAGCCTCGCTCCAACGATTGCAGAACTCGCGGGCTCCGATAGAGAAGCGTGTGCGCATATTGGTGTCGCCAAAGGTGAAGATAGGTCCATCCTCGTTGACGCCCTCAGCAACGACAAACTTAAATACGCCGTTCTTGTCCTGCGTGATACCCAGATAGGTTACATCGCCCGTAGGAGGATAGAACTGCGTGAGATAGCCACCACCACTCTTGCCGTGGAACACTGGGACTATCTTCATCGTAGGTTTCTTAGCCTGCGAGATGTCGAAGTCGCCTGAGCCAGAATGGCCTATGATGCAGATATCCTCGTTGAAATCGATGGAATACATCTCTGACAGTGTGCCAGTACCACTGATGGTCTTGAGGATTGACATGGCCATAGCAACCTTCATATCGCCCTCTACGGCACATGCTGTATGCTGCTTTATGAGCATAGAGAAGGCAGGTATGAGCATAGAGTCGAGTTTGCCTGCTACACCCTGTGCGAAACCATCATAGTGTGAGGCGATGAGTCCGAGTTGCTCATCCTTCACCCATTGTTCGAAAGCTACTACATAGCGTGCCATATCCCACACCTTCTCTACGGTGCCTCCATCCTCTATGTCGAAGGTGGCAAGAATGTCCTCTGCCTTAGCACGGATAGCAGCCTCGTCAGTGATATTATCGGCGATAGCCCACATCTTTTCCCAATCGAACTGCTTGGTATAGAGCCACATGCGATGGTAGAGGTTGGTCTCGTCAATGTAGAGGTCCATCATACCAGGATAAGGACGACCTATCTGTGCGATGTTGGTATCGCGGAAGCGACGACGCACTTGAGCGGCTCTGCACCAGTCTTCTATTTCAGCCTGCACCTGTGGGTCGCCACCTTCCACCACTCCAGTGATGACGGCATGGCGCTTGCCAGCACGCTCAAGGTCGGCAACCATTTCGCCCACAGCACCGCATGCATAGAGTTCGCCGAGCCATGTGGGTATATCGGTGTTAGCATAATCTGGTGCCTTCTTCTTCTGCACGTTAACCAATACGACAGGTACGTCGAGGTCGCGAACAGCAGGCAACATATTATAAGAGGTGGCATAGGTGAGCAGCTGCAGAATGACGAGGTCAACGTCAGCAGCGCGGAATTTATCGCCTGCTGCCTGTGATTGTTCCTTGGTGGTCACCATGCCTCCGTCTATAATCTCTACGGTGCTGGGCAGTGTCTTTTTGAAAGCTTCATACTGTGCCTGAAATTCAGGAACGAGGGTTGGAAACTGTGGTAGGTATGCCCCTAATGCTATTGAGAATACGCCTACCCTTGCCTTTGTTTCTACTAATGGTTTGCTCATATTGTTTTAGTCTTTTAGGTTTTGTAATGTCTTTTATCTCCTTCTAACTCCTTCTATCTTCTTCTGTCTCCTTCAACTTTAATATTCCTAGATATCGCTGGTAAGCAGCCTCCCACTCTTCCTTATCCGTAGGATGGAAAGCCTAAAGTTCAAGACTGTTGGCAATGATGCTACGCATATCCCAGATATCTGAAACTTCCCCCACAGCCTTCGCCTGTACCATTATATTG
>JAZLBU010000068.1:0-21773 GCA_045613845.1 Prevotella sp. | reverse complement strand
GACTATGTGAAGAACATGGTAACTGGTGCTGCCCAGATGGATGGTGCTATCCTCGTTGTAGCTGCAACTGACGGTCCTATGCCTCAGACTCGTGAGCACGTCCTGCTCGCCCGTCAGGTGAACGTTCCCCGTCTGGTTGTGTTCCTGAACAAGTGTGATATGGTTGAGGATGAGGAGATGCTGGAGCTCGTTGAGATGGAGGTTCAGGAGATTCTCGCTCAGTATGAATTCGAGGATGATACTCCTATCATTCGTGGTTCTGCACTCGGTGCCTTGAACGGTGTTGAGAAGTGGGAAGAGAAGGTGATGGAGCTGATGAATACCTGCGATACTTGGATTCAGGAGCCTCCTCGCGCAACTGACAAGCCCTTCCTGATGCCTGTTGAGGACGTGTTCTCAATTACAGGTCGTGGTACTGTTGCTACTGGTCGTATCGAGACTGGTGTTATCCACGTAGGTGATGAGGTTGAGCTGCTCGGTCTTGGTGAGGACAAGAAGTCAGTTGTAACTGGCGTTGAGATGTTCCGCAAGATTCTTGATGAGGGTCAGGCTGGTGATAACGTAGGTCTGCTGCTCCGTGGTATCGACAAGAACGAGATCAAGCGTGGTATGGTACTCTGCCACCCAGGTCAGATCAAGCCATTCAAGAAGTTTAAGGCTTCAATCTACGTACTGAAGAAGGAAGAGGGTGGTCGTCACACACCATTCGGTAACAAGTATCGTCCACAGTTCTACCTCCGTACAATGGACTGCACAGGTGAAATCACTCTCCCAGAAGGAGTTGAGATGGTAATGCCTGGTGATAACGTAGAGATCACTGTAGAGCTCATCTACGCTGTAGCTCTGAATGCAGGTCTTCGTTTCGCTATCCGTGAGGGTGGTCGTACCGTTGGTTCTGGTCAGATTACAGAGGTATTCGAGGATTAATCTTCTCGTAGCCTAATGATTCTAGAAAAGATAAGAATCAGATAAAACCCAGTTCCTGTAGTCCCAGGGCTACAGGAACTTTTTACGGGAGTCTTTCAATGGTAGGAAAGCGGTCTCCAAAACCGTCAATGAGGGTTCGATTCCTTCCTCCCGTGCCAATATAAAATATTTTATGAAAAAGGTTATTAATTATTGCAAAGCTTGCTACGAGGAGCTCGCACATAAGACAACTTGGCCTACACGTCAGCAACTGACACACTCCGCAATGGTAGTGCTGTCGGCTTCTCTCGTTATAGCTATAGTAGTATTCTGCATGGACTCAGTATTCAGGTTCGTGATGAGTGTCATATACCCAAACTAATCAATTTAAGGTAATCACGTCTATGCAAGAGAAAGGTATGAAATGGTACGCTATGCGTTCCGTAAGCGGTAAAGAGGCGAAACTCAAGGAATATATAGAGAAAGAATGTTCTCACAATCCAGAGTTGGCAAAGCACGTTTCACAGGTGTTGTTGCCTATGGAGAAACATGCCGCTATGAAGAATGGTAAGCGTGTAGTAAAAGAGAAAACAGCTCTTCCAGGATACCTATTTATAGAAGCAGAGTTGATAGGTGATACAGCACACACGTTGCGTTTTATGCCTAACTGCCTCGGATTCCTTGGAGGACTTGATAATCCCACTCCTGTTCGTCAATCAGACATTAACCGTATGGTAGGAGCTGCTGAAGAGACACAACTCGTTGAAGAGATGGATATACCATACATGATAAACGAGACGGTAAAGGTTACAGATGGTCCATTCAGTGGATTTACAGGTGTAATTGAAGAGATTAACAATGAGAAGCGTTCTCTTAAGGTGATAGTTAAAATCTTTGGTAGAAACACCCCTTTGGAACTAAACTTTATGCAAGTTGAGAAGGAAGGTTAAGAAACAATTATAAAGAAGAATCGTGGGTTGACCCAAAATAATGCTTCCAGTCAGCTCCCTTTCTATATAAATTCACAATTTAATTATTAACAACAAAGATGGCTAAAGAAGTTGCTGGACAACTCAAGTTACAGATTAAGGGCGGTGCTGCCAATCCATCTCCTCCAGTAGGACCTGCTTTGGGTTCTAAGGGTATTAACATTATGGGCTTCTGCAAGGAGTTCAATGCACGTACTCAGGATAAGGCTGGTAAGGTTCTCCCTGTTGTTATTACTTATTATGCTGACAAGTCTTTTGATTTTGTTATCAAGACATCTCCTGCTGCTGTTCAGTTAAAGGAGATAGCAAAGGTTAAGTCAGGTTCTGCTTCGCCTAACCGTAACAAGGTTGCTGAAGTTACATGGGACCAGATTAAGACTATTGCAGAGGACAAACTCAAGGATCTTAACTGCTTTACCGTAGAGTCTGCTATGAAGCAGATTGCTGGTACTGCTCGCAGCATGGGTATCACTGTAAAGGGTGACTTTCCTGCTTAAGTAGTGGCAAATCTCGTAACAAAGAGATCCGCTGATTTATTTAACATTTCCGGGAGGTAATGAAAAATTTTACCGTTCGCACCGAAAAAACTTCAAAAACAATGAGTAAACTTACAAAAAATCAGAAAGCAGTAGCTGATAAGGTAGAGGCTAACAAACTTTACACCATTGACGAGGCTGCGGCTCTTGTGAAGGAAATTACCACAACGAAGTTTGATGCGTCTGTTGACGTTGACGTTCGTTTGGGTGTTGACCCTCGTAAGGCAAACCAGATGGTTCGTGGTGTTGTGTCTCTTCCAAATGGCACAGGAAAGGTAACACGTGTGCTTGCACTCGTTACTCCTGACCAGGAAGCTGCTGCAAAAGAGGCTGGCGCTGACCATGTTGGTCTTGACGAGTACATCGAGAAGATCAAAGGTGGTTGGACAGACGTTGATGTCATCATTACGATGCCTTCTTGCATGGGTAAGATTGGTCCAATTGGCCGTATCCTTGGTCCTCGTGGATTGATGCCTAACCCAAAGAGTGGCACAGTGACTATGGACGTTGCTAAGGCTGTTAAGGAAGTTAAGTCTGGTAAGATCGACTTCAAGGTTGATAAGACTGGTATTATTCACACTTCTATTGGTAAGGTTTCTATGAGTGCTGATGCAATTGCAGGCAACGTAAAGGAATTTATCAACACGGTTATTAAACTGAAGCCAGCTGCTGCAAAAGGTACATACATCAAGAGTATCTTTATTTCAAGCACAATGAGTAAGGGTATCAAGATTGATCCTAAATCAGCCGATTAAAACTCTAAAAGTTTTGTAAAATGAAAAAAGAAGTAAAAGATACCGTTATCTCTGAACTTGGCGAACTGCTGAAGCAGTATCCTCATTTTTATGTTGTTGACGTAACAGGTCTCAATGCTGAGGGTACTACTAATCTGCGTCGTAAGGCTTTCCAGAATAACATCAAGACAGTAGTTGTTAAGAACAAGCTTCTTATCAAGGCTCTTGATGCTGCAGAGGTGGATTACTCAGAGCTCTATGGAACATTGAAGGGAAACACTGCTCTCATGTTCTGTGAGACTGCCAACGTACCTGCAAAGCTCCTTAAGGAGTTTAAGGACGTAAATCCAACTCTTAAGGCTGCATATGCAGAGGAGAGTTTCTTCGTAGGTGCAGATAAACTTGGTGAGCTTGCTGCTTTGAAGAGCAAGAACGAACTCATCGCTGAGGTTGTTGCACTGCTTCAGTCTCCAGCAAAGAACGTCGTTTCAGGGCTTCAGTCAAGTGCTGGTACTATTCACGGTCTGCTCAAGACATTGGGAGAGCGTGCAGAGTAAAAAACAAACAATTAACAATTTTTAGTCAAAACAATTTAAAATTTTAAATAAAATGGCAGATATTAAAGCTATTGCTGAGGAACTCGTAAACCTCACAGTAAAAGAAGTAAATGAACTCGCACAGGTCCTGAAGGACGAGTATGGTATTGAGCCTGCTGCTGCAGCTGTTGCAGTTGCTGCTGCTCCTGCAGCTGGTGGCGCTGCTGAGGCTGCTGCTGAGAAGGACTCATTCGATGTTGTTCTCGCAGAAGTTGGTGCTAACAAGCTTGCTGTTGTAAAGGCAGTTAAGGAGGCTTGTGGTCTTGGACTGAAGGACGCAAAGGATCTCGTTGATGGTGCTCCTGCTACTATCAAGGAAGGTATGTCTAAGTCTGAGGCAGAGAACCTTAAGAAGGCTATCGAAGAGGCTGGTGCTAAGGTTGAGCTTAAGTAATATTGCTTAGGTTTTTCCTAGACAGTTTTTAAAAAGATTTATAGAAATGGTTGGGATCTTCCAAGTAGGTGGGTCCTGACCATTTTATGTCACTTTAAGAGAGATTAGGGATCGATAAGAGAGAAATAGAGCATAGAGAGATTTATTAAGGTAGAAAACAAATTATACATCATATACAAAAAAGAATGTCAAAGAAAGTTACAGAAAAAAGAATTAACTTCGCACGTGTGAAGAGTCCGATGCCATATCCGGATTTCCTTGACGTGCAGCTGAAGTCTTTCCGTGACTTCCTTCAGTTGGACACCCCACCTGAGGAGCGTAAGAAGGACGGTCTGTACAAGGTATTCTCAGAGAACTTCCCTATTACAGACACGCGTAATAACTTTGTACTCGAGTTCCTCGACTACTTCATTGATCCACCACGCTATACTATTGAGGAGTGCCTTGAGCGCGGGCTCACATATAGTGTGCCGATGAAGGCCAAGATGAAGCTGTATTGTACGGATGAGGATCACACTGATTTCGAGACCATCATCTCTGATGTTTTTCTCGGGACGATTCCTTACATGACCGATAATGGCACCTTTATTATAAATGGTGCTGAGCGTGTTGTAGTTTCACAGCTCCACCGTTCACCAGGCGTATTCTTCGGCCAGGGTATCCATGCTAATGGATCAGTGCTTTACTCTGCGCGTATAATTCCATTTAAGGGTTCGTGGATAGAGTTTGCAACTGACATTAACAATGTGATGTATGCTTACATCGATCGTAAGAAGAAGTTGCCTGTTACCACCCTGCTTCGTGCCATCGGTTTCGAGAAGGATAAGGACATTCTCTCTATCTTCGACCTTGCCGAGGAGGTAAAGGTTACTAAGAAGAACCTCAAGGAGCTTATCGGTCGTCGTCTGGCTGCTCATATCATGAGGACATGGTCAGAAGATTTTGTAGACGAAGATACGGGCGAAGTAGTTTCTATCGAGCGTAATGAGATACTCATGCAGCGTGAAACGGAGATTACCGCCGACAATATTCAGGACATTCTTGACAGCGAACAGTCAACGATTCTAGTGCATAAGGATGAGGAGAGTGCTGCCAAGTTTAGCATTATCTTCAATACTCTTGCTAAGGACACCTCTAATTCAGAGAAGGAAGCTGTGTACTACATCTATCGTCAGTTGCGTAATGCAGACCCTGCTGATGAGGCAAGTGCACGTGAGGTAATACAGAATCTTTTCTTCTCCGACAAGCGTTATGACCTCGGTGAGGTAGGTCGTTATCGTATCAATAAGAAGCTAGGTCTTGATACCGATATGAGTGTGCGTGTGCTCACTAAGGAAGATATCATAGAGATTATCAAGCATCTTATCCAGTTGATTAACTCTAATGCTACGGTAGATGATATTGACCACCTTTCTAACCGTCGTGTTCGTACTGTAGGTGAACAGTTAGCCAACCAATTCTCTATTGGTCTGTCGCGTATGAGTCGCACCATACGTGAGCGTATGAATGTTCGCGATAATGAGGTGTTCACTCCTACCGACCTTATCAATGCCAAGACTATTTCGAGCGTCATTAACTCATTCTTCGGTACCAATCCATTGTCACAGTTCATGGATCAGACGAATCCACTTGCTGAGGTTACTCACAAACGTCGTCTTTCAGCTCTTGGCCCTGGAGGTTTGTCACGTGAGCGTGCTGGTTTCGAGGTGCGTGACGTACACTATACCCACTATGGTCGTCTCTGTCCTATTGAGTCTCCTGAAGGACCTAATATTGGTTTGATCTCTTCACTCTGTATGTATGCACAGATAAACGACCTCGGTTTCATTGAGACACCTTATCGTAGGGTAAACAATGGAATAACCGATCTTAACAACGATAATGTTGTTTATCTCACTGCTGAGGAGGAAGAAGATCACGTAATAGGTCAGGGTAATGCTCCACTCAATGACGATGGTTCATTCATCCGCGATGTTGTAAAGTGTCGTGAGAACGCTGACTTTCCAGTTGTTCCACCATCAGATGTTGACCTCATGGATGTATCTCCACAGCAGATAGCTTCTGTATCAGCAGGACTTATCCCATTCCTTGAGCATGATGACGGTCACCGTGCTTTGATGGGTTGTAACATGATGCGTCAGGCAGTGCCATTGCTTCACAATGATGCACCTATCGTAGGTACAGGTCTTGAGAAGCAGGTGTGTGAAGATTCTCGCACCATGATTACTGCTGAGGGTAATGGTGTTATCGAGTATGTTGATGCAACAACCATCCGTATTCTTTATGACCGCACTAAGGATGAGGAGTTCGTAAGTTTCGAACCAGCCATCAAGGAATACCGCATACCTAAGTTCCGTCGCACGAACCAGAACATGACCATAGACCTACGTCCTATATGTGAGAAGGGTCAGCGTGTTAAGGCTGGTGATATTCTCACGGAAGGTTATGCTACTGAGAATGGAGAACTTGCTCTGGGACGTAACCTCCTTGTAGCTTATATGCCTTGGAAGGGTTACAACTATGAGGATGCTATTGTGCTGTCAGAGCGTGTAGTACGTGATGACGTTCTCACATCTGTTCATGTTGACGAGTACTCACTTGAAGTACGTGAGACCAAGCGAGGAATGGAGGAACTTACTGCTGATATTCCTAACGTATCAGAGGAGGCAACAAAAGACCTCGACGAGAATGGTATTATCCGTATTGGTGCTCGTGTGGAGCCTGGTGATATTATGATAGGTAAGATTTCACCTAAGGGTGAGAGCGATCCATCACCAGAGGAGAAACTTCTTCGTGCTATCTTTGGCGATAAGGCAGGAGACGTTAAGGACTCTTCACTCAAGGCCAATCCATCACTCTCTGGTGTGGTAATTGATAAGAAACTCTTCTCTCGTGCTGTTAAGACTCGTGAGTCAAAGAAGCAGGACAAGATCACCCTTGCTAAGATTGATCAGGAATATGAAGCAAAGGGTAATGACCTCAAAGAGATTCTTGTTGACAAACTCCTTACCCTCACTAAGGGCAAGACATGTCAGGGGGTATGCGACTCTACAGGTGCAGAAATTATCACTAAGGGTAGCAAGTTTACTGCTGCTATCCTCTCTAACCTTGAGTATGACGGTGTGCAGTCAGCAGGTTGGACTGGCGATGAGCATACCGATGGTATGATAAAGGAACTAATCCGTAACTATATCCGCAAGTATAAACTCCTCGATGCAGAACTCAAGCGTCATAAGTTTGCTATCACCATCGGCGATGAACTCCCATCAGGTGTTCTCCAGATGGCTAAGGTATACATTGCTAAGAAGCGTAAGATTGGTGTAGGTGATAAACTTGCTGGTCGTCACGGTAACAAGGGTATCGTTTCTAAGGTGGTTCGTCAGGAGGATATGCCATTCCTTGAGGATGGTCGTCCTGTAGATTTGGTACTCAACCCACTTGGTGTGCCTTCTCGTATGAACCTTGGTCAGATATTCGAGGCTGTACTTGGTGCTGCAGGTAAGAAGCTCGGTGTTAAGTTTGCTACACCTATCTTCGACGGTGCAAAACTTGACGATCTTAACGAGTGGACTGACAAGGCAGGTCTGCCACGTTACTGCTCTACTCACCTCTATGATGGTGAGACAGGCGAGCGTTTCGACCAGCCTGCAACAGTGGGTGTAACATACTTCCTCAAGCTTGGTCATATGGTAGAGGATAAGATGCACGCACGTTCTATTGGTCCTTACAGTCTAATCACTCAGCAGCCTCTTGG
Organism: Prevotella sp.; assembly: GCA_045613845.1. Lineage (GTDB taxonomy): Bacteria > Bacteroidota > Bacteroidia > Bacteroidales > Bacteroidaceae > Prevotella. The sequence goes on along the minus strand of JAZLBU010000068.1, from coordinate 13,864 downwards.
TGGTAAAGCACAGTTTGGTGGTCAGCGTTTCGGTGAGATGGAGGTATGGGCTATCGAGGCATTTGGTGCCAGCCATGTGCTTCAGGAGATTCTTACCGTTAAGTCTGACGATGTTACAGGCCGTTCTAAGAGCTATGAGGCAATCGTTAAGGGCGACAATATGCCAACTCCAGGCATTCCAGAGTCACTCAACGTGCTTCTCCACGAGCTCCGTGGTCTGGGTCTCAGCGTTAAGCTTGATTAAAATTTTCCACCTTATTTTATTTTAGAAAAGTAAACTATGGCTTTCAAGAAAGATAATAAAATAAAGAATAACTTCACCAAGATCACCATTGGTCTTGCGTCTCCTGAAGATATTCTCGAGAACTCATACGGCGAGGTTACTAAGCCTGAGACCATCAACTACCGCACCTACAAGCCAGAGCGTGACGGTCTCTTCTGCGAGCGCATCTTTGGTCCTACCAAGGACTTTGAGTGTGCCTGCGGTAAGTATAAGCGTATTCGCTATAAGGGTATCGTCTGTGACCGTTGTGGTGTAGAGGTAACAGAGAAGAAAGTGCGTCGTGAGCGTGCAGGTCACATCGAACTCGTTGTTCCAGTGGCTCACATTTGGTATTTCCGTTCACTTCCTAACAAGATAGGATACCTTCTCGGCATTCCTACTAAGAAGTTAGAGTCTGTCATCTACTACGAGAAATATGTCATCATCCAGCCTGGTAAGTTGGAGGGTGCCAAGGATGAGGATGGTAACGAACTTAATGGTTCTCACAAACTCGACTTCATTACAGAAGAGGAATATATAGACATAATAGACAATCGCATTGATGCTAACAACGATATGCTTGAGGATAGCGATCCTAAGAAGTTCATTGCTAAGATGGGCGCTGAGGCTATCTATATCCTCTTGCAGAACCTTGATCTTGACACCCTCTCTTACGAGTTGCGTGACCAGGCATCTAATGAGGGTTCTGTACAGCGTAAGTCTGAGGCATTAAAGCGTTTGCAGGTCGTTGAGGCATTCCGTAACAGTCGTGGCGAGAGTGGCGAGGAGAATCGTCCTGAGTGGATGATTATGAAGATACTTCCTGTCACCCCACCAGAGTTGCGTCCTCTTGTACCATTGGACGGTGGTCGTTTTGCCACATCAGATTTGAATGATTTATATCGTCGCGTCATCATACGTAACAATCGTCTGAAGCGTCTGATGGAGATTCATGCTCCAGAGGTTATCCTGCGTAATGAGAAGCGCATGCTTCAGGAGGCAGTTGACTCACTCTTTGATAACAGCCGCAAGGCAAGCGCTGTGAAGAGTGAGAGCAATCGTCCGCTGAAGTCTCTCTCTGACTCGCTCAAGGGTAAGGCAGGTCGCTTCCGTCAGAACCTCCTCGGTAAGCGTGTTGACTACTCAGCACGTTCGGTTATCGTTGTAGGTCCTGAACTTAACATGGGTGAGTGCGGACTTCCAAAACTCATGGCTGCTGAGCTATATAAGCCATTCATTATCCGTAAGCTCATCGAGCGTGGCATAGTGAAGACTGTTAAGTCAGCTAAGCGTATCGTTGATCGTCGTGAACCAGTAATCTGGGATATTCTCGAGAACGTTATGAAGGGTCATCCAGTACTCCTCAACCGTGCTCCTACGCTTCACCGTCTTGGTATTCAGGCATTCCAGCCTAAACTTATCGAGGGTAAGGCTATCCAGCTCCATCCATTGGCTTGTACTGCGTTCAATGCCGACTTCGATGGCGACCAGATGGCTGTTCACCTTCCACTCTCTAACGAGGCAATTCTTGAGGCACAGCTTCTGATGCTTCAGAGCCACAATATCCTTAACCCAGCTAATGGTGCTCCTATTACCGTTCCTTCACAGGATATGGTACTTGGTCTTTACTACATCACCAAGATGCGTCCAGGTGCGAAGGGTGAGGGACTCACCTTCTATGGTCCTGAAGAGGCTATCATCGCTTACAATGAGAAGCGTTGCTCTCTCCATGCTCCTGTCAAGGTTATGGTTGACGATGTGGTAGATGGCGTGAAGGTGCGTCATATGGTTGAGACTTCTGTAGGTCGTGTCATCGTCAATGGTCTCGTACCTGATGAGGTAGGTTTTGTCAATACCATTATCTCTAAGAAGTCACTCCGTGATATTATCCAGAATGTCATAAACCTCGTAGGTTTTGCCCGCGCTTGTGAGTTCCTTGATGGTATCAAGAACCTTGGTTATCGTATGGCCTACCTCGCAGGTTTGTCATTCAACCTTGATGATATTATCATCCCACCAGAGAAAGAAGGTTTGATTGCTCGTGGTAATGAGGAGGTACGTCAGATTACCGATAACTATAATATGGGCTTCATTACCGATACCGAGCGTTATAATCAGGTTATCGATACATGGACTCACGTCAATAATGATATAGGTAATATCCTGCTGAAGGAGATGACCGAGGCTGATCAGGGCTTCAATGCCGTGTTCATGATGCTCGATTCAGGTGCCCGTGGTTCTAAGGACCAGATCAAGCAGCTCTCAGGTATCCGTGGTTTGATGTCTAAGCCACAGAAGGCTGGTGCTGATGAGCGTCCTACCATTGAGAACCCTATCCTTTCTAACTTCAAGGAGGGTATGTCAGTTCTTGAGTACTTCATTGCATCTCACGGTGCTCGTAAGGGTCTTGCTGATACAGCTATGAAGACTGCCGATGCAGGTTACCTCACTCGTCGTCTTGTTGACGTTTCTCACGATGTTATGATCAGTGAGGAGGACTGTGGCACGTTGCGTGGCCTCGTATGTACCGCTCTTAAGAATGGCGATGATGTTATTTCAAGCCTCTACGATCGTATCCTTGGTCGTGTGAGCGTACATGATATTGTCAATCCTCACAACAACCAGGTTATCTGTCCTGCTGGTGAGGAGATTACCGAGGCTCGTGCTAAGGCTATCGAAGAGGCAGGCATTGAGTCTGTCGAAATACGTTCAGTTCTCACCTGTGAGTCACGTCAGGGCGTATGTATGAAGTGTTATGGCCGTAACCTTGCTACCCAGCGTATGGTTCAGAAGGGTGAGGCTGTTGGTGTCATCGCAGCTCAGGCTATTGGTGAGCCAGGAACTCAGCTTACCCTGCGTACTTTCCACGCTGGTGGTATCGCTGGTGGCGCAGCAGCTAATGCTAGCATCACCTGCAAGAGTGAGAAGGCTAAGATTGAGTTCGACGAACTTCGTACTGTACCATTCGTTGATGATAGCGAGGGCGACAAGCGTGAGTGTGAGATGGTAGTCAGCCGTCTTGCCGAGGTTCGCTTTGTTGATCCTAATACAGGCATCGTTCTCTCTACTGTACCATTGCCTTATGGTTCTTCACTCTTCTTTAAGAATGGTGACGAGGTAAAGCGTGGCGACATGATAGCTAAGTGGGACCCATTCAATGCTGTCATCGTATCAGAGTTTGCTGGTAAGATTCGTCTTAACGATTTCGTTGAGGGTTCTACCTATAAGGCTGAGACCGACGACTCTACGGGCATGACCGAGCACATCATCATCGAGTCTAAGGACCGTTCTATGATACCTTCTTGTGACATCCTCGATGCCAAGGGCAATGTCGTAGCCACCTACAACCTCCCTGTCGATGGTCACGTAGTGGTAGAAGATGGTGCTGAAATCTCAACAGGTGCTACACTTGTCAAGATTCCTCGTACCGTAGGTCGTGCAGGCGATATCACTGGTGGTCTGCCACGTGTTACCGAGCTCTTCGAGGCACGTAACCCATCTAACCCTGCCGTAGTATCTGAGATTGATGGTGAGGTGACTATGGGACCACTCAAGCGTGGCAACCGCGAGATTACCATTACCTCTAAGACTGGCGAGCAGCGCAAGTACCTCGTACCGCTGTCTAAGCAGCTCCTCGTTCAGGAGCACGATGCTGTGCGTGCAGGCACACCGCTTTCTGCAGGTGTCATTACTCCTAACGATATTCTCCAGATTAAGGGTCTTACAGCCGTTCAGGAATATATCGTTAATGAGGTACAGGACGTTTATCGTCTGCAGGGTGTGAAGATTAATGATAAGCACTTTGAGATTATCGTTCGTCAGATGATGCGCAAGGTACAGATCAACGATCCAGGCGACACTAGCTTCCTTGAGAGCGACATTGTCGATAAACTCGACTTCGCTGAGGAGAACGATCGCATTTGGGGTAAGAAAGTCGTTGTTGATGCAGGCGATTCTGAGAACCTCCATAAGGGTCAGATAGTAACAGTACGCAAACTGCGTGACGAGAATTCACAGCTCAAGCGCCGTGACCTCAAGACTGTAGAGGTTCGCGATGCCGTACCAGCTACATCTACTCAGATTCTGCAAGGTATCACTCGTGCTGCTCTCCATACTAAGAGCTTCATGTCAGCAGCTTCATTCCAGGAGACCACTAAGGTGCTCAACGAGGCAGCCATCCGTCGCAAGGTCGATTACCTGCAGGGCATGAAGGAGAACGTTATCTGCGGTCACCTCATACCTGCTGGTACTGGTCAGCGTGAGTTTGATAAGATAGTAGTCGGTTCTCGCGAGGATATGGACCGTCGCCAGCTCAGCCGTCAGAACGTCTTTGAGTATCGTAACTAAGTAAGTGTAAACACTTGAAAATTGCAATAATTGGCGCAGGAGCAGCAGGTTGCTTCTGCGCCATTAACATAGTAAGGCGCATGCCACATGCTGAGGTGCACGTATTTGAGCGAGGCACTAAGGCTCTTGCTAAGGTTGCCGTAACAGGCGGGGGAAGGTGCAACCTCACCAATACCTTTGCTGAGGTTTCTGACTTGCAGCAAGTCTATCCGCGAGGCGATAAACTCATGCGTCGCATGCTTGGCATGTTCAGTCAGCATGATGCTATGCGTTGGTTTGAGCAAGCGGGCGTTAAACTTACTATTCAGGCAGACCAATGTGTCTTCCCTCAGTCTCAGAATGCTATGGAGATAGTCCATACTCTGCTGAGGCTTATGGAACGGAGTGGGGTACATTTACACCTAAGTGCCGTCGTTACTCCCCAAAGTCTTGAAGGGTTCGATAGGATTGTTGTGACAACAGGTAGCTTTCCCCGACATGGAACGCCAGAATTCCTTTTGCCATATCATTTAGATATAAAACCACCCATTCCATCGCTCTTCACCTTCAATATCCCTACTGTTAACAAGAGTCTGATGGGAATAGTGGTCAATAATGTCAGCTGTAGTCTTGCAGGCACTAAGTTCAGGGCATCAGGACCATTGCTGTTGACTCATTGGGGTATGAGTGGTCCAGCCATTCTCAGACTGAGTTCCTATGCTGCTCGTCATCTAGCAGAGAGTGGTTATCAGGCAGTGCTCGTTGTCAACTGGTGTGGAGAGCAAAGTGAAGAAGAGGTTCGCACAAGTCTGCTTACACTTTTATCGATGAATGCGCACAAAACCATTGGCAATGCATGGCTCAACCACTTAACTCAGCGTCATTGGCAGGAGTTGCTCAACAGAGCCTCTGTACCCCTCACCCAACGTTGTGAAGCACTTAATAAAACACTCTTCAATCGCCTCTTATCTGTCCTCATAGCCGACCATTATCCCATAACAGGTAAGGGAGCCTTCAAAGAAGAGTTTGTTACCTGTGGTGGAGTGTCGCTCAGTAATATCTCCTCCAAAACCCTTGAAAGCAAAAATCACCCAGGCTTATATTTCGCAGGCGAAGTCCTTGATGTCGATGGTGTCACAGGCGGTTTTAACCTTCAAGCCGCATGGAGTATGGGATATGTAGTAGCGCAAAGTATCAGTGAATAACACAATGAGATATAAGTTGCCCGATAAGCCCCTTTTGTTCGTTCTGCTTTTTATGATGGCAGGATTATTCGTTGGGGCATTATCTCTCATACCTTTATTAAATACCAGGATTGCTATTATTCTTTTGTTTGCCTTATTGCTTGCGAGTTTGCTTTTTCATCGAAAAGGTACCATTTCAACGATTCTTTTGCTGCTGTCCTCATTCGCACTCGGAGTGGTGCTTATCAGCAACAGTGCTGATAGGGGCTTTCAGTCCACCTTTTCCTTCTCTGCTATAGATAGTCTGGAGGAACGCATGGCTGAAGAGCGAGAGAATTTATTGAAGGTGTATTCCGATGCAGGTCTTTCAGCTGATGAATATGGAATAGTAGCTGCCGTCACTCTTGGCGAACGTAATGCCGTTAGTTCTCAATTAAAGGAATCTTATAGAGTAAGCGGAGCCTCCCATCTCTTTGCCCTCTCAGGTTTGCATCTTAGTATGATTTTTGCGATTTTATCGCTTATTTTGCCCACTAATATTTTCCCAAAAGGTAGTGCTTTAGTTCAAATATTCTTGCTTTGGATGTATGTAATGCTGGTAGGCATCTATCCTTCCCTGCTTCGTGCGGCAGTCATGTTTACATGTTATTGTCTTTGTCGATTCTTTGCTCGAAAGTCACATAGCATTGATGTACTGATACTCACAGCCTTCATACTTCTTGTTTTCAATCCTCAGTGGCTCTTCGACGTTGGTTTTCAGATGTCATTTATGGCTATGGTAGGAATATTTCTTCTTACTCCTCCTATGATGAGATGGGTTAGAGTGCCAGTATTGTCCTATGTCTATGGCATCCTCGTTGTTTCTTTTGCTGCCAGTCTTGGCACTTTTCCTCTTATAGCCCATTACTTCGGCCGAATATCATGTTATGGTTTGTTGACCAACGTCCTGGTTTCTCCTTGCATCGCCTTGTTGCTTTTCTGTGCATTTCTCATATTGCTTTCTGCATCCCTGCAACCATATTTCCCCTTTCTGTCGGTAGTAACGCAGGCTCTCTCTTATTCATTGAAGCATATCGTGAGTTTTATGAACAGCACCATTCAGTATATTGCAAATCTTCCAGGTTCCTCCCTTGGTGGTGTCCATATCTCCTTTGCCCAGGTTGTTCTCATCTATGCCCTAATAGTTTGTGTGATACTAATTTTTTATCACATCCAACATGGTATAAGGCTTCGTCTGCATGGTCCTGACTTTAGCTAAGCTTTTATTATCGTAAAAAAACTTGATAAAAATTTTGTCGTTCAATCGTTTTTTCGTAACTTTGCATGCAGAAAATTGGTCTTGAAGACTATTTTTTGTTATAGCTTTTGTAGCTCAGGATTCCGACAATATGCCTGTGATAGGGTAAATAGTCGGGGTTCTTGTTTTTTGTATGTCTAAACAATAATAAAGAAGAATAGAATATGGCTTACATGTCAAAAGAAGGCTACGAGAACCTCGTAGCAGAATTACATCGCCTTGAGGCAATAGAGATGCCTAAGGCCAGCGCCGCTATAGCAGAGGCGCGTGACAAGGGCGACCTGTCAGAGAACTCGGAGTATGATGCAGCAAAGGAGGCTCAGGCTCACCTTGCTGATAAGATAAACATACTGAAGTCAACCATCGCTGATGCTAAGATAGTGGATAAGAGCCGTCTCAGCACTGATGCTGTGCAGTTGCTCTCTAAGGTGGAGATGACTAACCTGGCTAACAAGGCTAGGATGACCTACACCATCGTTTCAGCTAACGAGGCCAACCTGCGTGAGGGTAAGATATCAATCGAGACTCCTATTGCTCAGGCTCTGCTCAATCATAAGGTGGGCGACGAGGTGGAGGCTAAAATACCTCGCGGCGTACTGAAGCTGAGGATAGAGAGTATTTCTTTCGATTAGTATAGAGTATAAAGTATAGAGTATAGAGTATAAAGTATAAAGTATAAAGTATAATGGATATATTCAGCAAGATTGCGGCTGGCGAGATACCCAGCTACAAGTGTGCGGAGAATGAGGAGTTTTATGCTTTTCTTGATATCAATCCGCTGGTAAAGGGACATACACTGGTGATTCCTCGCAGAGAGGTGGACTATATCTTCGATATGGAGGATGATGAGATACAGCGCTACCAGCTCTTCGCCAAAAGGGTGGCTAAAGCAGTGAAGCAGGCCTTCCCTTGCAAGAAGGTGGCTCAGGTGGTATTGGGATTAGAGGTTCCTCATGCCCACATCCATCTTATTCCTATGCAGAGCGAGGCCGACGTAGACTTCCGTAAGGAGAAACTGCAACTCTCAGCAGAGGAAATGAAAGAGATTGCAAGGCTCATTTATGAGCAGTTCACAGTTCAAAAGTAGCGAAGCGTATCGTACGAAGTTAAGATATGATAACCATGACATCCAGTCGCTTAAGAACCATTGGGATGGTGTCAGCCGTTATGGCGCTGATGCTTGTTGGCGCTTGGATGTTGTGGTTTTTCTATCCCCTGACGGAAGGCGAACTGAGAGGCTCCGACACCAAGGTGGTGGTAAGCACTCGCTATATGCTGATGGCGGATGACAAGATTCTGTTTTCGTTTGGTGACATGAGGGGCGACACCCTCCTGACTGGCATCACACCTAAGGAGATAGGCTATGCTAAGGATACCGTCAATGCGCAGTGGGTAAAACGCTGGAAGTGGTTGCCTTATTCCAAGAACAATTTTGTTACTGAAGGCATAGACACCCTGCAAGTGATGAAGATGTCAGCAGACGACCTCAGAACGCTTCTCAAGCGTGAGGCCATCCACCTGAATACCGTGAAACGCGTGCTGAGAGCCCAGAGAAAGGATTTGGATTATTACCTTAAGACCCATGCCGTTACCGATAATGGTTTTGATGTAGTGGCAAGATACAGCAAGGCGCTGGTAGCATTTACCGACTCCATCAATCGAGCCGACTCATTGGTGAAGATGGCCCTGCAGGCTAAGAGCCTAAGCGTGAAGATGGAGTGTCACTATAATACTGTTGACAGCATAGGGCACAGCGTCTTTGTTAGGGTAGGTAAGGAGGAAGCCCTGCGCCGACTGAATCAGCGCCAACCCTACCGCATGTTGATAACAAAGAGTGGAATAGACACTCTGGGAATGTATGTGGGAGAGCGCGACTCAGAGGCTATGCCCAATGGTTATGGTCGATTCCTGGGCTATAAAGGCGATTTCTACGAGGGACAGTGGGTGCATGGCAAACGTAGTGGAGTAGGTTTTGCGATGAGTCCTGGAAAGCGACTGCGGCTGGGCGAGTGGAATGACGACAAGTTCCTTGGTGAGCGCATAACCCACGCCCCTGAACGCATCTATGGCATAGACATATCACGCTATCAGCACGGAAAGGGCAAGACGAAATACCCGATAGAATGGAAGAAACTCCGAATAACCAGCTTGGGCACCTACTCCAAAAAGACCATCAAGGGTAAGGTGGACTATCCTGTACAGTTTATATATATTAAGGCGACAGAGGGAGTAACCATACGTAACGAATACTTCAAGGCTGACTATCAGGCCTCTAAGAAACATGGATACCGAACAGGGGTGTACCACTTCTTCTCGCTCAAGACAACGGGTTCTGAGCAAGCACAGAATTTTCTGCAATATGCCATATACCAGAAGGGCGACCTACCACCAGTGATTGATTTGGAACCCACTGACAGACAGATAAGAGAGGCAGGCGGACTGGATGTGGTGTTTAAGAATATCAGGGCACTGATATCAGCCGTGGAGCGAAAGTGGAAGGTGAAACCGATACTCTACATCAGTCAGGGATTTGTTAACAAACACCTCTCTGCCGCACCCGACCTCAAGCGCAACTACGACGTGTGGATAGCACGCTATGGCGAGTATAAGCCCGACGTAAACCTGGTCTATTGGCAACTGTGTCAAGACGGCAAAGTGGCTGGCATTCATGGACCAGTGGACATAAACGTATATAATGGCTTCGAACTCTTAAACCCTTGAATTTTTAAACCATTCTCATATGCAAGAAACAAGACAAAACAGAATATGCCGACTGCTTCAGAAGGAGTTGAGTCTGATATTCCAAAGCCAGACGCGTGCTATGCACGGCGTGATGGTGAGTGTGACACGAGTAAAGGTGTCGCCCGACCTCAGCATTTGTACTGCCGACCTCAGCATCTTCCCCTCTGACAAGGGTGAGCAGTTGTTGCAGAACATCAGGCAGAACACCTCAGCCATCAGATACGATCTGGGACAGCGAGTACGCAATCAGTTGCGAGCTATCCCCGAACTACGCTTCTTCATTGACGATTCCCTCGATTATATGGAGAAAATAGACGAATTATTGAAGCAATAACCTTTGAACTTTTCACTGTACATAGCACGCCGTTACCTATTCTCAAAGAAAGGTACTAACGTCATCAATGTCATTTCAGGCATCAGTGTCGTTGGGGTGATGATTGCCACTATGGCAATGGTGGTGGTGCTGAGTGTGTTCAATGGTTTTAGCGACCTCGTTGCCACATTCTTCACCTCTTTCGACCCCCAACTGAAGGTGGTGCCTACTGAGGGCAAGACATGTGCTGCTGACCACCCCGTGCTGGTGGAGATAAAGCAGATGGACGAGGTGGCGGTGACCTCTGAAACGGTGGAGGATCAAGCTCTCGCTATCTATGGCGATCGTCAGGCAATGGTGATGCTGAAGGGTGTGGATGATAATTTTACTCGTCTTACCAATATCAATAATATATGCTATGGTGAGGGCGAATTCTCACTCCATGCCGCCGACCTGCAATATGGTGTGATGGGTATCAGACTCGCTTCCTCCTTGGGTGTAGGAGCCTATTATCCAGGTTATATGCATGTGTATGCCCCACAGCGTCAGGGACAACTTGACGTGATGAACCCCATGAGTGGTTTTGTGGTTGATTCACTGCTCTCGCCAGGTGTGGTGTTCAGCGTTCAGCAGAGCCGTTATGATAGCAATTACATACTCACCAGCCTCGCCTTTGCCCGAATGCTGTTTCAGTGTGATGGCGAGATATCATCCCTCGAAATAAAAGTCAAGCCTGGCGCTGATGTCGCCCAGGTAAAGAAGAAGATACAGGCCTTAGCGGGCACTCAATTCAAGGTGAAAGACCGCTATGAGCAGCAAGAGGAAACCTTCAACATCATGAAGATAGAGAAACTCATGGCATACGTCTTCCTCACCTTCATTCTCGTGGTGGCTTGCTTCAATATCATAGGTTCGCTGTCCATGCTCATCATCGATAAGAAGAGTGATGTAGAAACCCTGCGCAGTCTTGGTGCCAGAGAGTCGCTCATCCGTCGCATCTTCATCTTCGAGGGATGGATGATAAGCGTCATAGGTGCAGTGGTGGGTGTAGCACTCGGTCTGCTCCTGTGTTGGTTGCAACAGCAATACGGCATAGTATCACTCGGACAGAGTGCAGGAGCCTTCATCATCGATGCCTATCCCGTCAGCGTGCATTACACCGATGTGCTGTTGGTGTTCCTCACCGTGATAATAGTAGGATTCCTCTCAGTGCTCTATCCCGTACGCTATGCGCTGAAACGATAACGATACGCTACGCTACGAAAACGAAAACTTATAGGTAATGTCTTTAACTCCTTAACTCCTTAACTCCTTAACTCCTAAAAAAATGCCCGAGAAGAAAAAAATCGTCGTACTAACAGGCGCAGGAATGTCTGTTGAGAGTGGACTCACCACCTTCCGCGATGCAGGAGGTTTGTGGGATAACTATCCCGTGGAGCGAGTCGCCACCCATGAAGGGTGGGAGGCCAACCCCAACTACGTCAATGACTTCTACAACATGCTACGCATGAAGTATCGTGATGTGCAGCCCAATGAGGGGCATCTGCTCCTCAAGGAACTGGAGAAAGACTATGACGTAGTGATAGTAACCCAGAATGTGGATGCCCTGCATGAGGCAGCTGGTTCCAGCAGGGTGATACACCTGCATGGCGAGATGATGAAGATGTGCTCCAGTCGTGATGTCGACAACCCCCGCTACTGGGTCACCCTGCCCCACGACGGCTTTGGCGAGCTCGGACTAGAAGTGCCCCACGATGCCCAGGCTGCGGATGGTTCCCTCCTCCGTCCCTACATCGTATTCTTCGGCGAGGGAGTGCCTAATATGTATGATGCCGTGCAGGAGGCACAGACTGCCGACATATTCATCATCATAGGCACCTCGCTAAATGTATATCCCGCCGCAGGACTGGTGCAATATGTCACGCCAGGCACCCCCATCTACCTCATCGATCCCAAACCCGTAGCTGCCAAGCAGAATGTCACCCACCTCGAATGTGGTGCCAGCGAGGGAATGCGACTTTTGCGAGAAAGGCTCGCAAAAAGGGTATAAAGTATAATCTTCCGTCATACCTACATTACGAAAAAAAAAGAATGAAAATCCTAATCATGAATGGTCCCAACCTCAATCTGTTGGGCGTAAGAGAACCAGGAATATATGGCGACAGCTCCTTCGAGAGCTATCTGCCACAGTTAAAGGAACGCTATCCCGAGGTAGAGATAGAATACTACCAGAGCAATGTGGAAGGCGAGATGATCAACAAACTGCAGGAGGTAGGTTTCACCTACGACGGCATAGTGCTCAATGCAGGAGCCTACACCCACACCAGCGTGGCACTGCATGACTGCATCCGCTCCTTAAAGACCCCCGTCATCGAGGTGCACATCAGCAATGTCCATCAGCGTGAGGACTTCCGTCACCACTCCTTCCTTTCACCAGCCTGCAAGGGCGTCATCTGCGGTTTCGGCCTCGACAGCTACCGCCTCGCCATCGAAAGTTTCCTGAAGTGAAGAGTACCACCCAAGACCCTAACCACACCACGCTGGCTGGCGAGCGCCTGCTCGACCAGTACGTGTTGGAGCACAGCGATGACGAACCAGACTATCTCTACCAGCTCTGGCGCGCCACCAATGTGCACATGCTCCATGGGCGCATGGCATCAGGACGCTTGCAAGGACGCCTATTGAAAATGTTTGTCGAGATGATACGTCCACAGCACATCCTCGAAGTCGGCACCTTCTCAGGCTACTCCGCCCTCTGCATGGCAGAAGGGCTGGCGAACGTTAACCCCCTCCCTAAACAGGGAGGGATGGGGAGGGTCTTTACCTTCGAAATCAACGACGAGCAGGAGCCCTTCACCCGCAAGTGGATAGAGCAGTCGCCGTGGGCAGACTATGTCACCTTCATCATTGGCGATGCTAAGGAGAAGGCGAAGGAACTCGGGGTGAAGTTTGATATGGCATTCCTTGATGGCGACAAAAAGACCTACGTAGAGACCTACGAAGCCATCCTGCCCCTGATGAACCCAGGCGCTTTCATCCTTGCCGACAACACCCTGTGGGACGGTCATGTCATAGACCCCGACTACGATCGCGACCACCAGACGCAGGGCATCCGCCGTTTCAACGACCATATAAAAAATGACCCCCGTGTGTCGAGAGTCATTCTGCCCCTACGTGATGGGCTGACAATAATACGAAAAAAATAGAAACAAAAACACTTTCCTCTCATCCCCCTGCACAGGGGGAACGAGGGGGTCTATAGGTTGTGCACACAACTAGTAGTAGTAAGTATAGTGCATATTGCAGTCAGTATGGCGTTGATAATCACGCTCCAATTCTTTTTAGCTTGTTCAGTCATAATTTCCTCCTTTCATAAACTTCGTACGATACGCTTCGCTACGATACGCAATCAGAGATTGCTACGATACGGGGCTATGCCCCTACGATACGCTACGCTACGATTTTTGTTTGTTTGATTTGAATAGATTTGTAAGATTTCTGCCTCGCAGAGGCACTCCTTACTTTTGAACTTTTAAAAGCGAAGCCCCATTGAGGGGCTTGCTTTTACGGATTAGTAGTCACGACGGGATTCTTAATCACGAAGTTGAACTGAGACATATCACCCAGGGCGCGGCTGGCGAGCTGAGACTTACCCGTTACCGAGTTGATAGTCTTGGTGTACTCAGGGGTGAAGATACACTTGGCATTCTTGATGTTGTCGCTGATTGCCCAGTCCTTCT
>JAZLBU010000067.1:0-7688 GCA_045613845.1 Prevotella sp. | reverse complement strand
GAGCGCATCCTCAAGGTGGGCTACCAATATGCTCGTCAGCGCCGCAAGCACCTTACCGTTGTTGATAAGGCCAACGTTCTTGCTTCATCACGTCTGTGGCGTAAGATAGCTCAGGAGATAGCTCCTCAGTATCCTGACGTAGAGACCGACTTTATGTATGTTGACAATGCTGCTATGCGTATGATTCAGGAGCCTAAGTTCTTCGACGTTATGGTAACAGAGAACACCTTTGGAGATATCCTCACTGACGAGGGTTCTTGCATCACAGGTTCTATGGGCTTGCTGCCATCAGCATCTACAGGTTCTTCTACTCCTGTTTTTGAGCCTATCCACGGTTCATGGCCACAGGGTAAGGGACTCAACATTGCTAACCCTCTCGCACAGATTCTCTCTGTTGCTATGCTTTATGAATACTTTGGCCTCAAAGAGGAGGGCGCACTCATCCGCAAGGCTGTTGATGCTTCTCTCGATCAGAATGTTCGTACACCTGAAATCCAGGTAGAGGGCGGTGCTAAGTATGGCACAAAGGAAGTAGGCGCATGGATTGTTGACTACATCAAAAAAGCCTAAGCATTATTCATGCATAGACTTATCCTTATAATTATCACGCAACTCGTGTTTGCAGTGGGCTTAAAGGCTCAGTCGCAGCAAGAGTTGCGTGATTCTCTTTCTATGATAGAGGGTTTGATAAAGGAACATCCCAAGGCGGTACGTCTTTATCTGCGCAAGGCGGCTTTGCATATCGACCTTGATCAGTGGGGTAAGGCGCTTGATTCTTACGATGCAGCTCTCGATATCATGCCTTATAATCTTACAGCCCTCTACTATCGGGGCTATGTCAACCACCACCTTAAGCGTTATGGCTTTGCCCGTCAGGACTATGAGCGAGTACTCGCCATCGAGCCTTCTCATCGTCATGCCCTCATGGGAATCATCTACACCAATCTTGATGACAACCACCTAACTGAGGCATTCGATCAGGCTAACCGCTTTATTGATGTCTATCCTAACGATGCCGAACCCTATGCTGTGCGCAGCGAGGTAGAAAATCGCCTTAATATGACCTCTGCAGCTATCGACGATATCGAGAAGGCCATAAGTATTGAAAAACCACAAGCAGAGAAGAAATATCCCTTTTCCGCAGATGACGATATTGTCAGCTATCAGCTCTCTGCCTCCTCCCTATATCTTAAGCAAGGAAAACAACGTCCTGCACGCGAGTGCCTCGACTACTTAATCCAAAATGGCATTCCACATGCATCCCTTGCTGACTATTACCTGCAGATTAAACGATAATGTTTCCATAAATTATATCTGGTGAAAGAAATGGAGCGGTAAGCGAGGTTCGAACTCGTGACCTGCGGCTTGGGAAGCCGCTGCTCTACCAACTGAGCTATTACCGCATTAAAAAAGGAACCTTGTCTGGTTCCTTTGGAGTGGAGCCGATAACGAGACTCGAACTCGTGACCCACGCATTACGAATGCGTTGCTCTACCAACTGAGCCATATCGGCACTCTACTTTGCAAAATGCGAGTGCAAAGTTACCATTTTTTTTCTAATTGTGCAAATAAATTGCTGTGTATTCTCTCCGAATATCAAATGTTATAGAATTGTGAAAAGGGTCTTAATGAACTTTAATACGGCGTAAGAATGTTGAGCTAAATCAAGAAAAACACGCTGTGTGCGCACACAATTTAAAAAATCCTTGCACGAAAGTATAAATCGACGTACCTTTGCATCGACAAAAAGAACGAAACGGTTCTGAACGTCGATTGATTAGTTAGTATATTACTTAGATTAAAAAAGAAAGGATCGCATTATGATTAAGAATGTATTAGTTTGGATGGTACAGCATACCCCAATCACAGAGTTCTATGCTGAGGCATAAACTGAAATAGTAATGCCCAGTTTAAGAATAGAAGTTAGTTTGATTAGTTAGGATATTGGTTAGTTAGTAAAAAAAGAAAGGATTGTATTATGATTAAGAAAGTATTAGTTTGGATGGTAGCTCATACCCCAATCACAGAGTTTTATGTTGAGGCATAAACTTAAAGTAATGCAAAGTACCTAACCTTAAAAAGAGGAGTCCTCCCCACGCTGAGTGGAGAGGACTTTTCATTTATATAAACTCGCTATGCTCGTACGATACGCTGCGCTACGATATGCAATCGAAGATTGCTACGATACGGCCTGACGGCCCACGATAACTATTTTTGCTACTAAGATTCCCTAGCCTCGAGCAGCACTACGTTCTCAACATGCGGGGTGTGGGGGAACATGTCCACTGGCTGAACGTGGGTAACTCGGTAGTCGGCATCCATCAGCTGTAGGTCGCGAGCCTGTGTGGCTGGATTGCAACTCACATACACTATGCGCTGTGGGTGGGCATTCATTAT
Source organism: Prevotella sp. (assembly GCA_045613845.1). Lineage (GTDB taxonomy): Bacteria > Bacteroidota > Bacteroidia > Bacteroidales > Bacteroidaceae > Prevotella. Next base: position 5,291 of record JAZLBU010000067.1, on the reverse strand, counting down.
CACCTTGATTACGTCTGGGTGCATGCCAGCACGAGGGGGGTCGGTGATTATCACGTCTGGTCTGCCGTGTTCGGCTATGAATTCGTCTGTCAGTATGTCCTTCATATCGCCTGCATAGAACAGGGTGTTGTTGATGCCGTTGAGTTCCGAATTGATTTTGGCATCCTTTATGGCGTCTTCCACATATTCTATGCCTATAACCTGCTTAGCCTTGCGTGCCACAAAGTTGGCTATGGTGCCTGTGCCTGTGTATAGGTCATACACCAGTTCGTTGCCTGTGAGCGATGCCAGCTCTCTTGCAACCTCATAGAGGTGCAGTGCCTGCTCGGTGTTGGTTTGGTAGAATGATTTCGGTCCCACCTTAAACTTTAGGTCTTCCATGTGAAGGAATATGTGGTCATTGCCCTTGAAGAGCTGAACGGGCAGGTCGCCAAAGGTGTCATTGCACTTGGGGTTATATACCCACATGAGCGAAGTAATCTGGGGGTATTCTTCAGCCAGAAACTGCATTAGTTGCATGGCGCTGTCACGGTCAAAGCACTTCTGATTGGTCAGTTCGCTCTCCAACCAGTCTTTGGCTGCCTGTTTGTCCTCGGCGTTGGCACGTCTGTTATTACCGCGTGGCGGACAGGAGTCCATATTGAGTGTGGGCCCAAACTGCACCAATACCATCCACTCCCCAGAATTACTACACCTTATTATAATATCGCGTAACAATCCCACCTGCTGTCGAAGGTCAAAGAAGGAGAGCTGATGGTCTGTGGCATACTGATACACGCTGTTGCGAATCTTGTTGTGCAGGTCGTCCATCAGCCAGCATTTCTCTATGGGCAGTATTTTGTCGAAGGCACCAGTGATGTGAAAACCTATGCCAGGCTGTGTCAGTCCCTCATCCTTAGGCATAGACTGCAGTTGCTCGCGTGTGTACCATCTTTTGTTACAACAGCCAAAGTCAAGTTTGTTGCGATATTCCCACGTCTTTACGCTACCCTTGATAGGTGAGAATGTGGGTAACTCTATCTTTCCTATGCGTGTTAGTTGGTCTTCCACCTGCTTCTGTTTGAAGGCCAGCTGTTCCTCGTAGGGCATATTCTGCCACTTGCATCCTCCGCATATTCCGAAATGCTCGCATTTGGGTTGAATGCGAATAGGGGAGGGCTGAACGAGTCGCACCACCTCGCCCTCGGCGAAGGAGTGTTTCTTACGGGTTATCTGCACATCCACCACGTCGCCTGGCACGCAGAAGGGCACGAAGACAACGAGCGAGGGATGTTGCTCTGACTGTGTGGCAATATGAAATAGGCACTTGCCTTCAGCGGCAACTGCCTCTATGGTTACATTCTGTAAAAGGGGAAGAGTCTTTTTTTTCAAAGGTTTGAAGGTTCAAAAGTTCAAAAGTTCGAGAGTTCGAATTTGGTACAAAGTTACGAAAAAAGTTCAAAAGTTCAAAAGTTCGAACTCGTTTTTTACAAAAAAAACTTAATTCTTCATTACTTTCAACTTTCAACTTTCAACTTTCAACTTTTATTAGTATCTTTGCAATTGCTGTTTGATGAAAATCACGGCACACCCACTATTAAAACCCTAATCAATATATAAAAAACAACTTAAACAATGTCACAAAAAAGAGTTTACACCTTTGGTAACGGACAGGCCGAGGGTAATGCGCAGATGCGTGAACAGCTTGGTGGCAAGGGCGCTAACCTTGCCGAGATGAACCTTATTGGCGTTCCTGTACCCCCAGGATTTACTATCACCACTGACACTTGTAACGAGTATTATGCCGTTGGTCAGGATAAGATAGTCGAACTGCTTCAGGATGAAGTGAATGCAGCAGTTAAGCATATTGAGAAACTTATGAACAGCCAGTTTGGTTCCGTGGAGAACCCACTGCTCGTCAGTGTGCGCTCAGGTGCTCGTGCATCAATGCCTGGTATGATGGACACCATCCTCAATCTGGGTCTTAACGATGCTGTAGCTGAGGGAATGGTCAAGAAGACTGGCAATGCTCACTTCGTATATGACTCATATCGCCGTTTCGTACAGATGTATGGTGATGTGGTGCTGGGTATGAAACCAGTCAACAAAACCGATATCGACCCATTCGAGAAGATTATAGAAGAGGTAAAGAAAGAGCAGGGCGTAGTGCTCGACAAGGACCTGAGCGTGGAGTCGCTGAAGAAGCTCGTGGAGCTCTTCAAGAAGGCTATCAAGGAGCAGACAGGCAACGATTTCCCTGAAGATCCTATCACACAGCTCTGGGGTGCTATCTGCGCCGTATTCCGTTCATGGATGAATGAGCGCGCCATCCTCTATCGTAAGATGGAAGGCATACCTGACGAGTGGGGCACAGCCGTTTCAGTTATGGCAATGGTGTTCGGCAACATGGGCGACACCAGTGCTACGGGCGTTTGCTTCTCTCGCGATGCTGGTAATGGTGAGAACCTCTTCAATGGCGAGTACCTTATCAATGCTCAGGGTGAGGACGTGGTAGCTGGTATCCGCACACCACAACAGATTACTAAGATCGGTTCACAGCGTTGGGCTGAGCGTGCAGGCATCTCAGAGGAGGAGCGCAAGGCGAAATATCCTTCCATGGAGGAGGCTATGCCTGAGCTCTATGCTGAGCTAGATGCTCTGCAGGATAAGCTCGAGCACCACTATCACGACATGCAGGATATGGAGTTCACCGTTCAGGAGGGCAAACTATGGTTCTTGCAGACTCGTAATGGTAAGCGCACAGGTACAGCGATGGTGAAGATTGCTATGGACCTCGTGAAGGAAGGCCTCATAGATGAGAAGACAGCCATCATGCGTTGCGAACCTCAGAAGCTCGACGAACTGCTCCACCCAGTGTTCGATAAGGATGCCCTTGCTAAGGCAAAGGTTATCACACAGGGTTTGCCAGCATCACCAGGTGCTGCATGCGGACAGATAGTGTTCCATGCTGATGATGCTCAGGAGTGGGCTGAGAATGGTCACAAGGTGGTGATGGTTCGTATCGAGACCTCACCTGAAGACCTCGCTGGTATGGCTTGCGCTGAGGGTATTCTCACCGCTCGTGGTGGTATGACCTCTCACGCTGCCGTTGTGGCTCGTGGTATGGGTAAGTGCTGTGTATCAGGTGCTGGCGCCATCAATGTTGACTATAAGGCTAAGACCGTAGAGATTGAGGGTGTGGTATATAAAGAAGGTGACTACATTTCACTCAATGGTACAACCGGTCAGGTGTATGCTGGCGAGATAAAGACCAAGGCTGCTGAGCTCTCAGGTGATTTCAAGGCGCTCATGGACCTCTGCGACAAATACACTAAGATGCAGGTGCGCACTAATGCCGACACACCTAAGGATGCACAGATAGCTCGCGAGTTTGGTGCTAAGGGCATCGGTCTTACTCGTACAGAGCACATGTTCTTCGAGGACCAGAAGATTGTGGCTATGCGTGAGATGATACTTGCTGATTCTGTTGAGGGTCGCGAGAAGGCTCTCGCTAAGTTGCTGCCTTATCAGAAGAAGGACTTCTATGGCATTCTCAAGGCTATGGACGGACTGCATGTTAACATTCGCTTGCTTGATCCACCGCTCCATGAGTTTGTGCCACATGATATTCCTGGTCAGCAGACTATGGCTAAGGAGATGGGCGTAAGCATCGCTGAGATTCAGAAGCGTGTCAACTCACTGGCTGAGAATAACCTAATGCTTGGTCACCGTGGTTGCCGTCTGGGTATCACATTCCCTGAAATCACTGCTATGCAGACTCGCGCCATACTGGGTGCAGCATGCCAGTTGAAGAGGGAAGGCTTCGACCCACATCCTGAAATTATGGTTCCGCTCATCGGTTCTGTGGCTGAGCTCAAGCAGCAGAAGGAAATCATCAAGAAGACCGCTGAGGAGGTATTCGCCGAGGCTGGTGTATCACTCGAGTTCGAGATTGGTACTATGATTGAGATACCACGTGCAGCCCTCACTGCAGCTCAGATAGCTGAGGAGGCAGAATACTTCTCATTCGGCACCAACGACCTCACGCAGATGACCTACGGTTACTCACGTGACGATATCGCAAGCTTCCTGCCAGCATATCTCGACAAGAAGATTCTCAAGGTTGACCCATTCCAGGTTCTCGACCAGGAAGGTGTAGGTCAGCTCATCGAGATGGCAGTCAAGAACGGTCGTGCCGTTCGTCCTAACCTACGCACAGGCATCTGTGGCGAGCATGGAGGCGAACCAAGTTCAGTCAAGTTCTGCGCCCGTGTAGGCATGAACTACGCTTCATGTTCTCCATTCCGCGTGCCTATCGCACGTCTTGCCGCCGCACAGGCAGCTGTGGAGGAGTAATCCAGATTCTCTATAATATAAAATGCGAGTGCAATTCCTATTTGGGAGTTGCGCACGCTCTCGTCATAATGGATCAATTATTTGCGAATTTCCACATTCTCACAAGAAGGCAATTATTGGTAAAATCGGTTTATCTCGAGCTGTAACTTATCAAGGAAACGGCAAGCTTGTAAACCATCCATCTGGACATGGTGGAACTGGAAAGATACGGGCAAAGTGGTCTTAAACCATCCCTTACGATATCTGCCCCATACCAAGAACGGATTATTGAACTTGCCACTATATTGGTTTACTATGCATTCTATCTCTGTCTGTACAAGGGCAGATGTGCCAATAATCATGTGGTCGTCAAGGCAAGTGCTCTTGCATTCATTAGCTGCTTGCTCTGTGAGCATAAGGTAGTCGCAATTGAACTGCTGTATGTCATTGGAGAAAGGAATGTCGCAGGAGCAGATGCCTCCCTTGCTGTTCCCTACAATGACGTTAATGGCAAGTTTGTCGTAACGATATAACTTTCCGTTTATAGGCAGCATATAGAACTCCTCCACCTGGCTCGCCGCCTGGCCTACACACCAGCACATCAGCATGGTGAACTTCATGCCGCTCTTTTTGCTGACCTTTACCAAGCGGCTAACATCCAGCGTCTTCACCAATGTCACCATCGGCATAGGCGATGCCATCCACATACGGAATGCTTCTGCACGATTAGTCTCTTGAGGATTAATCTCTGTCTTCATTTCTTCCATTATTCTAATGTTTATCGATTATGCGGATGACATGGCAAGGATTGCCTACAGCTCGCGCAAGGCTCGTAATACTTCGTTGTCCATAATTATTTATTAATCCGTCACCACTTCATTAAAATGCTCTTTGCCCCACGCGATGAGTGCCATGATGGCTGGCATAAGCGACTTACCCGTGTCAGTCAGTGAATACTCCACACGAGGAGGTACTTC
>JAZLBU010000066.1:0-4405 GCA_045613845.1 Prevotella sp. | reverse complement strand
GAAGTTGAATTTGCGTGAATGACGCCAGTTCTCACTATATTGCCAGAAGGTGTCGCTACTTGTCTCACTCTTCTGTTTACGTGAATTAAGCAAATCACGACAGTTCATCGCTATTGTCAGTTTCTTGTTCATGAAACTCTTGCGCACTCCGAGGTCTATTCCATAATTAGGACGGCGCTCGCCCTGCGTTATCACACGTTTTGAACGATAGTTTGCCTTCACCTGTACAGAGATGTCGTAAGGCAAAGTTATATTGGCTTGCATACGTGCATTCCATGAAAAACGACTCTCGCTATCTCCGCTAACAGTAATCTCCTGCCCCATCAGTGGGTCGGTGAGGGTGTATTGGAAAGCATCCAACTTATAGTAGAAGGCACTTGCCGTGGTGGTCAACTCCAGACGTCTGCCTATCTTATTCTTTAAGGTCATTTCCAAACCTGAGTTGATTCGCTTCGAGAGGTTCATATTCGTCTGGAAAGTCCTCAGGTCACCGTCTATCATGTATTTTACCGACTGTATAACATCGGTGGTGGGACGGTAGTATGCTGACAGCAAGAGAGAGTGGTTATCCCACGTGTGGAGGTAGTTAAACTGGTATGAGAAACTGAACTCAGGAGTAAGTTGTGGATTACCGAATGTTACTGTAGATGCGTTACGCGTGTTCATAAATGAATTAAGCTGTCCTCCCCACGGACGGCGCAAACGTCGGGTTACGTTAATCTGCAACTGGTCTCTGTCCGACAACTGGTAGGAAAGGAACAGCGAGGGAAAGATTTCAAAGAAGTCTTTCTTGAATGGTTGTGTACCTTTCTTTCCTGCTTCACTTTCACTGCCTGCAGCATCGGGATGGTCCTGATAATAGTCATACGACTCAGTGTTTACTTTCCAGTATTCTCCACGCAGTCCCCCCATCACACCAAACTTTCCGAATTTCATCGTTATATTGGCATAAAAAGCATGGGTGTCCATATCATACTTGAAGCGGTTGTAATAATCTACATCTGGAGTCAAACCTTCTCCATCGTAGCTGTCACTCTTCCATGCTTCCTGAGGTGTGTTCTCACGATTAAATCGTGCATTATAGCCGGTTTGCAACGTAACCTTGTCTGACAGCTTGTTTTCATAATCCAACTTCAGTTCGGTGTTCTTTGTACACACATTCATAGGCTTAAACTCATAACTCACGGCCTCAGACTTAGAGGGGTCGCTGTATGTGGTGCGATCCTGATAACGATTGTCGTTATTGGCTGCCCATCTGCTATGGCTCAGCGTGAAATCCAAGAAGTGGGTATCACTGAAATTGTGCTTGTAGCCAAACTCCACATTCACCATATTCATATTGTTTCTACCCGTAGTGCTACGGTTCAGTATATGGGTTTCCTCCTGCACAAGGTCGGGAGCACTACCAACGTAGTTGCCATAATGATATGGAGTGACGGCGCGACTATTGTTGCCACCATGCATAAACATTCCTGAGAGTGAGAGGTCATCCATCTTTGTGGCATGAAAGGTCAAACCTGCACGGGTGAAGAGGATGTTTCCTCGTTGGTCTGTCACTGCCTCTGAATTCTGATAACCTGTCTTTGCCCCATTTGAAAAGAATACCTGCTCGGTTCTTGCTCCACTCTCGTCTTCACGATGGCGATAGCCCAGGCTGACATACGAGTCTAACCACTTGGAACTTGTATTGAGGTTTACACTCGTATTGGCTCCACCCACACTGTTAGCACCAACCTGCACCGAACCATAATAGCCTGCCTTGCGGTCACGCTTCAGTATTATATTGATGATACCTGAACTGCCCTCGGCTGAAAACTTTGCCGAAGGATTATCAATAACCTCGATTCTATCGATGCTTTCGGCTGGTATCTGCTGTAGTATGGTACCACGGTTGTCGCTGGTCAGTCCACTTGACTTACCGTTTATCCACACCTCCACACTAGTACTGCCTCGCAATGATATGTTTCCATCGTTATCTACCTCTACCGAAGGGATATTCTCAAGTGCTTCAGATGCTGACGCTCCTATGTTTGAAAGGTCGTTAGATACATCGTAGGTCTTACGGTCAACCTCTAATTTCACTGCTGACTGCTGTCCCACCACGGTAACCTCATTCAGTTGGTTGCCATCCTCGCTCATGCGTACCTTGCCTATGTTTGCCGTAGAGTTGCCCTTATGCAGGTTCACTTGCCTTGTTATGCTCTTGTATCCCACAAAAGACAGTTGTACATCATACTTGCCGTAAGGTAGTCCAGACACAGAAAAACCACCCGACATATCAGTCACAGTACCTTTTACCACCTTGCTCTGTCCAGCCTTGGTCACCTTCACGGTGACATAGGAGAGAGCCTCTTTAGTCTCCCCATCTTCCACCTTACCCTTAATAGTGCCCTGGGCACTCATCGTTATGGCAACGGCGAGCAATGCTATAATGCTGATTATTCTGTTCATGTTGTTGTGTTTTCTCCTTATCAAGCTTTACTTCTTTGCATAGCCCACGGGGTTGTTGATTATAGGCAATTGGTTATCTGTCAACCTGAGTGCCTTCTTCAGCGCAACCTTATCCATGGTGGCGCGTGGCACAGTAACGAGGTTAGCAGCTGCACAATACAATCCTATATTGCCAGAAACGTAGCCTGCATCCACGTTTGCCATAAGTTCACATCTTGCACGATCTGATGAAATACGCTCTGGGTAACGTGACAGGTCGGCTATCATCACGAGGAACACTGGCGCCATAACCTGTTGGTTGCCTGCTACTGCTGAACGAATATCATCTGTCGTTATGCGCTGAAGCTGGTTCTTCTTAGCATCATATAGGTAAGCACCACTTGCCATACACACATACACATCTATATCCTGGGCATTAACAGCTGATGGAGCTGTACGCTTGCCATTATCACGGTTAACGCCGTTAGCAGCCCAAAGCAGTGATGAGAGTTCTTCGAGTGACAGCTGCTTGTCGGCAAACTCACGGTCTGACTTACGATTGCTCATTGCCTGCATCAGCGTTGTGGGCAACGTCTTGTCTGCTTCCTTCAATGTTATAACACTGCCGTCTGGTATTTCCGTAACAGTCTTTTCTACCTTAACCTCTTTTGTGTCCTTTGCATTAGCACATGCAGTAAACGACATAGCGCATGCTACGCTTACGATAAGTGTTGATAATGTCCTTTTCATTTCCTTTTTTATTTTTGTGTTGTTAATATGTTACTTGCCCTCGTTTATCATTTGCCACTCTCTTGGAGTGAAGTCGTCTGTGGAAGGTTGCCACTGTGGGTCAGGCATATACCACCATATGCTGGAGAAATAACGTTGCAGTTTCTTATCCTTGAACACGTAGCCCCTATTGGCGTAAGGCAGGTTGCGCAGTATTCTCTTATTAGGTTTCTTATCCATAAAACCCCAGAATACGAAGTGCTGTCCACGATCATAATATTCACCAAGTTTGCTATGGTCGCCATAGAGAACATCAGCAGCCGTGAAGGTTATGTTGTCACGAGGTACAAAGTTCTTAGAATGCCAAACGAGGGTTGCATTACGCAACACCACCTCAAGAACCTGCCCTCCATAAGGTTGTTTCACAGTGCGCATCTTGCCTGTTCCTTCTATTTTAAATGGAGCCGAAGTAAAGAGGGAATCATTGAAACAAAAATGCTTTGATGTGTTTTCAGCCTTTATGCACATGGTGAAATCGTCTATCTGCTTGTTTTGCCAACGCATAGCAGGGGTTAGCCAATAAGGTACCTCAAAGGCACGCCATACCCCGAATGACATACGGTAACGATAAGTATGACGAATGGTGTTCAACCCCTCATGGAACGGAGCTTCAAAATAATAGGCATAAGAGAATCCTATGACACTATCGGTCTTGGCATCATAGAGGTTGTGTGAACCCTCAAAATCAAGATTTTCCGTAGTCTTCCATCTATTGAGGTCTAATGGTACGAAGTCTGTATCTTGCTGATATAACGAAGCCACAACAGAATTCTTATAGGTAAGCAACTGACCATTCATGGTCACGGTGAAGTCCTTTATATAAGGATGTTTTCCTGACGGATCGAGTTTTGCCGTATCATTATAGGGCGCATTAGCCTCAAACCCTACCTGCACGGTTTTTGCCTTGCCATGATTCATCATCTCATACAATACATCAACTGTGGCGTAGCCATCATCACCGATGCTTATAGTAAGCACCTCCTTGCTGATGCTGATATCGGTTTCATGTATCGGAGTGAGTTCATTACCATTTACAAAAAAAACACCGTCGTTGCCCATTACCATCGTGGCAATAAGACACGTAATTGCTGTAAGAAACTGTCTCATAAATTCTTAATTTTGGTGCAAAGGTACAAAAAAGTATGAAGTATAAAGCAAAAAGTATAAAGTTTTTTGTACCTTTGCA
>JAZLBU010000065.1:0-80328 GCA_045613845.1 Prevotella sp. | reverse complement strand
CGTGCTCTGCATACTACACTGAAACCACTGACGGCACGGACTGGTCGGCACTGAGAGAGGTGAAATGGGCTGACGGCACGGCTGTGAATGGAATTTTTGAGCAAGATCCGCATCGTATGCCTAACGGACGTATCATGGGGGCTGTGCACCTGATGCCTGGAATGATGCTTACACCCATATATACTGATGATGTCACTGGACGAGAGGGGTGGCATAAGGGAGAGTTTAAGGCTACTGCGAACGGCAAGCAGTCGGCTGAGCTGGAACCCAGTTTCTTTGTACAAAGGGATAGCACCATAGTGATGACAATGCGCGACCAGCGAAGCTCGCACCGCGTACTTGCAGCTACGAGCCACGACAACGGCGAGACATGGAGTAACGCCTTGCCCACCAATATGCCTGACTCAAGGGCTAAGCAGTGTGCAGGCAACCTGAGTGATGGCACGGCATATATAGTTAACAACCCCATAAACGAGAAGAAACCACGCACGCCACTGGTCATAACACTATCTGATGACGGCAAGATTTTCGATAAGGCATACCTGCTGCGTTCTGGCAACAGCGACGACCTGCCTACGCAATGCTATCAGGGAAAATACAAGACCGTAGGCTATAGTTATCCGAAAGCGATGGAACACAATGGATGGCTATATGTATCATACTCCACTAACAAAGAGAGAGTAGAATACACGAGAGTAAGAATAAAGGGTGGGTTTGCACTCGGCAAAAGAAAAATAAATGCGAATTTATTTTGTGCATCACACAATTATTTGTAACTTTGCATCCGCAATAATAACATAGGTAGAAGCAAACCCTATTCAAAAAAACTTTGACGATGTATTACATTAGGAAAACTATGGAGATAGCTGGGTGTCACCAGCTGAAACTATCGTACGAGAGTAAGTGCGAAAACCTGCATGGCCACAACTGGGTGGTGACCATACATTGTAAAGCCCAAAATCTGAATGAAGACGGTATGGTGATTGACTTCACTAAGGTGAAGGAACAAATTCATGGATACCTGGATCACGGAAATTTTAATGAACTGCTCCCCTTTAACCCTACTGCGGAGAATATAGCGAAGTGGGTGTGCGACCAAATTCCTGAATGCTACAGGGTGGATGTGCAGGAGAGCGAAGGGAACATTGCGACGTATGAAAGTGAATGAGATATTCTACTCACTGCAGGGTGAGGGAAAATATACTGGTACGGCGGCGGTGTTCCTCAGACTGAGCGGATGTAACATGAGGTGCTGGTTTTGTGATACTGAACACGAGGAGGGCACTGAGATGACTGAGGAGGAGATAACTGAGAGGGTGAGCCAATACCCCGCACGGCATATAGTGATAACGGGGGGCGAACCTACGATGCAGCTGAATGGCAAACTGACTCAGCTGTTGCACGAGAGGGGGTTCTACATACAGATAGAGACGAATGGTTCCCTACCCCTGAAGGAGGACACCCTGGTGGACTGGATAACATGCAGTCCGAAGGGCAACGAGATAAGGATTCAGCGCATAGACGAACTGAAGCTGCTGTTTACAGAGGAGTATCTGGAAAAATATAATAATGTAGAAGCGACGGTTCGCTGCTTACAGCCTATAGCCTACCCCCAGCCCCTCCCTGAAGGGAAGGGGGAACATCCTCTCACAACAACAAACGAGGTTATCTCATACATTAAGGAGCACCCTGAGTGGAGGCTATCACTACAAACTCATAAGCTGATTGGAATAGAGTAAAGTATAGAGTATAGAGTATAGAGTATAGAGTATAAAGTATAGAGTATAAAGTCAATGAACAATATATCACAAGAACAGGTAAAGGAAGCTATATGTACCATAATGAGGTACATTGGCGAGGATCCTGAGCGTGAGGGACTGCATAACACTCCTGAACGCATAGTAAGGATGTTTGACGAGATTTATCGTGGCTATAAGCCTGAGATGAAGCCGAGGATAAGTACGTTTAAACAAAGAGACTCTCTGCGTTCGTACGAAAACGAAACGGAGCCTAAGGCTCCTACGAAACGTCCTACGGACTACGAAAACATGGTGTTTGACTGTGGCGACTACTACTCTATGTGTGAGCACCACATGTTGCCATTCTTTGGTAAGTATTACTTTGCGTATATTCCTAATCCTGAGGGCAGGATACTGGGAATATCGAAGGTGGCGAGGGTGGTGAGCTACTGTGCTGCGAAACTGCAGTTGCAGGAGAAACTATGCCGAGATGTGATAGATATGCTTGCGGAAGCTCTGTCGCAAACTAAGACGGGCAAACCACTGCCTCCTGCTCTGGGATTTGCCATCGTGATGAAAGGTCACCACACCTGTAAGTCGATGCGAGGGGTGAAGAATAAGGGCGATATGACGGTGTCATACTTCACTGGAGTGTTTGAAAAGAACAGACAGTTGCGCAACGAGTTCTTCAATATGATTGCGATGCAGTAAAAAGACCCTCTCCAGCTCCCCCTCAAAGGGGGAGAGACCAGCATGATAAGAAGGTAAATAAAAAAAGCTCCCGTTGTTGGGAGCTTTTATAGTTCTCGCCCTTTAAGGGAGAGTTAGAGAGGGTCTTCCTTATGGCAGAGAGATTGCCTCGTTAGGACAAACATCAGCGCAAGTGCCGCACTCTGTGCAAGCATCAGGGTTGATAGAATAGATGTCACCTGCAGAGATTGCCTCTGATGGACACTCATCGATACATGTACCACAAGCGATACAATCTGAACCAATTACGTAAGCCATAATGTAAATGTTTTAAAGTTTATAATGTTTTTGTATAGATAATCATTGTTAGGTATCACGATACCCTGGATGACGATGCAAAGATAAGAAAAAGTTTTGGAAACTACCTAATTTTAAGTAGATTTTTTTTGAATTATGATGAAAAATACCTACTTTCACCTCCTGAATGTGGCGATTTTAACAGTGAGAGGGGCAATTTTTTGATAAGAAATACGTTTGTATGATAGATAAGAGATGATAGATAAAAGGTAAGAGATGATAGATAAGAGATTAATAGCAATACTAATCATAATTTGCCAATTAGTCAATTCGGCCAGCGCTCAGGATGCGAGGGTACAGAATCGTCCTTATACTGACCTGAGGCCACTGCACTTTGGCATTGTGGTGGGTACTAACCTGCAGGAGACGGAGTTTAGGAATATTGGTCCTACCACGCTGAAGACGGGTGAGAAGTCGGAGATATACTGCGACCAAGACTCATGGGACATGGGATTCAACGTGGGTGTGCTGATGGAGGCGAGGATGAACCAGTATTTTGCTTTTCGTGTGGCTCCGCAGCTGTATTTTGGTACGCACAACTTTCGTTTCTACAACAAACTGCACCCTGAGGAGAACCGCGAACCTAAGACGCAATCGCTGCGTACGGTGTATGTGGGTGCGAACTTCGACCTGATATTTGCTGCACAGCGATGGAATAACCACCGTCCTTACATCATGGCTGGTATAGCGCCTATGATAAACCTGACGAATAACACTAACGACTATGTGCAGTTTAAGAAGTCGGAGGTGTTCTTGGAGGTGGGACTAGGATGTGACTTCTATCTGCCATTCTTCAAATTGCGTCCTGAGCTGAAGTTTATGTACGGACTGACGAATGCCTACGACACTAAGCGTGACATAAAGGATGACAACCCCATACTGCCTTATGCCTCAGCTGTGGATAAGGCTACGAACAAAATGTTGGTGCTGTCGTTTTATTTCGAATAAGGAGTTAAGGAGTTAAAGGAGTTAAAGGAGTTAAGGAGTTAAAGGAGTTAAAGACAATACAAGAGAGCCTCACGGACAATTTAAGGTAATGTCTTAACTACTGAACTACTTAACTACTGAAAACTTAAAAAGGCTACCCGCTTGGGTAGCCTTAATTGTTTACTTAACCAGAATGACCAGATACTTGCTGGTGCTCCAGAACTGTTGCGGATTGGTGATGCGCAGGATGTACTGCTTCTGAGCATCAGGTTGCAGGGTGTAGGAGCCTGACGGATGGGTGGTGAGGAGTTCGGCATCCTTAGAGTAGAGCTTTATCTCCTTCACATCGCGTATATCGATTTTGGTGAAATAACTCTTATTGAAGTTAGCACGCAGCACCTTGCCCTTATGATAGATGTTCTGGGTCTGAAGTTCCTTCTTATTGCCAAAGACATAGTAAGCGGTGTTGAGCTGCTGATCCTGAGTGTCGATGGTCTGCTGCTTCTGCTGAGACTCCTGCTGAAGGTCGCCGATATTGGTGTTGAGGTCGGCTACGGTCTTGTCGAGCTCAGCAATGTGGATATCCTTCTGTTCCAGTTCGGCCTGCAACTGACGGAGTGACTCGCTCTTGTCGTCGAGCTGCTTCATGAGTGTCTCGACAGTGCGACGCAGTTGTTCAGAACGGGTGGAACCCTCACGCACCTGTTGCTGGAGTTTGGTGATAAGGTCGCGATTATGCTGCATACTCTGCTGAATATTGCGTATGCTCATACGAATCTGGTCGGACTTGTTGACCTGTTCGCCACTCTTCATCAGCGTTACGGTGTGCTCAGCCTGCTCTATGAGACGGAATCCCTCCTGAATCTCGTTGAAGGTGGACATGACATCGTTGATTTCATTATCCTTTTGTTCAATAACCTTCTGCAGAGAATCGATGCGGGCATCAGTCTCGTTGAGGTCACTGGTCTTTTCATTCTTACATGCCACTACCACCAAGGCAGCAAGCATACATAATGCAATTTTCTTCATATATATATCGGGATGTTAATTCAGCTCCACATCAAATTCGACGGTATTGCTAATCTCTTTGTTATCAGAATAAATGACCACCACGAAATGGGCAGTGCCTGTGCGGAGGGTTTTCTCAGCACTGACGTATGCAGTGTAGCGGATTGCCCTGTGGGGAGCGAGCCGCTCAATGCGTGTGGAAGGTGAGATGAGCAGGTGTTTGTTGCCTGTTGTCTCCTTAACCACTGGCACCACATTATTGATGGCATCGCCAGACATATTCTTGATTTCGAAAGATATCTTCACCAGTTCGCCCTTAGCGATGTGGGTGGTGTTCTGATCATTTATAAAACGAGTGTTCTCAATCTTTATAGGGGTGGTGATGACTGCTGACTTCTCAGATACCTCGACCACAGCAGATGGTACGGTGGTGGTGGGTGCAGCATTGTCAACATTAGGCACTGGGTTGTTAGTGCCAGGGGTGAGCTCTATTCTGTCGTCATAGACAGGCTCAGAGGAATAGCCGCTGGCATCAGCACGACGTGGGGCGCCATAGACATCGTCATTATCATCAGGCTTGGCATTGATGCCCAGACTGCGATAGTGCTCACGTACGCTCTCCCTCTCGCCACGTATGAATTCAGCCTCGGCCTCACGTTCCTTAGCCTCAGCAGCAGCACCAATAGCAGCACCTGTAGCAGCACCAGCTGCCATACCTACCAAGGTGCCCACATTGCTACCACGATAGCCTCCGCCAATGCCTCCAATGCTAGAACCTATGACGCCACCAAACATGGCTCCCGTCATAGCACCAGCGCCAGTGGTGGTGCAGGAACTCAAACTCAGCACTAAGGTGCTGAAAGTAATAATTAAAAATGAAAAATTAATAAGTCTTCTTCTCATATCTCATTATACTTTATACTCTATACTTTATACTTCTTACTTCAGCCTCGTCACACTGCCATTCTTCTTAAACTGCAGGGTGCCAGTGCGGAGTTTGTTGGCATTATGGTCGAACACAAACTCAGGATTGAATGCCTTGCCCGCTATGCGAGTTTCGAAATGCACATGTTCAGTGGTAGCACGACCCGTTCTGCCCACTATGGCTATCACCTGACCAGCCTTCACCATATCGCCCACGTTGACAAAGTTCTTGGAGTTGTGGCTGTAGCGAGTCTCGAGTCCAAAGGCATGACGAATGGTGATGCACTTGCCATAGCCAGAGAAGACACCCGACTGCACCACCTTGCCATCGAAAGCAGCATATACCTTGGTGCCAGGACCATTCTTGATATCCACGCCTGCATGATGACGCTTGCCACCATAGCCACTGATGACATGGGCTTTGTCAAGAGGGTAATGCCAGTCCTTAATGAGGTCGAGGTTGAGACGGTAAACATTGTTGCCCTTGAAGGGGTCATTAGTTTCGTAGCCTATATTCTGAGCCTTCTCAGCCCTCTCCTTCAGTTGCTCAGGGGTGTATTTAGCCTTAACGGTAACCTTGCCAGCCTCTTTCTCGAAGGTGAGAATCTGGCGACGCAGGTTATGACTCCTGACATCGATGATGGTGTTAGGGTTAATACGATTACCATCAACCATGATACTTACAAGCACAGTGTGGGAACCCGTGATGCCCACCGTCTGACCAGCCTTGACGCGGTCGCCACTCTTAACCATATTCTGAGCATTGAAGGCATAGACCGTTTCCAAACCATTATTATGACGCACCACAACCACATTGCCATAGCTGGCATTATAGCGTGACAGACGTACCGTACCAGCAAACATAGCCTTGGCGGCATCGCCCCTTGTGGTTTCGATTTCCATGCTTCCACCATCAGTAGTCATCACCTTACCCACAGGCAAAGGAAAGCTGTAGTCCTTGTTGTCAAACTTGGTAAAGTCAATCTGAAACGCACTAGACCTAGAGAACAATCCAGGCGTCTCGATGCTTATCTGTTGCTGTTCAAGTATGGTGAAATTATCAGCCTTACAGGCAGACAGCACACTGGCGAAAAGCATTCCTATTATAAAGAATTTCTTCATACTTGCGGGCAAAGTTACAAAAAAAAGGTGATACAGCGAAACGCCATACCACCTTTTTTATATATTTAGGGTATTTTAATAAGCCACCTTAGTGCCGTTTTCTATGTATATAGCACGAGGAGCCTTGTCAGCAGTCTTCTTGCCATCGATGGTGTAAATGCCACTGTTTGTGCCCTGAGCATTATTGCTACCCTGAACAGCATTGATAGCAGTAGCAGCAGCGAGGGTTACCTCAGCAGACATGTCAGAGAGAGCACCATACTCATTGACTGACTGTACGCTAACCTTCTCACCCTCAGTGCCAGTGTAAGAAGCATCAGTAGGGAATGCTACTGGTTTGCCATTGACTGTTACAACGTAGCAGATAGCATACTCATCAGCTGTCCATGTGGCAACATTACCATTAACTGTGACATCAGGTGTTGCAGTCTTCTCAACGAGTGGCAGAGGGTTCCAGATGCCTGTTTCAGCATCGCTGGTACCATCGCCAGCCATCACGTTGGCAAGGGTGTACTGAGCAGCCTCATCAGCAGTGAGCGAGTTCTTGGCATTCTTGTAGTAACGTGTCTTGCCACTTACCACTTCAGAATAGTCGTACTCCAGACCTGACTCCTCAGAATAATAGGTGAGGCGTGACTCCTCAGTCATCTTGATGCCATTCTTGTCAGTGATGTTATACACTGCCCACAGTGCTGGCAGTCCGCCCATAGTCTCAGCCCAATAGAGTCCGTAAGGCTTGATGTCCATCTCAGTATTGAGGAACACAGTCTTAGGATAGTTGTGCCAAGGACGACCCAACCAAACCTGACAGTCGTCACCATAGAGTGAAGAGATAATCTTGGTGTTGTTGAACACATAACCCCAGCGGGTCTCCTTCTCGTGGTTAGGAGCTACGATGAAACCACCATTAGAACGATTGATATCCTGGATGGTATTCTCAAACCAGATGTCGCCATTGCCATAGATGTAGTCAACTGCGCCCTCGAAGCGTGAGTTGATCCAGAAGTAACGGTTATACACACCATGAGAATAGAAGTCGTCCTGATAAGAACGGATGTTCATATTGTTCCATGCCACGCGATCAGCATCAGCATTGATACAGAGAGCCTGTGGACCAGCCTTCTTCTGTTTTGTCCAGTTCTCATTGTCAATGGTGATATTCTCCATGTAGAAGTCGTTGGCACCATTCTGAATCTCGAGAGCAGCACCAGCATTGACGTGATACCAAGCCTGAGAGCGATTCTTGGTGTCGCCACCATCCTGACGGTCAGTAGCAATGGTAACCTTGTCAACAGCCTGACCAATGATGTGGATGTTTGGCTTATTGACTGAAACCACCTTACAATCGTCGTAGGTTATGGTGCCATCCTCAGACTTACCATTACCCTGAATCTTGATAGTCTCAGTAGAGGTTGAGCCTGCAGTCTGGTCAGCATAAACAAAACCATAGCCAGAATTGAAGTATGGGTTAGGATCAGCATAGTAGCCCTCCTTCACATAGATGAGGTATGGCCTGAGGTTGGTAGAAGGTGCATCATTGATAGCATCCTGCAGGTAGCGATACTGTGCTGGCATATCTTCAGTAGCAGCAATCTTCTCGCCATAACCAAGTTCGAGAGTAGCATCGACAATAGCATTGAAGGTGCGAGCTGCAGGCTTCTGACGATCCATTACGGTGAAGTTAATCTCCACAGCTGCTGCGCTGTTGCCTGAGCGGTCTTCAACAAATCCTGCTGGCATAGAGAAGGTGTAAGACTGACCGTAGTTGAGTCCAGCATAGTCGAAGGTTACAGAACGAGTGTTCCATGCTGCTGTGAGAGGAGTGCCATTGAGAGTAGCCACACCATTCACTGGACCTGCCTGTATGCGCTCGTCGAAGGAAATGGTTATCTTACCTGATGCAGAAACACCTGTAGCATTGTCAGCTGGTATAGTAGCTGTTACCTGTGGAGCATCAGTATCAGGTGTTACCTCAGCAGTGCCAAGGACATACACATTACCCACACCAGACTCAGAGTGGTCAGTATAGTTCAGTCCGAGGAAGGTGCCCTTGTCGAAGGTGTAGCTGTCGCTCAGCTTTGCTTCACCTGTTCCCATAATGCGAACGTAAACGAGGTCCTTACCCATTGCCTCAGCAGGAAGATCGAAACTAAGTTCCTTCTTGACATTTGCAGTCATAGTCCACTGTTCACCCAATGCACTCCATTCTGTGCCATCAGTAGATATCATAGCCTTCCAATTCTGTGATGCTGCATTCTTAGCAGCCATATCAGCCTCAAACTTAGCAGAAGCGAATCCCTTGGTAGAGAACTGATACTGCCATGCTATCTCAGTGGTGTTGTAACCATTCTGATAGAGACCGTTGATGCCTGACATCACCGCTCCTTCACGACTGCGCACTACTGGTGTGCCACTAGCATGACTGTAAAGAAGTGAGTTATCAGAAACCTTCACTACGCAACAATTGGCATTACGGTTCTCATCCCATGTGAGGTCAGCAGTGAATGGTTTGTCATCATAGGTGTAAGCCTGCACTTTAGAGGCATCGAACACTGCGATGAAGTCCTGCACCTCATAGTTGGCTGTGATGGTCATATCGCCTTTGACAGTGATGGCACGTGGGTTGGTAGTGGTTTCATCCTCCCAATTCATGAACTTCAGAATCTTTGAAGTGTTAGCTGTTGCCACTACCTCGTCACCCTCTTCATACTTGTTGTTATTGTTGTTAGGACTGAGGGTTATAGAACCTATAGATATGTCAGCATCATTATCCACCTTGGTGGTGATGGTGTAAACAGGTGTCTCAGCGAAAACAGCAGTCAGAGTCTTGTCAGCATCCATTGTTACTGTAGTGACCTCAGAGGTTGAAACGGTCTGGCCGTCAGCATCCTGCCACTCCTGGAAGAGGTAGCCCAGATTACGCTTTACGCTTACCTTTACCTCTGTACCTTCATCATAAACACCACCTGCTGGGTTGCATGATACGCTTCCTGCACCTGCGATGCTCACGCCAGTTGTAAGATTATATGAAGCAACAGCATCAATAGTGCCTGCTACATCGCCTGTTATGACAACATCGCTGAAGGCATACTGTTTGTCGTTTGCCAAATCCTTAATATATATCTTCACAAGGAAAGCGTCTGTAGTAGCAGCTATAGAGCTAAGGTCGAAGTTATGTTCTGAAACATAAGGATCTTCCTTAGCAAGCTGAGGGTTGATATTAGAACCTACCGTATTGGACTCGGTGCCACTTACAACGACAACGTCGAAGCTACCACCATTAGTGCCTACCTTACTAGCCCTAAATGAAAGGCTCTTAGGAGTAAAGGTCAGCGACTTCTTAGGTTTGAGAGTGAAAACTATAGCAGCACCCTCGTCATCAGTAGAGACTTTTTCTGTTGGTTGGAACATCTGACGTACCACCGTACCATCAGAACGCAGTCCGGAAAGGGTAAGTTTTTCGCCCCAAGACAACTGAGCTATAGAGAACAGATTTTCGGTAGAAGTTGTAGCAGCAGTAACGATTTCGTTTTCCTTGAGTGACCATGATGCAGTAAACCCTGTCTCATTGACAACCTGTGCAGCCTCAGCCTCTTCAGCTGTAATCTTAATGGTGTTCATACGCCACTGAGCGGTAACGCCATTAGGAGCAATAAGACGAACGATTACTTTCTCCTTGTTGTTTGCCGACATAGGAACGGTGCTGGTATTGTATACCCACCAATGTTCAGCTCCTTCATAGGCACCAGCATCAGCCCATGTGGCACCACCATCGGTGCTCACCACCATCTCCATAGAGCGTGCCGTATTGTCACCACAGGTGAAGGCAAAGCTCAGCTGCACATTCTTATAACCAGTTGTGGGGAATGTGATTTCAAAATACTGATTGTGCTGAGTAGCATCAGTGTAGTCAGTAATGTTGTTGGGATCCATGTCCTGATAGAGTGACAGGATTTTCTCGGTATTATTTGTCATAATACCCCAGAAACGTGTTCCCTTTGCTGAAACCTGATAATCAGCAGCAGTGCCCACGCAACTGTTTGGGAGAATCTTAGGCAAAGTGCTGAAGCCATTCCAGCCCACCTGTGCCCACTCATTGGTGTTTGGAGTGTAAACATTGTCAGATACGTCATACCCAGTATCAAATGTCCACTCTGCAAGTGTTACGCTCTCAGCTGATACCAACATAGGTATCAAAGCAAAGAGAGCCAATAAAAATCTTTTCATTTTCATTTTGGGTTAGTGATTTATTGTGGTTTAGTTTACAAAATATTTCTTGCCATTGGCTATGATGATTCCCTTTGTACCATTAGTTACCTGCTGACCCAGAAGGTTATACATAGTCTTGTTAATAGATGTGGCATTGGCATTCTCAGCCATGCCTGCTATGCCAGTAGCGTCCATGACAACACCATTTATAGTTAGGTCGCTGATGCACAGAGTCTTGCCATTTGCCGTACCATTGTACCAAGGATATATGCGCACGAGGAGTTTCTGACCATCTTTTACAGTTATCAGTTGCTGTGTCTGCACGAGCACTGGGTTATTAGCTGTCATCTTCTTGCCCTCAAATATTGTGGTGCGATTTGTAAATTCGTCAATAGAATAGTACACATGTGCACACATGCCACTACCACCTGCACCACACATATAGAAAGAAATGTTGCTAATCTTCAGGTCATTGCCCTCGTTAGGCTTCAAGCCAAACTCTATGTAGCGGTCAGGATTGTCGTCTATCTCGCCGTCAGGCCATACGTCGCCTGTTATGAGATTACGCTGCATCTTACGAGTTGCGTCATAGCCTGTACCCTCTGGCCATACGGTATTAGCGTTTGGATTGGCATATCTCTGCACATACATTCCATGGAAGCTTTCTTCTATCACATTAGCAGGGCCTGTCAAGTTATAGTTCTCGTTCGCCTCCAGACGCCAATATGCCTTAACCTCTGCTCCACCATCGAGCACAACGGCTGTAGCGGTTACAGGTACCTCTATGGCCTTGTCACCCTGCTGAACAGTAAGCTTTCCTGAGAAGTCACCTTCCTCTGTCAATGTTACACGTGCGTAGAATGTCTGTATAAGACGTGAAGCTACATAGCTTGCAGAAAGAGAACTTTTCCACTCATTCTTATCCGTTGAGAGTTCTATGCCTTCAGTGGCAGTAATGCTTACTGAACCCTCCTCAGGAGAGAGACCGAAACCACTAACCGTGAATTCCTTCACCAGTGTCTGTCCCTTATATGCCTCACCGAAATCACCTGTTGTTGGAGAAACGCCGAGGTCTGTTGGCAGGTCGATATTATCAGCCAAAATGCCCTGTTCCTTCATCAGACGAGCACACTCACGAGCCACAAGCAGTGCACCTGTTGAGTTAAAGTGGGTTGAGCCGTCACCATCAAACAACTGTGCCTCGCACTTTGCTTGGTTGCCATAGCTTTCGTAAAGCTCTTTTGTAGCAGTTGTCATGTCAATGAATGCCACCCCTTTTTCTTCTGCAAGCACCTTTGAGTGGTAGGCATAGTCCATCGTGTGGTCGTCTTCTGCCAGTTTGGTTCCAGCTACAGGACCACTACTGGTGAGAACCTTATAGCTGTCACCCAGGTCATGACGACCGTTTCTTCTTATAGTGGAACCCGTGAAGTAACTACGACACACGGGCGAACATATAATAGGTGTAGCACCCTTTGCCTTCACCTCATCTATTATCTTGCCCAACCATTCTTTGTATGTTGTTGAGGGAACAGTACCTCTTAGGTCAACTGCAGCTGCTGATGTAGCATCGCCTATGCTCTCATAGTAAGCCTTCAGTGCATAACCGTCCATTCCGCTGTTCTTCTCATCGTTGTGGCCAAAGGTAATGATTACATAGTCACCTGCCTCAACGTTGTTCTTGGCATTCTGCCACAGTTCTGTGTAGCCACCTCGTGAATCGCGACCTCCTTTTGCGTAGTTAGCAGATGTCCAACCATTGGTAAGGAAATTACCGAAGTACATTCCCCAGCCTCGTGTTACGGTTGCCGATTCATCGTAGGGTGCCATAGTGGAGTCGCCCAACGTGTGCACTTTCTTTGCACTTAAACTCATATTTGCGCCTAACATAATAAGGAACGCAAGTAAGAGCGTCATCAAATGTTTAAAAATTCTTTCCATGTTTTGTTTTTTGATAAAAATATTGTTTGATTATGATATAACACAGCGATAATTTCTGGGTGCAAAGTTACGGAGTTTTTGAGACATGTATGTTTCAGTATCGAGCCAAAAAAA
Organism: Prevotella sp.; assembly: GCA_045613845.1. GTDB lineage: Bacteria > Bacteroidota > Bacteroidia > Bacteroidales > Bacteroidaceae > Prevotella. The sequence continues at coordinate 67,297 of JAZLBU010000065.1, read as the reverse complement.
GTGCAATTTTATCCCAAAGAGGGGGTAAAATTGCACCATAGGGGGTAGTTTTGAATGAAGTGATAAGAACAGCGTATGGCACGCTATTCCTGCATCTGCATACGATAGTCGCTTGGTGACATGCCGATGGACGCCTTGAATACCTTAGAGAAGTATTTAGGGTCGGAGAAACCACACTTATAGGCTATATCATTGATGCTTCGATTGCTCTTGGCCAGTTCATGACATGCCTTCTTCATGCGTGCCTCCTTGAGGAAGTCTGCTGGCGTTACACCAAGGATATTCTTCATCTTACGGTTAAGACTTGAACGTGAAGTAGCGGTGGCATCGGCCATTTCTTCTACTCCGATATTGCTATCGCCAAGGTTCTTTTCTACAAAATCCATCAGACGACGCATGAAGGCATCGTCTTCCTCGTTAAGGTGAGACACAACAGAGGTAGAGGCTATCTGAGAAATCTTACCTGCAGAAGATAATTCGCCTGAAACATCTTGGTCATTGTTAGTATTGCCCTCGCTGACTCCGTCTTCTGCTGTTGACTGCTTAGCAAAGAGTTTGAGGTATGCCTGCAGGTTTTCTTCACGCTGACGGTCCAGATTGCGTATATACAATACGGTGTAGGTTATGCCAACCACCAAACCAACAAACAGCAACAGGTAGAGAATATAGGCGTACCATGTTTCCCAGAATACTGGTTCGACAATAATAACCACCTTGCGTATATTGTTGACCCACAAACCCTCGGCATTGGTGGAACCAACCTCAAAGAGGTAGGTGCCTGGAGAGAGATTGTAGAGGCTCGTGGTGCGTGACTCCTGAGGTGTGCTCCACGTCACAGAGTCCTCACTCTGCCACCAGTTGCGCTCCTCAGTTATACGCGTGATATACTTTATCTGTGAGTTGTCAGTATAGTCGAGTGCTGCATAATTGAGTATTATGTCACGCTCCTTAGTTGAGAGACGTATGGTGTCATAATTATCAGCGCCATAGTCTACTGGCCGACCTGGTATGGCATAGGATGTGAGCACCATCTTAGGTACATAGATGCGCTGATGGAAGGCTGTTTCAGGAATGGTAAGAACACCAGCTTCTAAGGATAATAGCCACGTGCCATTCTTTAACAATATAGGTTCGGCATCAGAAAAACGCGATTCCATCGAGAAAAACAAATCGTTGAAGTTTTCTTTTACATTGGTATCTACATTCAATCTGGTAACCTGATTGTTACACTGTATGAGTACCTCATCGCCCACCTCAGCCATTGCAAGGGCAGCATCGGAACCCATACCGTTGGAGGTATCGAAGTGTCGGAAGTCAAAGCGGGTAGCCATGAGATCCTTGGTCTCAAGCATCTCTACACCACCACTCTCAGTGGAAAGGAACAATCTGCCTTTACGGTCTATCAGCATATCCATAAGAGCACTGCATGACAGGCTCTTTGCCCTGCTGGCTTCTCTCACGTGAACTCGAAAACTCATTGCCTCAGGTTTGCCTTTCAGACCATCTACCACTACGAAGCCATCTGTTGATGTGGCAAACAGCAAAGAGTCGCCTACTATCTTCAGCCTGCGTAACTGAGCATTGCTCTGTGGATAGCTTTTCATTACGTTATTGAAATTCTTAAACGTAAGAACCTGAGCAAGAGGGTTTTCAACTAGGTTCAGTCCACCACCCTGAGTGGCTATCCATAGTCTGCCTCGCTTATCTTCCTTTATGTCATAGACATATTCACAGTTTATCTTTGTGCCTGCTTTGGACTCTGCCTGGGTACCCTCACGGAAGTTCTCCATCTCAAAGACGCCATCGGATGTTTCCTTCACACGAAACAGTCCATCAGGTTTGCTTCCAAACCAAAAAGTGCCATTACGCTGCTGATATACTACATAAATAGGATGCTCAAAAGAGGTGTATTCCTTATGAAGCCTGCCATCGCTACCGAGATAGCCTATGAGATTGGCTTCGCCATCAAGCACTGTAACACTTTTCTGATTGCGCGTGGTAATCCATATCCTTCCCTTACGATCTGGGTACATGCACCTCACAATATCTTTTGGCACAACATCAAGAGGTGTGGCAGCCTGAGAAAGCGGTGAAAGTTTATCAATGCCGTAGGTGCACATCACCCACGCATTTTTCTGTGTGTCATACAACACCTGTCGAACATCAGGGAAATCATATCCACGTATGGTCATTGGTTTGCTAGGCCATGCAGAGGTGTCATAATTCATCTTGGCACGATAGCGCTCCTGCGTCTCTGGGTCTAATTCTTCAAACTTGTACGTTTTAAGGTTAAACATCCAAACACGATTGCTGATGACACAGTAAATATTGCCATCGTCACCTATAACCATATTTCTAATGCGGTCTGAAGCAAGGTTGTTTCCATCACCTGGCTGAGACTTGAAAATAGAAAAGTCGTAGCCATCATAGCGATTCAACCCATTCCATGTGGCGAACCACATAAAGCCACGATTATCCTGCAACATCTTGGTGGAATGCCACTGGGACATACCGCTGTGATCATCGTAATGCACATGACGATAGCGAATGCGACTTGTCTCTACACCCTCTGATAACGTTGCAGCATTTTCAAGTTCAGGTTTGGTAGGCTGACTCTGCAACAAAGTCAGCACGAGAATTAAGGTAATTGTAGTAGTTAGTAGTCTGTTCATAAAGTTTTCACTTTAATATGAAACCTGTAAGAATTCTGCCACACTTTATAGTGCCTTTCTGCTCTCTACGGGCAGAGAAGAATTGTTCATCCGTAAAGGTATCTATCGGTGAAACCGTGATATTTTGTTCTTTTATACCCTTTTTCGTCAACTGAAGTCTGTTTACTTCCTTCAAGTCTATGTGAGGTTTCATTGCAGGTTGCTCCCCAACCCTGGTGTTTGGCATCCATTGGGTTACAGCGTCCATATGGAATCCTGCGTCTATGAACTGGTCGAGCACCTCAGTACCTACCTCAAAACTATCCTGCGAGATGCCTGGTCCTATAGCAGCGGTACACTGTTCGGGCTTGGTGTCATATATCAGTGTCATCTCATCAATAGCTTTCTCCACTATCCTCAACACGGTGCCCTTCCAGCCTGCATGAATAGCAGCAGCAGCATGGTGCTCGGCATCATATACCACAACAGGTATGCAGTCGGCTGTGCTTATTCCGAGTACCACCTGAGGAATGTCTGTCAATACAGCATCTATGCCCTCAAGAAGTTCCTTCTGCTGCTGAGTGTCCAAGGCTAGGAAAGCTTCGTCTATACGATATATCCTATCAGTATGCACCTGATGGGGATAGAAGAACCGTGCTCCATCGGCTTTCAGCTCATGCTTTATCTTTTCTCCGTCTCTGCCTATAGTGCGATCGGTGGTGTAAGCTGTTATGTTCTTGCCCAGATTATAATATAACATGGTTCAACTATGAACTGTGAAGTATATTAGATGTACTCAAAGTCCTCAAGTTCCTCGATGTCGTCTTCATCAAGAATTTCAAGTTCCTCTTCTACATCAGAATCGCCCATTTCACCGATTTCTACGTCGGCATTGCGGTCTTCAGCATACACCTCATCAGCAAGGTAAGAGAGTTCTTTGTCACGATGAACGAGGGTATCCTCAGCTATCACACCTTGTATTTTGTTAGACTCCGCATTGAGTTCCTTCCACAGAATGTCCTTCAGTTCGTTGATACCCATACCTGTGACACTGGATATGAACACCACCTGCAGGTCATCAGGCAAGTCATGCTTAAGCATCTCTATCAGTTCATCGTCGAGCAGGTCACACTTAGTGACGGCGAGCACACGATGCTTTTGCAACATTTCAGGATTAAACTTACGCAGTTCGTTGAGCAGTAACTCATATTCCTTCTTTATATCGGTACTGTCACCTGGCACCATGAATAACAGTAAGGAGTTGCGCTCTATGTGTCGGAGGAACCTCAGACCGAGACCCTTACCCTCTGCTGCACCCTCTATGATTCCTGGTATGTCAGCCATCACAAACGACTGATTGTCTCGATAGCTTACAATGCCGAGTGAGGGTTCCAACGTGGTGAAGGGATAGTTGGCTATCTTAGGACGTGCTGCTGAAAGGCTTGACAGGAGGGTTGACTTGCCTGCATTAGGCAATCCCACCAAACCAACGTCGGCAAGCAGTTTCAGCTCCATAACGACGGTCATCTCCTGCATAGGCTCGCCAGGTTGGGCAAAGCGCGGTGCTTGATTGGTAGCTGTGCGGAACTGGAAATTGCCAAGACCTCCTCTACCACCCTTGAGCAGCATTACCTCTTGACCATCCTCCATGACGTCACAGACATACTTGCCTGTCTCGGCATTATACACCACCGTACCACATGGAACGTCGATATAAATATCCTTTCCATCAGTGCCATGACACTTGTCCCTACCACCATTGCCTCCGTGCTCTGCGAAGATGTGACGCTGATAGCGCAGGTGGAGCAGCGTCCAGTAGTTATGGTTGCCTCGAAGTATTATAGAGCCACCCTTACCACCGTCGCCACCATCAGGACCACCATTGGGGTTGTACTTGATATGCTTCAAGTGCATGCTTCCCCTACCGCCCTTTCCAGAACGGCACTGGATCTTTACATAGTCAACGAAGTTACTTTCCACGATGCCTCTATTTTAACTCTTAGCTTTTTACTCTCAGTTCTTAGCTTTTAGCCCTTAACCCTTAATTTTCTTTTATCGCCTTGCTTATCTCAGCGTAGATGGCGTCTATGCTACCTACACCCTGAATCTGTGCATACTTGCCCTGCTTGATGTAGAAATCTTTTAGAGGAAGGGTCTGTGAATAATAAGTATCAAGACGCTTCTTGGCTGTCTCCTCATTATCGTCAGCTCTACCTGAACTTGCACCACGAGCTATGATACGCTTAATAAGCTCCTCGTCTGGTACCTCAAGACCTACTACAACGTTTACCTTCTCGCCTCGCTCCTTCAACATCTCGTCGAGAGCCTCAGCCTGTGCTATGGTACGTGGGAAACCATCGAAGATAACGCCTGGAATATCTTTACCCTTACTGTCGAGGGTTGAGGCCAGCATGTCGATGATAAGAGAATCAGGAACAAGTTTGCCCTCATTGATATACTGTGAAGCAGTTTTGCCAAGGTCTGTACCAGCCTTTATCTCTGCACGAAGCACGTCACCTGTGGAGATATGTGCTACACCAAACTCTGCAATAATTTTGTCACTCTGGGTGCCTTTTCCTGAACCAGGTGCACCAAAAATTACGATATTCTTCATTCTTTTTTCTTATTTTGTTATTGTTTCGTTATTTCGTTATTCCGTTATTGCGACATTTCGACATTTCGAACCTAATCATTTACCAAGGAATATATATCACGTAGATAGCGGCCTTGCTGCTTGTAGTCGAGACCGTAACCAACAATGAAATCATCAGGCAACTGCATTCCAACATACTTTACGTTCATGTCCTTCACCCTCAGTTTTTCGGGTTTGAACGAGAATGCGCATATTTCTACACTCGCAGGATATTTGTCGGCTAGCACTTCCTTAAGAAATTGCATGCTGTAACCTGTTTCTACTATGTCCTCTACTATTATCACATGGCGTTCTGCAATATTCTCGCTTACTGGCAACTGTTCTATTATCTTGCCAGTTGACTCAAGACCTGCGTAGCTCTTTAACTTGGTGAATGCTATCTCACAAGGGAAATCCATCATCCTAAGCAAATCTGCAGCAAACGAGAAAGCACCATTAAGCACAACGACAAACACAGGATTCTTACCTTCGTAGTCGCCCTTTATGCACTGGGCTACTTTCTCTACAGCCTCCTGTATCTCAGCCTCTGAGATTGTCTTCTCAAAGGTTTTATCTTGTATTGTTATGCGTTCTGCTGCCATATTTGATTGGTATATATTTCTGCAAAATTACAAATAAATAACGAAAACGAAGACGAAAACCAAAACTTTTTTGTATTTTTGCAGGCAAAATCAAGAAAAGATACGATGAAAATATTTACAAGTGCACAAATAAGAGAGCTTGACCGTTACACCATAGAACATGAACCCATAACCAGCATTGACCTAATGGAACGTGCTGCTGACGCACTGACTAAGGCGATAACTGAACAGTGGGACGCAGAGACACCCTTCATAGCTTTTGCTGGTCCTGGCAATAATGGTGGCGATGCCCTAGCCGTAACACGCAAACTAATAAACAAAGGCTATAATGCCAAGGCATACCTGTTTGATGTAAAAGGGTCTCTATCTCCCGACTGCAACATAAACAAGGAACGCCTGCTAGAGATGGGCAACAATGCATTGGTAGAGGTAAAACGTGAGTTTGAACCACCTACCCTGACACGTGAAACCGTGGTAATAGACGGACTGTTTGGTTCAGGTTTGAACAAACCCCTCGGTGGAGGTTTTGCTGCCGTCGTTAATTACATAAACCAATCCGAGTCAAAGGTTGTGAGCATTGACATACCATCAGGACTTATGACCGAAGATAATAGTTTCAACGTACAGCAGAACATTATAAGGGCTGACCTTACACTGACGCTGGGCATGAAGAAACTCTGCATGATGATGGCCGACAATAAAAAGTTTATCGGCAGGCTTGAAGTGCTCGACATCAAACTAAGCAAGGAATTCATAGACAAAACAGAAGCACAGTGCTCGATACTGGAGGAACAATCCGTAAGAAACATAATGAAGGTGCGCAGTGACTATGCCCATAAAGGCAGTATGGGGCACGCACTGCTGATAGCGGGCAGTTACGGCATGGCTGGAGCAGCAATCCTAGCATCGAAAGCCTGTTTGAGATCGGGAGTGGGGAAGCTCACCGTGCACACTCCTTCTAAAAATAATGACATTATGCAGATAAGCGTGCCTGAGGCAATAATGCAGCCTGATAGAGACGAAGAACACTTCAGTAGTTTGCACGATATAAGCCAGTATGATGCCGTAGGTGTGGGTCCCGGACTAGGAACCAGCGATAACAGTGCCATAGCACTAATCTCGCTCATAAGGAATGTAAAAAGAACAATGGTTGTAGATGCAGACGCTCTTAATATACTAGCCACTCACCGCACATGGATGCAGCAACTGCCAGAGGGACTGATATACACTCCTCATCCTAAGGAGTTTGATAATCTCTATGGCTCTGAGGCGGCTAACGACTATGACAGACTGATGAAAGCACGTGATATGGCGCAACGCCTGCAGGGATACATTATACTCAAGGGACATCACAGCGCCCTGTGCCTACCTAATGGTCAGATAATTTTCAATAGCACTGGCAACGCAGGTATGGCTACTGCAGGATCAGGCGACGTGCTGACAGGCATACTTACAGCACTGCTCGCACGTGGCTACACTCCAAAGGAGACCACCATGATAGGGATGTATCTGCACGGACTGGCTGGCGACTATGCAGCCCGTGACCTTGGGATGGAAAGCCTCATCGCCAGCGACATAATACAATATCTACCCAAGGCTTTCAACAAAATGATATAAAATGCGCCCTTGATATGTTTCCACATCTGGTTACTTAGTAACCGTGTCTGGTTGCCTAGTAACCGCGTCTGGTTGCTTAGTAACCACGTGCGGTTGCTTAGTAACCGCACGTGATTGCCAAACTACTTCTTAATCTTATCAAGAGCTTCACGAGCATTCTCGTTCTCTGGATCGAAGAGAAGAATTCTGCGCCACCATACTCGAGCGTCAGCAAGGTTCTTATGCTGGAAATAAGAATCGGAACCGAGGTATTGGCAAGCCTCTACAATCATTGCCTTCTCCTGTTCACTCTGCTCATCTTTAGCACTTAGGAAATCATAGAGTTTCTCATAATATGGACGTGCCATACTTTTGCTGTTATCGCGGTCAAAGTATGCATAAGTCCATCGAGCGTGTGTGTAGAGCACGTAAGAAATGTTTTCCCAACGTGGATACTTGTTTTCGATTTCCTCGTATATCTCAAACATCTTGCGTATGGTTGCCTGCTTCTCTTCACCATTCTCCTCATTCGCCTTATCACGATATATATTAGAAAGTTGATAAAGTTGGTAAGCACCATCGGTAGATGGGTAGGTCTTCATGAAGCGCTCGTATGTAGCAATGGCAGAATTCCACTGTCCTTGTTGCTTTTTCTCATCAACGAGTTTACGTACGACACGAGTAATCTGTCCACGCATCTGAGGAGCGAAATAATCATCCTTCTTTGCTATGCCTGCCCAAGTTTCAAATGCCTTATCATTATTACCCAAACCAAGATAAGTGGAACCCATACAGAAAAGGTCAATAGAGTTAAGCGAGTCTGCAGGTGTAGCTTTGAACCAAATATCACCCTGCTCCTTGGCTATACGATATGCTCCAGAACGTGATGCACTCCAGAAGTACAAACGATTGAATCCTTTGTTCTGAGGGAATCGCTTGATACCAAGTTTGGCTATACCGATTGCCTTCTCATCATTATTGCTCCAATAGAGATTCTGTCCGTACTTAGCAAGTTGATTCATAGACAGACGGTCTACGTTTACATTAGCCATAGCTTCGGCTGCATGTACATCATCACCACGCTTATTATAGAGGTTGGCTATCTCTATGTCAACAGGGTAATCGGGCTTAACACGACGCAAATCCTCCAGACGTGCCTTTGCCTTGTCCATATTCTTAATTGACATAGCATTAGCATAACGGATATAGCCGTCAGGATTAAGAGAATCGCATGCTATAGCCTTATCATAAAAAATACATGCCGAATCCACAGCCCACTCTGCATACATGTCACCATTAAGAATATAGGCAGGGGCAAAGGTAGAGTCTACCTTGTATGCCTTTGCCAGATATTCACGTGTGGTTTCACGCATATTGTTACGATAATATGCACGACCGAGGGCAGTCTGCATGGCTGCACTTTTTTTGAATCGCTTAGATATCTCTTTGGCGATAGTGTCAGCATTAGTTGACTGATGGCGAATCAATAGCGCCATTGCTGCCTGCACAGCATCGGGATCTTTGTAGTCATAGGCATAACACTTTGTTGCTCCCAAGGTTGAGAACAAAACTGCAAGCGTGAAAAGTCCCGCAACTGCCTTTATATTTCTAATTATATTCATCTTTTCAGTATTACGTTATGTCGATATTATCTTCTTCTGCGCTTCTCATATTTAGCACGACGCTTATCAAACTTAGCCTGCTGCTTCTCTTGATATGCGCGTGTCTTTTCTATTTGCTTATTTGTCCATTCCTTTTGACGGCGCAGACGACGTTCCTTAGACTTGACAGGGTTAAGACGGAACTTACCTATCTTATACTGCACACCAAGATTGAGTGTTTCGTAAAGACGGAAGTTACCAATACCAACAGTATTAGCACCAATAAGTTCTTTCTTGGTATTCAGCATGTATACTGTAGGTGTGAAGAATACAGAAAAACCTTTTCCTACATAGGCACTGAGTTTTAGACCTGCATCAACACCTATCATAACACTCTTGTTCTCTTCATACTGTGCTTCTACATTCCTGCCACTGTAATCATTTATGCCAGCATAGGTGGCCTTTTGATCAACAAGGTAACCCACAGCAGGTCCGATGAAACCTTCAAGTTCGAACTTACGACCACGGAGGCGACCTGAGCAAAGATTAGTAAGACTCACCTCATAGTTCAATGCGCCAATGAGAAGACGGTTCTGCACCTTGAAGAGACCATTGTTATTATCTGGAATGCTACTGCCGTCAACAGTGTAACCAAGCACATGATTGTTGCTTAGATTAAGGAAGTCTGCATGAAGGCGCACTGAATGAAGATGATTAAAGCGATACTCACCAAACACCATACCGTTCCAGTTTAGTCCTCCACCAGTATAGTATGCCTCACGCTTCTGCAATAAACTCAATCCACCTGCTACACCAACACGCACACCGCGTATGTTACGATATGTATAGTTCTGGGTGTCATCCATCTCGTAGAGATCATGGAACTTCTCAGATCGTATCATCATGGTAAGACCAATGTTTATGCCAAAACTATTCTCACCAAACTTCTGTCGTCTTGTTACATTATTGTATGGTATGGTATATACATTGTATGTATAACGTGGCTCAATGAATGCTTGAAGGTCTTCAGTCAGTTTACCCCACAGATGCAGGCCTACACCGTATGCTTCGCTACGCACACGCGTCTTGTCTTTGTTAGGCTGATATTGAGTAAGCATACCAAATTCCGTACCAAATGCAAGGTAGGCGCCATAAGGAGCATCCCACTTAAATGAGCGGAAGAATCCAAACGGGTTAAGCAAAGCCTCGACACGACCACTGATATAGTGCTTATTGTAGGATGCAGGATAGTTAGAAGATTCTACAGCCGTACGATTGACAATTTCCTCATTCCACTTAGTAGAACGGCTGATAGCAGAAAGACGAAAACCCATAGCAGGAGAAAGCCAACGACCCACGCCAAGTGTTAGCTGGTGTCCCATCGTCTTACTACCACTAATGTAATCAGAAGAAGAGGTAACAGGACCTATTGCTGCTTCAACAAACCATGGTGTACGCCATCTCTCAAGGGTCTGAGGGTTCACCATACGATCATCTGCCATGCGAGACTGTAGCAGCGACAGTCGCGCCTCTTTTGACAGATTATCTACGAAAAAAAAGGAATAGTTGACATTAACTCCGTAGAATATATCATAGCCATGCCAGTTACGTGTGCCTGAAAGGTCCATCTTATCAGAACCTATACCTACGTATGGCTCAACATTGATAGTGCCAAGAGGTCCCGTAAAGCACTTCAACTGAACTCCGAAATGAGCCTCAGGTGCAAATACTTTATCACTCTCTTTCATCCAGGTATAATTGCTACCTATGCCAAACATCAGCGATGTCTCTACACGGCGTGCAGGGTTATAGCCAAAGAACTGAGTGGAGAGATTGAACAGATAGTCTAGTTTAGCAGATGCTCGAGCTAACCATAACTCTTTATCTTGCTGATAACCCCATCCTCCGCCTAGAGAAAGACGGAGAGCATGACGTTTAGTAAACTGTTTTCCAACATGTATATTGAGTTGAGTCATAGTTTTGAAACGATAGTTGTCATTCTGAGGTACTATCTTTTCAAAACCCATTCCGGCTCCAACATAAAGATGGTCATACCAATGCTTGTCAAAAGTATGATGGTTTGGAGTATAACGGTCATTCAGAACATACTCCCTAAGGTCTGTCTGCTCAGTCTTTTCCTTTGCCAAATTACGTCGAGGTAACTGAACTGTATCCCTAAGAGCTTGCAACTCTTCCTCATCCAGAGTGTCAAGAGGATCTATGTCCTGTTGACGGAACCCCTGAGAAAAAGCCGTTCCGTATGTAAACAGGGCAAAGAGTAGAACTATGATATTGGATATTTTCATTTATGGTTTTATCGTTATATCGTTATTTTGTCGTTGTAGCAGTAGCGGGTGAAGCAGGCACGTCAACTGTACTTACTCCACTTATAGCATCAGCTGAGGTCTCGCCATTTTCATCTATATCATCATCGCCACTTATTTCGAGTACATCCTCGTTGTTTGAGCGTGCAGACTCAGAAAGTACGACCAGACGGTCGAAGGCTTCGCGATATTTTTGCTTCTTGCGTTTGCTCCACTTATATTTCTCACGCAGTTCATCACTTATCTGACCGTCATTAAAGTACAACCACTTGTATGAAGGTTCCAGCTCAAATGAATGGTTGAAGAAAGCAAGATAATTAGGCACATAGTCTGCCTTATGTCTCTCGTTAATACGTTTAGCCTCATTGTCTGCTTCGAGTATTCCACGAAGATACCACTTCTTAGGATTATCGTCAGCCATATTATTGACAAGAGAAAGACATACAGAATAAGGAACGTTAAGGATATCACGTGCCTCGGTATAAATAACAGCCTTATTATCTGGTGCGCATGAGATAACAAAATTCATGGCGTCAAGAACCTCCTGCTCCTCTGCAGGAGAAAGCTGATGAGTGGCATACTTCACAAAACCCTCTTTGAAAGTGATATATTTTTTCAATCGCTCCACTTTTGGGTCTTTATCGTTGCCAAACCAATAATCACTGTAACTCAAGGCACTGTCACGCTCTTCCTGCTGGAAGTATGTTATAATCTGATTGATAAGTATCTCGCGACGATTCTTTTGAGCCCTATCACTCATCTCGCGTGTGGTAACAGCACGCAGACGTTTATTGATAAACGGATCAAGCACTGAAGTGTTAGGTTTTCCTTGCTTCTGGTTGAGCATTGCCATACGATTGGCTACATACATAGAAAATTTAACTTGCTCGTAGCCTCCATGCTGGGTTACATGACGATATGCAAGCATGGTAAGTGTATCTTGCTCCAAAGAGTCTTTTATACAAGCAAAAAGATTATAGTAGTCACCATCGGAGAAATCTTTTCCTTTTCCCTGTAATAAATCATGCTTACGTGCATAATATGCTGCTGTAACCTCAGCGGCATCCATCACATGTTCACGTTCGTAACGATAAGTTACACGCATCATGCGCAGATTTTCAAGTATAGGTTCTATAAATGTAGCATAGCCTTCTATCTGGGCAATTTCGGCATCGCCTCCATAACCATCTGCTCCCATTTTAGCACGTACTTGATCAGCCATAGCTGTATTTCCAGTCATCTCAAGTTCATGAGCAACATCTTCCCATGTACATACTCGTGGTACTGCTGTATGGAATGCTATATCAATATTGCCAAGGTATTGACGAACCTTGGATACAGCAACTCGTGTACGCTCTGCAGCAAGACGACGATTAGCCTCAAGACCTCCTTCTGGTGATGCCGTAGCAGCAACGTTAACTTCCATAAGTGTTTCACCATAAGAGCGCAACTCCTTTACAAGTTCGTTAAGCTGAACAACATTGACGGAGTCATTAGTAAGCTCTGACTTTCCAACTACGAACTTCAAGCGTAAGTCTTGATTCTTGGTGTCATAATTGCTCTCTGCATCAACTCGGAATTCATCTAGATCCATTTTTGCTGATGCTATTCCCAAGTCTAAGAACTTGAATATATTCTTAGAATTACAAGAACCTGTTGCCGCAGTACGGCTAAAATATATGTGATTCAGATCTGCAATTTGAACAGTATAAGGTATCTTGTAGGTCTTCTTTCTATTAGGTTTGGCATATACTAACGTAGTGTCAAGATATACCTTCTCGTCAGAATACATTGGTTTGTCAATGTATGCATATGCTACCTTGTCATACTTCATGTAGTTGAATAGCATACGCTTGTTTTGTGTTTTATGGTAATCTGGACCTTCCATTACTAATCCATTGACATAATCTACCGTATCCTCAGTAAGACAGTCAACAGCAGCAGGCTGCACAATGAGACGCGCCTTTTCGTTACCATAGCCGGCAGGCAATTCAAGATGAATCTTGAAATACATGTTCTTACCGTCATCAATAGCCGGCGCTGCGGTTATATTGATTGTATCACGATTGATACCCAATACATCAACGTTGCTGATAGCATGAGAGCCCTGGTCCATTTTCGTTTTGAATATATGCTCATACTCCGTCTGTTCTGCTTTTAGCGTAATAACAGCCATACGAGCATCCTCTATGGTTAGCTCATCATCAGGAAGATAGGAGCATACAAGGATTGCCATGTCAGGATAAGCATGAACCTTAAACTCACCGTTACCGCGTGACTGGCGAAACTTCACCTTCTGTTTGGTGCATGCCTCATCCCATGCTGTCAATACCACCGCACCTTTATCGCCACGCTGCAAGACAAGAGCTTCTTGCAAAGCATCCATTACAACTTTTGCTTTATGCTCTGTCTTAAACACAGCATACTGCACAGTGCGATATTCCTTCTCACCTGCGGTCTCAAAAATTACGTGTACAGCTGCATCCAGAGCCTCATTTTGTGCCATGCCTAATGCAGGACAAAAGAACGATGCCAGAGCAACCATAATTATATGTAAGACGGTATGCTTCATCAACCTTTTTCTTTAATTCTTTTTTCTTATTTAATAATGTATGAAACAGAAACACCAATACGCAACGGCATCAACAAAGAGCCATGAGCATTCGCATAGGGATTTCCCTCTTCGTTAAGATAATGGCTGTCATAGTCATCACCAACAAAATACTCCTTCTGATGATAGAATACAAGACCAAGACTTGTATGAAAATCTATGAGAAGTCTTTGCGTTATTGGCCATACATAACCATATGATAAGCCAAAGCCTCCGGCATCGCCGTCATACACTTTGTCTGCAAAATGTGAGAACTTATAAGAGGCAAGTAATCCTATAGCACCGACATAATGATGGAACATAGGACGTCCTGAGATATACACACGCCACTCTGGTTGGATGGCAGCAATACGTATATCCTTTCCCAACATATTACTCGCATAAAGACCATTTATGTTGAGAGTCGATTTTTTACCCAGGGTAAGTTCCACGCCAAGTGACGGAGCCATGCAAGCATCCATGGCAACATCGGTGTTCACTGCCACCATCTGCGCCGAAGCACTGGCAGTAAACAACATTGTCGTTGCTATTATAAGCAGGAATTTATTCCTCATTGTAATAATTTCTGTTGAATTCTATACTACAAATAAATATAACTTGACTATTCTAAAACACCATTACCTTTATCAATGAACAGGAATAGTGTGATCACCCTCAGTGATAAATGGATACTTGTTCCAATTCTCTTCTGTTGGCTCAATTTCCTCCCATGCATCAAGAGTTGCATCAAGCTTCAGTGGCTCAAGGTTCCATATCTTGAGGACTATACGGTATATCTTACCCTCCTCAAAGTCACCCTTCGTCTTAAGCGTAAGAGGCACTGGGATTACCTTTGAAACTGCTGGCTGTTCGTTGTTGTCTGTCAGTGTGAGACTTAGGTGATAGTCACTTGTTGGACCAGCAGGAAGAATAACATAAGATTCTTCGCCATCGCCATTTGTGAGCGTCACACGTGCAGGTTTGCCATCAGCGCCCTCTGCTGGTGTAGCAGAACCATCTATATTTATTTTCTTTGTAGTAGTAGAAGCTGTCACCTTACCCTCGTTGTTCTCACCACTAAGGTCAGCAACCACAAGATCTACACTTGATGGAGCATTGTCAATAGACAATCCTGATACTGTAGTCTTATATGCACGCGCATAGTTCTGATCTGCGGGATCGTAGTCGATAGGAGTACCACCTGCGATAACATCAAACTTCAGCATTATCATTTTGTGCTTAAACTTCATCGTTGGATTAAGAGCAACATCTGTACCATCCGTTGTACGGAAAGGGGAAAAACGGAAGAACTTGGCAGAATAACCATATTTTGTAAAGTCGGTTATCTCTTTGCCATCATATATCACACCTGTAGCTTCACCAGGAGTAAACCACTGGATATCTGTACCTTCCACATCAGACTTGCTATAAGATGCGCGTCCCCATATAACATCATCAGTTCCCGTTACTGGAATTGTGACTGTAAGTTTGCTCTTTTCAACAGCACAATTCTTGTTTACTCCGTCAGCAATGAGAGACTGCAATGGGTAGTAGCCATAAAGACTATAACTACAATAGTTACCTATAGGATAGTAAGGCTGTTCACCTATGAAGGCTATAGAAGACTTTACACCTGAGGCAATGTCTGTTGTCTCAGCTCCACTAGCATCAAACATTGTAACATTTGCCGCCTTATTCCAAATAGGTGCAGACCATCCATCAACATACTCACCTATATCTGAAATTGACACAGGCTTATCATGGTTAGCCCAATTAACATGCTCCCATGTTACGTCAGAATAATCATTATTAGGGATGATACCCTTAGCAAGCATAAAGATACCTACCTTTTGATCTTTGATAGAGAAAGCCTTGGTTGTCTCGTTGGAGTTGATAGCACCAGCTTTAGATGCTACGTTTCCAAACTGAGCATCAGTAGAATTAGCCACGATCTCTATTTCTGACGAAGACTTGGTGGAACCAGCGCCAATAAGTACAGGCACTTCACTTGCTACGTTATTTCCGTAATCAAGACGATCCTTCTTTGCCTGATCAAAAACGTCCTCTGAAGTACATGATGCAACAATAGTAGTTGCAAAAGCACAATACGCAATTTTTTGAATAGTCTTATTCATATTCTTATAGTTTTTATTTTGTTTTGTTTCTTATTATAATGTTTCTTAAATTAGTCCTTCTTACTCGGAACGTCATAATTACCTGACTTTCTTAATTCATCAATACTTACTTCCTGCCATTGTCTTTCCTGACTTGACGCTTTGACTGTATTTGGGCCATATATACGAAGTTTAACCTCATATGAACATCCCTCCTTAAACTGCATATCAGGATTCTGCGGATCGGAATAGAGTGGTACATTTATGGTGTAGTACTTAGATGTCGTAGAATTTCTTGGATATCGCACAACAACTTTTGCTACATATGAGCCAGCTATAGTCCTTCTATCTTCGTTGGTCAAAGCTGGAAGTATAATTCCTTGTCTGTGACTATCGTCAGGACCGCCCAACTTAGTTACTACCGGTGTTTCCACTATCACCACTTTTCCCTTGTCATTAGTTGTTTCTGTTTTCTCGGTTGACATCGTCTGCACTGGCATTATCTGATCTGCATAATATAGCGTAGTACTGCCAACATTCTTTGATATGTAACTCTTTAAAAAATACTCTGCGTGGCGATTAGCAGAACTATATACTATATTGCCATTGTGTACCCCAGACCTTTCAGCTACAAGCAACTTTACAGTATCTGCCACATTGGTAATGCTTATTCCCACTAACTCTGTTTCTAGAGCTTCTTCATAGTCTAACTCTTCTGTCTTACTTGATTCATCAACAGCATTTCCTTCCTTATCCATTCCTCCAGGCTGTATTGAGAACATCAATTGCGACATCTTATGAGTAAAGCGGAACTTGGGAGTCAATCTATCAAGTGGAGTATCAGTACCATCAGTAGTTCTATTCTGTGCGAAACGGAAATAGTTGGCACTCCACGCATAATCCTTCAATGTGTTACTTACAGGATTATTTGAATCACCAGGTATAGCTGAAGAATATATAACATCTTGCGTACCATCTAACGTTGTCATTACAGCGACAACTGAATCCCTGAAATACTCAATATTTGCCACTCGAGGGGTGTAGGCATAGAAATTATATCTATGGAAACTTCCTATTGGATAACGCTCTATGGCGCCGTTCTTCAATTCCAATGAAGAGCCCAACGATGGTTTTGTACTATCCTTTGGTCTTGCCGTTGCTGGCATATTGTCAAGATACGCAACAAAACCATATGAATATCCGTCAATAGCGGAGTCATGTGTCTGCTCCTTTGACCTGTACCATGTACAATCCATACCAAAAGGCTCACTCCAATACTGAGCCAATGGTGTATTTATATAATCCATTGCAAGCATGAATACACCTAATTGGTCTGTTGAGAAAGCTCCTTGATTTGAGTTTATGGCAGCCTTAGATGTTAAACTACTATTAGCTTCTTCTATCGCATCGGTGCTTGCATCAAGGGATATTGCATAATCGCTCGGTTCCAGCGCACTTTCTAGAGACATTTCCACATTGTTTGCAGAAATATCTTCATCAGAGCAAGCCGTCAGCACCGTACCGATGCACAATAATGATGCTATGTAATAAAAATATCTATTCATATTAGTCAAGATCCTTCTGTACTTCTCCACCCTCTACCCAAGGCTCAAGTGTGACACCAAGTATTACGGGCTTCAAACCTGCTATACCTAATTCTACATTATACGAGGTTCCTCCAACCACAGACTCTACGCCCTTCTTTGCTAGTTCTTCTGCTATTGGAATTGCGTATGGAGCATTGTCAAATGCTGGATATACGATCTTACGAGCAGTATATCTTACAGGGATGGTAGGATGTAGATTATAGTATTCCTCACTGAACTGTTTAACATACTGATGCATCACAATACGAAACTCGTAATCATCCTGTGGAGCAACCAGGATAGCGTCACCCACTTTAGCAGGCTCCACATCGTTTGGCTGCACTCCTGTCATCTTTATAGTACTTTGGCTTGCTGCATCGTTATTTGGCTTTGCAAACAATTTAAGCCAGCCCTTCAATGCTTCCCCCTTTGAGTCAACATCCCATTCTATACGTTGGTTGTTACGACCATTATGTAAGTCTGCCTTGTCTGTATAAGCAAAGTACAGTCTTCCTTTATTCTTTGAATATACAAAAATGCTGTCAATGTACACGCCGCCATTAACATAGTAACCTGTACCATCACCTCCTGCGTCACCAACGGCCAACTTGTGTACCTCGTCACTGGCAGTTACCTCCGTCACAGGTATAAGATTGGTATTGTTAACACCGTCTTCTGCAAACATAGCTCTTGCCGTGAATGTAAGACGTGCCAGTTTATGACGGAATTTCAGCGTTGGCTGAACGTCATGACGAGCAGCTTTTGCCGAATATAGTTCTGATGCCTCCACTCCCTTGCTAGTATAGAATTCCGTATTGCCTGCATCATCTTTCTCAAGGGTCTGACCAGTAAGTATATCCTGTGTGCCGTCAATCTGGAAAGGAACGTACATTTGTTCACCCTCTATCACGGGTGCATTGCGAATGAAATTTCCTCCCTCATCAACTTTCTTCTCGCCTTTTTCGTCCAGTTCAACGTCTGCATCGTCGAGGTAATATCCCCAGAAATCGCTTGCACCTCTTAGTGGATAGTAACATACCTTATTATCCTTACGCTGTGCCAAACCCGTTGCTATTGGTGTATCGTCTGTGGGCTTTGGTGTCACTACTTCTGTATTATAAAAAGTACTTGCCTCAGAATCGTCAATCAATTCTGATCCTACAGCAGTCCAAGCAGATACTGATGAAGGTGTCAATGTTCCCTTGTTAAACATATAGACACGGACTATTTCACCATTCCAACTGTTCTTGCCACTCTCTTCTGTATCACCAACAGTACCAGTTCCCTTGCTTGAGACACTGACAACATCGGATGCTGAACTGATGCCCAAAGCTATCGCAGGTTCTCCATTGGGACCATACAAGCCATTAGCTGTATTTCCTGATGACAACATATCATCATTTTCAGAACATGCAACTACTGAAAGAGTCGCAATGGCGTATAAAAAATTCTTTACTGTCATATCTGTAATATTCTCTTTTTTCTTACTAAATGTTTAATCAAACAGGTTGATTATGGTTCCTGTTCCACTCTTCCATGACTCGAGGTCGGAAGTTATTTCTATACGAGTAGTACCATATACCGAGAGGTCCAGTACATAAATCTTTCCTGCCTCAAAACCCTTTTCAGGGCTACAATCCACATCTAGCCAAGCCTGCATAATACCCTGTGGATTGGTATCTGTTTCACTTGTCTTAACCTTTGTCTGCTGAACAAGGATCTTTACCTTATACGAGTCAGCAGGTGGGACAAGAATTCCTTCGCCTACCTCCTTGAATTCCTCCGTAGAGATATCCTCTTCAGAAAGATATGCATTGACAGATAAATCTTTAGGCTCTGACAACTCAGTAAGCCCCAACTTCGTATTCTTCAAATCTCTTGTAGCAACAACAAGTTTGCCTCGTGTGCAAGCAGACACCTGTACATCCTGAATGGAAATCTTTACGGCATCGTCCATCTGTTTTGCACGAAACTTAATATAGGCAAGAGCATGCTTAAGATCTATCTTTGGCTCCACACTGTGTACTGCACCATACGTAGAGTAGGCACCATCACCATAGTTTATTATATTCTTACGTATCTCGTTTTCTGTTACGCTCGTTGCATACTCTTCCTTCAGCATTTCTTCTGTAAGTTCTGGAGCATTACCTACCATAATATCATTCTTACCATTTAGCTCAAGGTCAATCTTAACACAATCACTCTGCTTTTCAAAACCATATACATTGGCTTTGTTGATATAGTATGCAAAGAAATTGTATCCTACCTTTTCATACTTCTTTACATTCCAATAATAAGTCTGGATTTTATAGTTCTGGTTGTCCTCCCATTCCTTATTATCGAGAAGGTATATAGAACCATTTGTACTGAGGGTTGCCAAACTTCCATCTTTGGTTGCTCCCTGCGGAATAGCAAGTTTTCCTATATGCTGCGTCGTACCCGAAATATATGTCCTCTCTGTACTGAGCAGACAATTAAGCCTTTCATCCTCGTCCCCCATCAACTTTGTTAAATCTGGAAGTTCAGCAAGTGTTGGTTCACCATCAGTCACAACAGATTTACGGTAAGCCAACAGATAAAAACGTGCCTTCGCATAGCGCTTTATGAAATTATCATAATTGTTTTGGGGATCCAATGGACCTTCTGACTCTTTGTCTACTGGCATCACAGCCTTTGGAGCAACACCGCTTGATGTTGCGTAAAGTAAAGAGTTTACATTTAGAGACGGAGCCATCGGATAGGTTTCGTAATCCTCACCATTCTTTACGTCCGTTGAGTATGTTAAATCAGGATATGAACCCGAGCATGATTGCCACAGAGTGACTACCATGATCATGGTCAATACCATTATTATATTACATAGCTTCTTCATATTACTTTAGCTATTAGTATTCCGTTTCTATATGCTGCTCTTCTTCCCAATTAGCAACGCGGGGTGATTCATCTGCACCTGTGATGAGTGATTGGTTCAATGTCGCATCTATTGCCAGATAAACACTCTTATAATCCTGGGCCTTTCGCCAATACTCTTCACCATTTTCGCTATATAATTCAAGCAATTGTGCACGTTCTATATTCTTATGCAGATTTATTCTTCCCATAATAGTGCGAGAACGCCAACCCCATCTATTGTCATTAACGTCCTGTTCATATACCCATACCTTCACTATTACCTGAAGTACGCCAGGACCTGCATACTTATTCGCATCTGTATATACTGAATTTTCTACTATGCCTGGAATATTTAGGTTTGCATAACAACGTACTATATCTTCTGCTTGATTGTCGTATCTGCCAATATTGTCTACTATTTTCTCGCTTGGCCATCCTTGTGGCTTCAACTCTTCAGAGTTAGCATCGGGGACTTTTGTCGCATCAACTAACTTTGTGCGGAATATCAACTTATCTGTCTGCGTGATATCCACTGCACCTGTTCCGATATTTATTTTGCGAGGAATGCCAGAGAGTACGCACCAAACATCACTAACGAAGAACTGGAAATTGGACGTTTGTTTCTTCTTCAAGTCAAAATACAGATCTATGTTCTGCGTAACAGTAGTAGGATGGAAATCTATCTTTGTATCCTCGTCATTACCTATACGATGAATTGATGTCGAGTCCACAATAATAGGTTCCGTTATATTACGTATAAACCTGGCACGCTTTGCTTCCTTTTCTTCCTCTGAAGCATTCTCGGATGCTGAAGTATAGGGATTGCTATCAACAGAACCATCAAACTCACCAAACGGGCTGTCTACATAATAGTCTTTGAGTTCCTCATACGTATAGGTACGATGCTCTGCCATGAATTGACCTAAACGCAGTTTTAAATCCTGTGCATTAACCTTCAACGGATTTGGAGTTATTATATAATCCTCTGTCACTATACGACTCGGATCTAATTTCTCCTCGAACGTCCTATTGAAACTCATTGTCAGGAATTTATATTCTCCCGACGGCAATTCAAAATTCGTGATATCATGGTTATCCTCCTCAGCTATACCATCTGGCAAATTGCCGAGATAGTGACCACTTTCAGCCACCACATTATACATGAACGAAGTGCTCATTGTATTAATCACTCTATTTGCAAGTATATATGTGTTAACTGGACGTGCTGTTATCGCCGCTGGAATCTTATCCCAAACGTAACTAAACTGCACACTACTCTTATGTGGATGACCCTTATCACACAAATCCTCATTCACCTCACATGAAGCAAGCGCAAACGTGAGTACAAACAGGTATAGTAATGCCTTTAGTGGGTTGTTCATTATCTCATTCATCGCATTATTTTTCATTCTGCACCTCCTTCTTTTGCAGTCTCAGCAGCCTTCTTAGCTGCTTCACGACGTGCTCGCATACGAGCGATCTTTTCTTGCGCAGCTTGTGCCTTAGCCTTACGTGCAGCAGCTTTTTCTTCCTTAGTCATGGTGGCCTCAGCCTTTTTCTCTGCTTCACGCTTTGCACGCTGGCGTTCTATGGTAGCTTGAGCATCCTTTGCCTTCTCCTTGGCTCTTGCCTTACTGCGCTCTATCTTCTCACGCTGTTCCTGTAATTTCGCCTCACGTGCATCCTCCTCGGCAAATTTCTTTGCCAGCTTTGGATCATTCATTGCAAGAGAGTCGCGACGTGCTTTCTTTATCGCATTTATAGAATCTGTGCGTGCTTTCTTAATAGAGCTGATAGAGTCCAGACGTGCCTGCTTGATTGAATCCTTTCGCATCTTAGCCAACTGTTTTGGCGTGTAGTTAGGTACTCTTGCAGGAGCCTGTTCGTCAATAGCTTTTTGTTCTTCACGGTGACGAATATCTACGCATGAGTCATAGAGCATTCTAAATTCTTGTGATACCACCCGATAGATAGAGTCTTGAATATATTTCTGCTCACGACCGCTTAGCCAAGCATTATATACAGAGTCTTTTCTCTCGTGGAAATCCATATCTACATCGTATCTCCAACGATACTTCCTCTGTATCGGATAATTGCCAAAACGATATACCAAAGCTACATGGAGATCTCTTATCATAGGTCCCCACTTACCATCCTCGTGTCCTGTTATAGGGTAACAGTTGTTTTCTCTATCTGCACGGAAGGTGTCGTACTTGTTATACATAATACCAGCACTGAAACCAAACTCCATATCTACAGAATTACCATTTTGGAAAGCAAGGAAAGGCTTTACAAAACCCCATGTCACACCAGCCATATATGCTGTGCCTTGACGGCCTTCACTTCCACCCCATAGCATAGAATACTTAGAGTAAGTTACATATCCTCCGCGATAAAACACCCAGTTAGGGTGACTTGGCATCATATTACGACATGACCATAACTTGTCTATCCAATGACGGTGTGGTGACAAATAACCAGTTGGCGTACATTTACGCTCTCGCCAATACACACGTCCTTCAAGAGTAGCCTCAAAGATATTAAATACAATACCTCTGACGTATGTGCTACTTGTCTTTGGACGATATCTGAAATTGGCATTCACCGCCCATCTGTTCCAATTCGTATTTCTGATATCAAATTCTACACCCACATTTGGTACTAGGAGTCCCCAGTCCACAAGGTTGGTACGCACAGATATACGCTCTGCCAATGACAGAGTGTCAACCCTTCGACTATTGTCTGGTACCTGTGCTGATGTTGCGAGAGGCATAACAAGCATAAGCATCAATATCCATTGATACCTTATTGCTTTTATCACCCCATTATGCCGTTTAAATTGCATATAAATATAAATAATGTATGATTACTCTTAATCAGCAGTAGTTAATAAACTTTTATGTATCCTATTGTTTAAAAAGGTAGTAGTAAGAAATACACTTTTTCGCAAATTTGGGTACAAAATTACTAAAAATGATTTACAAAACTTAGTCTATTGTATTAAAGAATGTTAATCAGTATTAAAATCATTAAGAAATTATTACTTTTGCAATGCATAATGTAGCATGATGCAACTTTTTCTACCGAAAATGAAAGAATCGACCTCAATAATAAAGTCCATAGACTGGATAACTATTGGACTATATTTCACACTGCTTACATTCGGATGGATAAGCGTGTGCGGAGCCAGTTATACGTATGGCGATACCGATATTTTCTCACTCGAAACGCGCTCAGGCATGCAGATAATATGGATTGCCACAAGCATAGTGTTGGGATTTGTCATATTGCTTCTTGATGATCGTTTTTATGACACCTTTGCCTACGCAATGTATGGTTTTGTTTTACTGGTGTTATTTCTAACCATATTCAATCCCCACGAAATCAAAGGCTCAAGGTCATGGATAGTAATGGGACCATTGCGTATACAACCAGCGGAGTTTGCCAAGTTTGCCACTGCATTGGCAGTAGCAAAATATATGTCGGCTCAGGATTTTATTATCAGCAACTGGCAACATCTTATTAAAGCCATCGTGATGATTGTGACGCCCATGCTATTAATTGTAATGCAGAAAGAAACTGGTTCTGCTCTTGTATATGCGTCGTTCTTCCTAATGCTTTATCGCGAAGGAATGTCAGGGAGTTTCCTATTCACCGCTGTAGCAATGGTGCTCTACTTTGTCATTGGCATTCGCTATGCTGATCCTACTATTCTCCATACTCCCACCCACGTAGGCTCATTTATAGTGTTTTTCTTAATTCATTTATTCACCGCCGCACTTACGTTGATTTATTGCAAAGTCAAAAAGGAGGCGTACATAATAATCGGAGTTTCCACCCTGGCCACTATCCTTGCCTTACTTTTCTCTGAATATGTTATTAGGTTTAATGTGGTGTGGGTACAATTTATTGCCACCATCGTCATGGTTGGCTATCTTTTCTATCTTAGTTTTGAAAAACAAGTAAAGGAACATTTCTTTATCGCACTCTTCGCCATAGGTTCTATGGCCTTCTTCTATTCTGCTTCATTTGTGCTCAACAATGTTATGGAGCCTCACCAACGTGTGCGAATCAACGTATTATTGGGATTAGAGGAAGACCTTGCCGGTGCTGGCTACAATGTACACCAAAGTGAGATTGCCATAGGTTCTGGTGGACTCACGGGCAAAGGTTTCCTTAACGGTACACAAACAAAACTGAAATTTGTACCAGAACAGGATACCGATTTCATCTTCTGTACCGTAGGCGAAGAGCAAGGTTTCATTGGTTCGTCAGCTGTACTTATTCTTTTCATGCTACTTATATGGAGACTGATATATGTAGCTGAACGACAAATATACAAGTTTGGACGTATATATGGATATTGTGTGCTAAGCGTATTCCTTTTTCACGTATTCATTAACATTGGCATGGTACTGGGTCTTACTCCTGTAATCGGTATTCCACTACCTTTCTTCAGTTACGGAGGTTCTTCATTGTGGGGATTCACTATCCTGCTCTTCATCTTTTTGCGTATTGACGCCAGCCGCAACTTGCGTCGTGGAAACTCACTATAAAATATGATTTCCAACGATTAAATCGAGAATTTCTGCTACATCGTTATACTTAAGCCTTCATGTAATTTCACAAAATCAACAAGTTGGCGATTAACTTTTATTCCTGGCAAATCTGACACTAAATTTACAGGCATCGTACTCAGACTATTATCTCTTACGGAAAAGAATAGTTTTGTCTTGCCTGGAGTTTCTGATATAATCGTAGCAAGGTCGGAGAGAACATTTTCTGTGATTGCATCTTCATCTTCTGTATCCGAACCTTTTGTAAGGCAACCCATATCAATGTGCAAAGTAAGGCTTTCCATGAATTTTTCAGACACATCGTGAAGAAAATCCACACTCTGTATCCTTAGATCATATATTCCACTACCTTTACGAAAACGTTCCTCACATTTTATCTTCACATAGACCGAATATCCATTTTGGAACATACCTTGCCAACGTGCCCAATCCTCTCCAAACATTGCCAATTCACCAACGCCCTCAAAGTCCTCTATAGTGACTACTCCCATCGGTTTGTTTGTTTTTGTGAGTCGTGAATTAACATTTGTCACTATACCTCCTATGGTCAGAGTGTCTTTTTTTGCAAGTTCTGTTCTATCAGCATCCTTACCTATTTCTGAGCATTGGGTGTTACACATACATTCCAGTACAACTGCAAACTCATCTAATGGATGGGCTGACAGATATATACCTACAAGTTCACGCTCTCGATTAAGTTTCTCTATTGCGCTCCATGGCACTAATGGATCTGGTTTCGGTCTGTTTATCTCCACACTGTCAAAGTCACCAAACAGAGAGTTTATTGCCGATGATTTCGCCGCCTGATACTGCTGAGCGTAGTTTGAAAGCATATCAATAAACTGTGCATACTTGCCCGCAGGTGACACATACTGTTCACGAGCAATACCGAAATTGTCTAATGCCCCCGAAAGAGCAAGGCATTCCATTGCCTTCTTATTCATTGCTGAAGCTGGAACGCGTTCCAATAAATCATATATATCACGGAAAGGTCCGTTCTCTTCACGTTCCTTTATTATGGCTAACGTGGCAGCTTCACTCATTCCCTTGATGGCAGAAAGACCAAATCGTATTTCTCCTTTCTTATTTACACCGAAGTTCGTATATGACTCATTTACATCTGGACCTAGCGTAGGAATGCCTAACGCCTTGCATTCGTCCATTAGTTTGGTGATTTCCTTAATATCCGAACGCCTTCTCGTTAGCAATGCAGCCATGAACTCAGCAGGATAGTGAGCCTTAAGGTATGCGGTTTGGTAGGCCACCCACGAATAACATGCAGCATGAGATTTATTGAAGGCGTAAGAGGCAAACTTCTCCCAGTCAGCCCATATCTTCTCCAGGACTTTCTCGTCGTGACCATTCTTCTTTCCGCCCTCAATAAACTTCGGTTTCATCGCATCTACGATGTCCTTTTTCTTCTTACCCATCGCCTTACGGAGGGCGTCACTCTCACCACGCGTGAAGTTGGCAAGCTGACGTGACAATAGCATCACCTGCTCCTGATATACTGTAATGCCATAGGTATCCTTCAAATACTTTTCGGTGATATCGATATCGTATGTAATAGGTTCCCTACCATTCTTACGTGCTATGAACGATGGGATATAGTCCATTGGACCTGGACGGTAGAGAGCATTCATGGCTATAAGGTCCTCGAAAACCGTAGGATGCAGTTCACGAAGATATTTCTGCATACCAGCACTCTCAAACTGGAATGTGCCTATCGTCTGTCCTTTTTGGTATAATTGATACGTCAGTTCGTCATCAATAGGTATGTTGTCAAGATCTATGTCGATACCTCGCGTCAGTTTGACATTCTTCACTGCCTCTTTCTGCTCCGACAGAGTCTTAAGTCCGAGGAAGTCCATTTTTATCAGACCTGTTGACTCAATAACATGTCCATCATACTGTGTAACAGCTGTCTTGGTATCCGGAAAATCAGGGTCATCGGCTGTTGACACTGGTACATGGTCGCTGATAGGGTCACGACAAATGATGAAACCACAAGCATGGATACCCGTATTACGGATGGTGCCCTCCAGCATCTTGGCATACTTGATGGTGTTTGCCTCATTCTGGTTTACTGAAGCCTCCGCTTGTTGCAACTCAGGGGTTACCTTTAAATAATTAGCAAGTTTCGGCTTCATACCATCAGGCAAACGCTCAGGCATAGCCTTACACCATGCATTTACTACTGGCAAAGGCACTTTCTCCACCCTACCTACATCCTTGATGGCATTCTTCGCCGCCATCGTACCGTATGTTATAATGTGCGCACAGTTTTCATGGCCATACTTATCCATTACCCACTGCAACACTTTGCCTCTTCCATCATCATCAAAGTCGGTATCTATATCGGGAAGGGAGATACGGTCAGGATTAAGGAAACGCTCGAACAGCAAATCATATTTTAGAGGGTCAAGTTTAGTGATACCCAGGCAGTAAGCTACTACTGAGCCTGCTGCACTACCACGACCAGGACCAACCCACACACCTAGCTCCTTACGAGCACTGTTAATGAAATCCTGTACTATAAGGAAGTAGCCAGGAAAACCCATCGTCTTCATGATATGCAATTCAAAACGCACACGATCATCTACTTCCTTGTTTATGCTGTTCTCTGCAGCCCAGACTGACAATTCATCAGGTTGCAGCGGAGCATCTATCGTCACCTCCTTCTTGCCATATATGCGAGCAGCACCTTCATAGGCCAATTTGCCCAAGTAGTCTGCCTCAAACTTTATGCGATATAACTTATCGTAGCCACCGAGCTTTTTGATTTTTTTCTTTGCTTCCTCTTCTGGCAACTGATTCTTACCAAACTCATCCGAGGTAAACTCCCTATACAGATCATCCTCACTGAAGCGAGTGCGCCATTGTTCTTCTGTGCCAAATTCCGATGGAATGGGGAAAAATGGCATTATCGGGTCTGACTCCAAGTCGTAGGTCTCCACCTTGTCAAGAACCTCAAGAGTGTTTTCGAGAGCCTCGGGTATATCAGCAAACACCTCGTTCATCTCTGCCTGACTCTTAAACCACTCCTGCTTGGTGTATAGTAATCGCTGAGGATCGTCCAGATCCTTGCCTGTTCCCAAACAGAGCAGGTGATCATGAGCCTCTGCAGCTTCCCTGTCTATAAAGTGGCAGTCATTGGTACAAACGAGTTTTATGCCATATTCCCTTGCAAACTCTATCAGCACACGGTTTACCTGCTGTTGCATTGGAAAGGTCTCTCGGTTAGCACGCAGACTAGGGTCTTTGACTTCATGACGCTGCAGCTCAAGGTAGAAATCCCCACCCCACAGGTTCTTGTGCCATTCCACTGCCTTCCTTGCACCTTCTATATCTCCTGCAAGAATCAGTTTTGGAATCTCTCCACCTATACATGCTGAGCAGACTATAAGATCCTCATGATATTTCTCCAAATCTTCATGATCAGTACGTGGTCTGCCATAGTAACCATTCACCCACGACCTTGACACCAATCTTATAAGGTTCTTATAACCATTAAGATTTTTTGCAAGCACTATGAGGTGCCAGCCGCCACGGTCTATCTTGTCATCCATGCGCTTCATTCCCCTGCGTGCCACATACATCTCACATCCGAAGATAGGTTTAAAGGGCTCTTTTCCTTCCTTCTTAAGTTGCTTGTTTATCTTGTTACACTCATCAAAGAGGTCCTTCACACCAAACATGTTGCCATGATCCGTAATAGCCATTCCTCTCATACCATCGGCAACGGCACGCTGTACCAGGTCAGCGACTTTGCTCTGGCCATCAAGCAGCGAATAATGAGTGTGGGTGTGTAGATGTATAAAATCATGCATAGTGACCGCGAAGTTAATAAAATTTATCTATAAAGCCACTTTACGTTTCGTTTTTCGTACCTTTTTTCACATATTTATATTATTTATTTGCACAATTCGAACTTTTTATTTAACTTTGCATGAAATAAAAGCACTGCTATAGTTGCCTATTACCTACCTTTTATACTAAAACGACTTACACAGTAATTTCCCATGGGCGAGAAAATACAGAAACTGAAGAAAATAAAGAAGATAAAGAAGATTCGCATCCACCGCGAAGGTACTGACACACTCATATACAGTGCGATGGTGCTCATCGCTATCGGTGTAATCTTGTGGCGCTCATTTGACAGCCATATTCCTTTCTATATTTTTGCCGTCATCTTTGGTACTTTATGGTGTATCGTTCTCAATTTCTTCCGTTGTCCTATACGTTTTTATGGTACTGACGACACAGATAATCTGGTTATTGCGCCAGCCGATGGTCATATCGTGGTGATAGAAGACGTTGAGGAGACCCAGTATTTCCATGAGAAGAGGAAGATGGTGAGCATTTTCATGAATCTATGGAATGTACACGCCAACTGGTTTCCTGTTGACGGAACGGTGAAGATGGTGAAGCACAAAGATGGTAAGTTCCATAAGGCGTGGTTGCCTAAGGCTGCTGAGGAGAACGAGATGTCTGACATTATCATAACCACTCCCGATGGCATCGATATTCTTTGCCGACAGATAGCTGGTGCTATGGCTCGCCGCATCGTTACTTATGCTAAGGAGGGTGATACCTGCTACATCGACGAACACCTAGGCTTCATAAAGTTTGGTTCCAGGGTTGACCTCTACCTGCCTATTGATACAGAGATAAAAGTGACAATGGGACAATCCACCACTGGCAACCAAACCGTCATCGGTATTCTTAAGTAAAGATGAAAAAACACATTCCCAATACGATAACATGTTGCAACCTCGTGTGTGGTTGCATCGCTATAACTTACGCCATCACAGGACAACCAGCGATGGCATTGTTGTTTATCATCCTCGGTGCAGTGTTCGATTTCTTCGATGGTATGTCTGCACGCCTGCTCAATGTTTCGAGTGAGATAGGCAAAGAACTCGACTCGCTGGCTGACGACGTTACCTTTGGCGTTGCTCCTTCCTGCATCATTTTCTATGAGTTGCAGGTATTGGATAAACCATTTGCGCCTCTTGGCAACCTGCTACCTTATTTAGCTTTTATCGTAGCAGCACTGAGTGCCGTAAGGTTGGCAAAGTTTAATCTTGACACTCGCCAAACATCATCGTTCATCGGGCTCCCCACTCCAGCTAACGCTCTGTTTTGGGGTTCGCTGATTGTAGGTTTTGGACCTATTCTGGAACAATACAGTTGGTTCTCCCTACTGATTATTCTCGGCATATTCCTCAGTTCATGGATACTCGTGGCAGAGGTGCCCATGTTTGCCTTGAAGTTTAAGCACTGGGGTTTCAATGGCAATGAGGTGAAGTATCTGTTTATCTGCTTCTCAGCATTAGTGCTTATAGCCACTATCTCCATAGGCATAGCAACAGGTCAAACCAACCTGTGCTACTCTGGATTCTCTATTATAATCGTTGCATACGTACTTACAAGCATCTGCGTGAAAAAGTAATTTTCAATGACTGACGAAGAATACATGCGTAAAGCCCTGGCTGAGGCAGAGCAGGCAGCTAATGAGGATGAGATTCCTATTGGTGCCATAGTGACGTGCAGAGGAAGGATTATAGCAAGAACGCATAACCTTACTGAAACACTCAACGATGTCACTGCCCATGCTGAGATGCAGGCCATCACTGCAGCTGCTAATGCCTTAGGAGGCAAATACCTTCAAGGATGCACCATGTATGTTACGGTGGAACCCTGTCCCATGTGTGCTGGTGCATTAGGATGGTCGCAGATTTCACGCATAGTGTATGGTGCCAAAGATGAGAAACGAGGTTATTCCTCTTACGCTCCCAAGGTGCTACATCCTAAAACCGAGGTCACCAATGGCATTCTCGAAGATGAATGTCGCTCCCTCATGCAGGAATTCTTTAAAAAGAAACGCTAATCACCTTTAAACTTTAAACTTTAACCTATAACCGTTAAACTTTAAACCCTAACCGTTAACATGCTAACCTTCTTCTCCACCAACCTATGGCTACTATGGCTTATCGTAAGTCTGGCATGCCTCATCATCGAGCTTAGCAGTGGCGATTTCTATTTCATCTGCTTTGCACTCGGTGCGTTAGTCTCACTTATTCCTGCTGCCTGCGATGCACCCTTCATAGCCCAACTGCTAACATGGGTCATAGCCTCCGTTCTGTGCTTGGTATTCGTCAGACCGTCCTTGGTGCGACGACTGCATAATAAGAAGGAACGCAAAAGCAATGCCGATGCTTTGATAGGTCGTCAGGCTAAGGTGATAGAAACAATCCCTGCCGACGGATATGGCTATATACAGATTGACGGCGACCAATGGCGTGCTGTTTCTGATGGCAACATCGAGATACCACTCAACACCACTGTAACAGTAATGGAGAGAAATAGTATAATATTAACCGTAACACCTTTATAATTATGGAATTTCTTACTGGCCTATTCATTGTGCTGCTCGTACTTGCAGCCATTGTGTTGAAGAAAACTATCGTTATCATTCCTCAGTCTGAGACAAAGATTGTAGAACGACTGGGAAAGTATTACCAAACTCTCGATCCAGGCATTAACTTTATCATTCCCTTCATCGATAGGGCGAAGGATATGGTTGCTATGTCTCGCGGACGCTATGTTCTCACTGACCGCATCGACCTTCGTGAGCAGGTTTATGACTTCGACCGTCAGAATGTTATCACCAAGGATAATATCCAGATGGAGATTAATGCCCTGCTGTATTTCCAGATTGTTGACCCCTTCAAGTCTGTGTATGAAATCAACAACCTGCCTAACGCAATCGAGAAACTCACCCAGACCACTCTGCGTAATATCATCGGCGAGATGGAACTCGACCAGACCCTTACCTCGCGCGATACCATCAACACCAAACTGCGTGCCGTGCTCGATGATGCTACCAACAAATGGGGTATCAAAGTGAATCGTGTTGAACTGCAGGATATCATCCCTCCTGCTACCGTACTCCAGGCTATGGAGAAGCAGATGCAGGCAGAGCGTAACAAGCGTGCCACCATCCTCACCTCTGAGGGTGAGAAGCAGGCTGTAATCCTTAAGTCTGAGGCTGACAAGACAGCTGCCATCAATCGTGCTGAAGCTACTAAGCAGCAAGAGATTCTGCGTGCCGAGGGTGATGCACAGGCTCGCATTCGCAGGGCTGAGGCAGAGGCCATAGCCATTGACAAGATAACAGAGGCTGTTGGTAAATCTACCAACCCAGCCAACTATCTCCTTGCACAGAAATACATACAAACCCTTCAGGATATTGCCAAGGGCAATGACACCAAGACCGTCTATCTGCCTTACGAAGCAACAAACCTCATGGGCTCTATCGGAGGAATAAAAGATTTATTCAAGAGCGAATAAATCTTTTAGTTGAAGGTTGAAAGTTGAATGAAATATGTAACAACTTGCATAGAAAATGTAATCACATTCAACTTTCAACCTTCAACTTTCAACCAAATGAATAAAGGCTCCCGCTTGGGAGCCTTTATTTATTTATCCAGCACCTCGTACTTCGAGTGCTGACTCTTGTATTCAGGAACTATCTCCTTCATCTTCTTCACTATCGCCATGTCGTCGTAGCTTTTAGAGAGTTCAAGCAATATCTCTTCATTCTTCAATGCCTCAGCATAGTCATACGCACGCACAGCGGCAATCTTAATTTTCGGATGGTGTGTCGGTTTAGTCTGCTCTGCATCGTTGAGCACCTCCTCATACAGTTTCTCGCCATCACGCAGTCCTGTGTATTTTATCTCTATATCCGTAGCACCACTGAGGTGTATCATCCTCTTTGCTAGGTCGGCTATGCGCACTGGCTTACCCATATCGAACACGAATATCTCGCCACCCTTGCCCATTGTGCCTGCCTCAAGCACCAACTGACAAGCCTCTGGTATAAGCATAAAGTAACGTATAATGTCTGGGTGGGTCACCGTCACTGGTCCACCATTCTTTATCTGTTTGCGGAACAGCGGTATCACCGAACCATTAGAGCCCAGCACATTGCCAAAGCGAGTGGTGATAAACTGCGTCTGCTTGTTATGCTTAGCCTTATTCAGACTCTGGCAGTATATCTCGCATATACGTTTTGAGCATCCCATCACGTTTGTAGGGTTCACAGCCTTGTCTGTGCTTATCATCACAAACTTCTTTGTGCCATACTTCACTGCCAGGTCGGCTATCACGCGCGTACCATATACATTATTTTGTATAGCCATTGCAGGATTACTCTCCATCATTGGCACATGCTTGTAGGCAGCAGCATGAAACACGTATTCTGGCTTGTGAGTCTTAAATATTCTCTCCATGTGAGTTGCATTGGCAATGCTTCCCACTATCGTCTCACATGAGATGTCAGGACGCTTTTTGTTCATATAGAGCAGCACATCATGCATAGGCGTCTCAGCCTGATCCACCAGCACCAGTTCTGCAGGAGAGAATTTTGACACCTGTCGCACCATCTCAAACCCTATTGAACCAGCAGCACCCGTTATCAGTATTCTCTTGCCTGTCAGCATAGCGCCTATGGCATTCATATCTACCTCTATCTTATCGCGAGGCAGCAGGTCTTCGATATCTACCTCCCTCAACTGTTTGGTTGAAAGGTCTTGCGTTGGATTCCAGTTCTCAGCATCAGGCAGCACCATGATGTGTATTCCTGCCTCTAACAGGGCATCGTGTATTTCCGTCCTCTCGCGAAACAGGTCCTGTTGCATAGGACTGACCATCAAGACACTTGCTCCGTCTTCCTTCATGCGCCCTACGAATCTCACGCTGTCTCTTCTCACCTTCACACCCATCAGGAACTTTGACTCCAGCAGTCCGTCAGTGCTCACAAATCCCTTCAGGGTGTACTTGTTGTTATAGTCTTTCAGCGAACGTGCTATTGCCACACCACCCTCATGGGCGCCATACACATACACTCCAATCCTTTTTCTGCTCTCGGCGAATGCCTCATACACATATTTCAGCAGTATTCTTACAGCCCACTGTGCAAAGAGTGTCAGTATCAGCGTCACACCTATTGTCATCCAGCGCACCTTAGATATCCATGTGAGTTCTGTGAGATAATTCTTTGCCACCACATGTGCAATGCATAACAACACGCCACTGATTAACACTGCCTGTGCCACTCTCACAAAGTCCACCGTCGTGGTGTATCTCAACACCCCGCTATATGTGTGGCGCATCCTCATGCCTACCATCAGCAGAGGAGTTAGGCACACCAATGTCAATAAGTGAGTCCAGAAATGTTTTATCACCATATTACCGCCTGACACGGCATACATAGCCACCATACCAGCAGCCACAAATATCATGCAGTCTAGTATCATGACACACCAGTAAGGCAACGCTTTTCTGGTGAAGTATTTTTCATATAACCCTTTCAGTATATTCATACTGTTCTTTGCTTACATAACCAAATAACGCTTGCAAAGTTACTAAAAAAGTCCTAATAACCAAGCATCCCAACGAATAAATGACAAAAATATTGGGCTTTTTGGTTCAAATTTATTACTTTTGCAACAAATTTAATCACAAAACGTCACTTTATGACTACTTACAGAAAACTATTCGACATAATCAGAACTATACCTCGTCCTTCACATCATGAAGGGAGGATAGCCGACTTCCTTTGCCAGTTTGCTGAGGAGCACCACCTGGCTTATCGCAAGGATGCCCACAACAATGTGGTGATAGAAAAACCTGCTTCTCCTGGTTATGAAGACCATGAACCCGTGGTTTTGCTCAACCACATGGATATGGTATGTGTCTCAGCCCCTGATAAGCAGTTTAACCCTCTCAACGATGGTATCGATGCCATTTTCTACGATGAAATGGACGAAAAAACCAATACCATACACTCATGGATGAAGGCCGACGGCACTTCACTCGGAGCAGATAATGGCATCGGACTCTCGATGGCTCTCGCCATACTTTCCGATGACACCTTGCAGCATCCCCATCTTGAGGTGCTCACCACCACCAACGAGGAGGATGGTATGACTGGAGCTGCTAATCTGTCGTCAGACTTCATCAAGGGCAGAAGGGTGATAAACCTCGATTCTGAAGCCTACGACGAAACCACCATAGCATCGGCTGGAGCCATAATACAAAAGGTGTCGCTACCCATCGCGCGAGTGGCTATGCCTAAGGAATATGTTGCCTACACCGTCAGCGTATCAGGAGGCAAGGGTGGACACAGCGGAGTAGATATCAACAAGGGCAGAGCCAATGCCATCAAGGTGCTAGCCAACCTGTTGCTCGTTGCCATTCGCCAATGCGACATCAAACTATACATTGTTTCCTTTCAAGGTGGACAGGCAGCTGCCTCTATCCCCTCCGAAGCTGAGGCAAAGGTGGTGATTCCTAAGGAAAATGCCAGCGACTTCCTCACCCTTGTGGCACAGTGTAACTACGCCCTTATTAAGCAGTTTGGCGATACCGACCCTAATGTCATCATCCAAGCCACACCCTCCGTATGGCACTCCAGTGTGATGAGCGAAGAGAGTACCCAGGTGCTCCTCGCCTCCATCAATGCCGTACCCGTAGGAGTGCTCCAGATGTCACCTGACGATGTCACCCCTCTCACCTCTAATAATATAGGAAAGGTAACCCTCAACTCTCAACCCTTAACCCTCAACTTAGCCATCCACACTCGCAGTTTCGTTGACTCTGAGATGGAGCGCATAGCCTCCGAGATAGAGAAGATATACCTCCTATCAGGTGCTACGGTGGAGAAAGTGATGACATCGCCAGCCTGGACAGAGAGCGACGCCACCCTGCTCCAACTCACCACCAGCGTCTTTCAAGATGTACTAGGCTTCACCCCCACTCCTGTGTCCATGCACTTTGTGCTCGAAGCAGGCTATCTGGTCAACATCTTCTCAGGACTGCATATCGTGAGCATCGGACCACGCATACTGGAGCCCCACAGCATCAATGAGCGTGTTGACCTCAACACCTGCGACGACATTTGGCAAGTAACCCTCGAACTACTCAGAAGACTATGATGAAGATTCTTTTCGTCTGTCATGGCAATATATGCAGAAGTCCTATGGCAGAGTACATAATGAAGCACCTGGTGGATGAAGCCCACCTCGCAGCAGAGTATGAGATAGCCTCAGCAGCTACCTCCACAGAAGAACTGGGCAATGCCGTCTATCCCCCTGCCCGACGCAAACTGGCTGAGCACGGCATAGGGTGCCAAGGACATGCTGCACGCCAACTCACCCATGCTGACTACCTGCACTATGACCTACTCATCGGTATGGATCAGTATAACATCCGCAATATGCAACGTATGTGTGGGGGCGACCCAGAGGGAAAGATACACCTATTGCTCGACTATGTAGAGGGTCGCGAGGGCGAATCCGTTGCCGACCCCTGGTACACTGGCGACTTCGAAGCCACCTGGCGCGACTGCCTCGCTGGGTGCAAAGCGCTGTTGAGAGATTATAGATAATAGATGATAGTTAATAGATAAACGTCAAACGCTAAAAGTTAAAAAAGATTAAAGACTACCCCTCTTTCAACTTTCAACTTTCAACTTTCAACTTTTATTTGTAACTTTGCACCCGCAAATTTGAAATTTGCTGTTGTTGGCGGGATAGCTCAGTTGGTTAGAGCGTCGGATTCATAATCCGGAGGTCGGGGGATCGTAGCCCCCTCCCGCTACATCAATAACTAAGCACTTACGAGAAATCGTAGGTGCTTTTTTATTGTTTTTTTGCTTTCTGTTTGCAGAATAGATTTTTTTTTGTATTTTTGCAGACAAAAAGAAAAAATTTATTGCAATAAAGAATAAGACTATGAAAAGAAAGTTTTTAGTGAAATGGGCGTGGATGCTCAGCGCAACTGTTGTGATGACCTCATGTGGGGTGGATATACCTAAGGAGGAGAACACATCGTATGAAACCATTACTGTGAAGCAGACTAACCTGGAAGTACCAGTGAAGTTTAGTGCTAAGATGAAAGGACAGCGTGACGTTACCATATCACCTCAGGTGAGCGGTCAGCTGATGGATATCCGTGTGATGGAGGGTCAGCAGGTGAGAAAGGGTCAGGTGCTATTTGTCATTGACTCTCGTAACTCAAGACTGGAGTTGGAGTCGGCACAGGCTAACCTGCAGGCTGCACTTGCCCAGATGAACAGTGCCAAACTGGAGTTTGAGTCAAACAAGAACCTATATGATAAGAAGATTGTGAGCAAATATTCTCTGGATAATTCAGAGAACTCATATAAGCAGGCTATAGCATCAGTGGCCCAGGCAAGGGCATCTGTAAACTCAGCAAGGGTGAACCTAGGTTTCTGCACCATCACATCGCCTGTGACGGGTGTGATAGGCGAGATTCCAGTGAGAGCTGGCGACCAGGTGTCACCTTCTACCCCACTGACCATTGTCAGTGGCAACACAAACATGAATGCTGAATTCTCTGTGCCTGAGTATGCCATTGAGAGAGCTGTGGTTGAGGGCTACAGCTCAGATATAGAGGAGGTGATTAAGCATCTGCCCGAAGCCACATTCATAATGAAGAATGGTACGGAATACAAACACAAGGGACATGTCACCAGCGCTACGGGTGTGGTTGACGCTACGACGGGTACTATAGCCTTCAAGGCTACATTCCCTAACCCTGAGGGACAGCTATTCTCAGGCATTCAGGGTACGGTGATAATGAAGTTTACCGAGAAGAACGTGATGGTTGTGCCACAAGTGGCCGTAGTGAAACTTCTGGACAAGCAACAAGTATATAAGGTGAAGGCCGACAGCACAGCAACAGCCGTAGAGGTGAAGACTCAAGACATAGGCAATGGCAAGGACTTTATCATAACCAGCGGACTGAAACCAGGCGACAGAATTGTTACCGTAGGAGCTAACAACGTGACAGAGGGACAGAGAGTGCTGTTCCCCAAGGAGGAGAAGGAGTAATTTTTCGTAATGTCGAAATATCGTAATAACGAAATATGAAAAACAATATATTTATAAATAGGTACGTGATGGCGTGTGCCATCAGTATAGTCATTGCGATGGTGGGCTACATCTCTATGAGCACTCTGTCAGTAGAGCAATATCCTGACATCGCACCGCCTACGGTGAGCGTATCCACCTCATACACAGGTGCCGACCCACAGACCATCATGGAGTCTGTCATCCAGCCATTGGAAGAAAGCATCAATGGTGTGGAAGACATGATATACCTAACATCAAAGGCAACATCTACGGGTAACGTGGAGATATCGGTATATTTCAAGCAGGGCACCGACCCTAATATGGCGACGGTGAATGTGCAGAACCGAGTGTCAAAAGCAACAGCATCGCTGCCAGCAGAGGTGACGAAGGTAGGTGTACAGGTGTCAAAGAGACAGAACAGTATTCTGCGCGTGCTGGCAGTAAGAAGTTCTGACGGCAGGTATAACGACGACTTCGTATCTAACTACGTAGATATCAACATCAAACCCCGCATGCAGCGTATCACTGGTGTGGGCGAGGTGTTGTCACTGGGTAACAAATTCTCACTGCGAATATGGATGAAACCCGACGTGATGGCTCAGTACGGACTGGAGCCTAACGATGTCATCAATGCCATCAGCGGACAGAGTTTCGTATCGTCAACTGGTTCGCTGGGTGAGAACTCAAAGAATAAGTACCAGTACTCTATGGAGTACAAGGGTACGCTGAAGACTGTGGAGGAGTTTAACGACATAGTACTGCGCACCTCTGACGGTGGTCATCTGCTCAAACTCGGCGATGTGGCAACAGTGGAGATAGGTGCTGAGAGCTACAGCTTCATGTCAGACATCAATGAAAGACCTGGTGCGATGATGATGATATTCCAGGCTCCAGGTGCCAATGCTACTGAGGTGAACGCCAGCATTACGAAGGTGTGTGAGGATATGCAGAAGACAATGCCAGCAGGACTGGAATTCGTAACGCTGATGACCTCAGACGACTTCCTCTTTGCTGCCATTCACAACGTGGTAGAGACACTCGTCATCGCCATAATATTGGTGATACTGGTAGTGTTCTTCTTCCTGCAAAACTTCAAGGCCACGATTATTCCGTCTATCTCTATCATAGTATCGCTGTTGGGTACCTTTGCCATAGTGATGCTAGCAGGATTCTCACTCAACATTCTGACCCTCTTTGCTCTGGTGCTCGCCATTGGTACTGTGGTGGATGACGCCATAGTGGTGGTAGAGGCTGTAATGGCTAAGATGGAGAATGGCATAAGCGATGCACGCGAGGCAACACGCCAGGCTATGAACGAGGTGTCGGTAGCCGTTGTGTCATGTACCTTGGTATTCATGGCGGTGTTCATTCCTGTTACCTTCATGAGTGGTACGTCAGGCACGTTCTTCACCCAGTTTGGTGTTACCATAGCATCATCCGTAGGACTGTCATGCGTATCGGCTCTGACGCTGTGTCCTGCTCTCTGTGCCATCATGCTGAAGATAACAGAGAAGAAGGAGGAAGAGAAGAAGAGCCTCTCAGATTACGTTAAGAAGGCTTACGACTCAAGTTATAATGCCATACTGGCCAAATACTCCAATGCTGTGCAGAGGTTCATCAAGCGCCCCGTACTAGCATGGGGTCTGCTGGCAGTAGCATGTGTGCTGTTGGTAGTATTCATGAAAGGACTGCCTTCAGGACTGGTGCCTCAGGAGGACCAGGGTTGCTTTATGGTAGAGGTACGTGCGCCAGAGGGTTACACACTGCAACAAACATTTGACCTGACAAAGCAGGTGGAGCAGAAACTCAAGAATATTCCCGAGATGGAGAGCTATGCCGTAGCATGCGGCTATGGTCTGATATCAGGCTATGGTTCAAATATGGCAACCATAGTGGTGCGTCTGAAGAACTGGGACGACCGTCCAGGCATGAATCACCTGATAGACCTGGTCATTTACCGTTTCTATCTAGACTGCAAGAGCATCAAGAATGCACAGGTGCTGCCATTCCAGATGCCACAGGTGCCAGGCTATGGTACGAGTAACGACGTGAGTCTTGTGGTGCAGGATCCTACGGGTGGCAACCTGTCAGAATTTGCTAAACAGACAGACCGCTTCCTGGCTAAACTGGCTGAACGCAAGGAGATTAGTTCGGCTATGTCAACCTATTCAGAGCGCTATCCAAAGTTCCAAGTTGAGGTGGATGCTACACAGTGCGACCGCTCAGGAGTATCGCCTGCCGAGGTTCTCAACACTCTCGGCACATACTGCGGTGGTGCGTATGTAGGCAACTTCAACCAGTTTGGTAAGGTCTATCGACTGATGGTGGCTGCTGCTCCAGAGTATCGTCTCGACCCTGCATCACTCAACAATGTCTTTGTGAAAGTGCAGGGCGGAAAGATGTCGCCAATCTCTCAGTTTGTGACACTGA
Source organism: Prevotella sp. (assembly GCA_045613845.1). GTDB lineage: Bacteria > Bacteroidota > Bacteroidia > Bacteroidales > Bacteroidaceae > Prevotella. Next base: position 26,755 of record JAZLBU010000065.1, on the reverse strand, counting down.
AGGAGATAGTGGGTCCATCAGGCATTGAGCACTTCAACCTGTTCCAGAGTATCACATGTAGTGTAACACCCGCCAGTGGCTACAGCGAGGGTGAAGCCCACAAGGTCATAGAAGAAGTGTTCCGTCAGGAGATGCCTACCACAGCATCGTATGAGTACAGCGGCATGTCACGTGAGGTAGAGGAAACAGCCAATTCAAATACCACTACCATCATATACTGCATCTGTGCAATACTGATATACCTCATTCTGGCTTCACTGTACAACTCATGGTTCACTCCGTGGGCCGTGCTGTTCAGCGTACCATTCGGACTGATGGGTGCATTCGTATTTGCTTACTTCGGCAATATGCTCCAGTTGCCAGGTATGGATAATAATATCTACCTGCAAACGGGTGTCATCATGCTGATAGGTCTGCTTGCCAAGACTGCTATCCTTATTACCGAGTTTGCCTCCGAGCGCAGAGCTCAAGGCATGAGCATCAAGGATGCTGCCTTCGAGGCTTGTAAGGAGCGCTTGCGTCCTATCCTTATGACTGTAGCCACGATGATTATCGGTATGATACCGCTGGTTATCGAGGGAGGCGCTGGTGCCAATGGTAACCGTGCCCTCGCACTCGGTGTGATAGGTGGTATGAGCATAGGCACCATTGCCCTGCTCTTCGTAGTACCAGCATTCTTCATCGTGTTCCAAAGTCTGCATGAGCGCTTCCAGGGAGCACCGACTGAAGTTAAAAGTTAAAGGTTAAGAGTTAAGAAAGATAACGAAATATGAAAAACCTAAGAACAATACTACTCGTTGCACTGGTGAGCCTCACGCTCACTGGTTGCAGCCTATATCAGAAATATGACACGTCGAAGACAAAGGAACTGACGCCCGCGAACGTCTTCGGCACACCAGTAGTTGACACTCTGGCACAAAAGGCAGAAAAGCCCGTTGGACAGATGTCATGGCGTGAGTTCTTCACCGATCCATTGCTGCAAAAAGTTATAGATCAGGCATTGGCAAACAATACCGACCTCTACTCAGCACGCATAAATGTGGAGAAGAGTAAGATTTCGCTGAAGACAGCCCGAATGGCTTACCTGCCATCGCTGAATTTTGCTCCGCAGGGAACGCTGTCAAGCTTTGACAACGAAAAGCCTATCAAGACCTACAACCTGCAGATGCAGGCATCTATAGACCTCGATGTGTTTGGCTCTATTACCAGCAAGAAACGTGCTGCAAAGGCTGCACTCATGCAGGCAGAGTTTAGTGAACTGTCAACACTCTCCAACCTCATCAGCACAGTGGCTCAGGGTTATTTCTACCTGCAGTTGCTCGACAGAGAATTGGAGATACTCACCCAGACCGACAGTCTGTGGAAGGCCTCTCTCGACACTCAGATAGCATTGTGGCAGAATGGTAAGGCCTATAGCACAGCAGTAAACCAACAGGAGTCATCATACCTCAACGTGAAGACACAGATAGTTGACACAAAACGTGAGATACTCTCTGTGGAAAACGAACTGTGTGCAATACTTGCCATTACCCCTCAGCACATAGAGCGTTCACGCTGGGATAACGACAACTTCCAACTGGCAGTGTTCAACTTCCCACTCTCAGCAGAGGCTCTGCTGAACCGTCCTGACATACGTGCAGCGGAATTCGGATTAGAGCAGGCCTTCTATAACACACAGACTGCAAAGGCAGCCTTCTTCCCTACCGTATCACTCTCTGGAACAGCAGGCTGGACCAACAACAACGGTTTGGTGGTCGATCCAGGCAAACTGTTGCTCACCGCTGTGGCATCACTCACCCAGCCTATCTTCAATCGTGGTAAGATAAAGGGTAACTACAAGGTTGCACAACTAACAGAAGAAAATACCAAGAAGAGGTATGTGCAAACCGTTATTGAGGCTGGTAACGATGTAAACGAGGCGCTGGCTGACTGCAAGGCATCACATGACAAGGCAGGATTCTATCATCGTCAGGTGGAGGTGTCAGAGCAAGCTTACACAGGCACTCACGAACTGATGGATGCTGGCAAGTCAAGCTATATCGAGGTGCTCGAGGCACAGGAGAGACTGCTTGATGCCCAACTGAACGAAGTGAAGAACCTCTACAATGGTGCAGTAGCTGTGATACAACTCTACATATCACTGGGTGGAGGAACAAAGTAAAGAAGCTAAAGAATTACATCCTGTAAAGGCACCTTATTCCAATCAAACAGGGGAATAAGGTCCGCGGGCTTAATACAAAACCTTGCTTGGCTATCCAGGCAGGGTTTTTCTTTTATATCGATTAAATGGGCTAAAACGGCAAGGTGACCTATTATCTCTTCAGCACTATAATGCTCCCTGAGCTGACCCAAGTCCATGCTCTTATCTCGTTTGGAAAGACGCTGACCAGCCTCATTGCATAGCAAAGGCAGATGAGCATACTCCATGCGAGGAAATCCCAACAGGTTGCCGAGGTATATCTGTTGACCAGCACTCTGAAGAAGGTCGCGACCTCTCACCACCTCAGTAACTCCCATCAAGGCATCATCCACCACCACAGCCAGTTGATATGCCCAGGCGCCATCACGTCTTCTGACGATGAAATCGCCTATTTCTTTCTTTATATCTATTCTCTGCTCCCCATAATGCAGGTCAGTATATGTAATAATTTCATCGCTGACACGAAGGCAGGAAGCCCCCCTCCCTTGATTGAGTCCTCCTGTATTTTCCCCCCTCCCATTTGGGGGAGGGCAGGGGTAGGGGGCATCCTGTGGAGCACTTACCGCAAGGCGTTCTGCCCTCGTCTTATAAGAAAAGTATAGAAGATTCTGCTGACGAAGTTTTTCGAGGTATTCCTCGTAAATATCATTTCGCTCACTCTGGTAGTATGGACCCTCATCCCACGTAAGACCAAGCCATTCCAAGTCTGCCATTATCTGGTCGGCATACTGTTGCTTGCTTCGCTGGGGGTCTATATCCTCAATGCGCAACAGCCATTTGCCACCCTTGCTCTTAGCTGAGAGCCAGGATAGCAGAGCACTGAATACATTGCCCAAATGCATTCTGCCAGTAGGTGAAGGAGCGAAACGACCCTTTGTCAGTTCATAGTTCATAGTTATTTCAGGTACCTGTTGAAAAACTCAAAGACCTCTTTTTGCTGTGCCTTGTTGAAGAAATGTTTCTCATCCCAGAGTTTGGTGATGAGTCTGTCATCAGCCTTATTCCTTTGCCACTCTCTGTGCATCACCTCATAACTTGCCTTCACGCCCTCAACAGGAAAGAGCTTGTCTCTGGTTCCATTGAAAAACAAAGCAGGTTTGGGAGCAGCCAACGAAGCCACCTGTGGGTAGTCGGCTATGTTACGGATGCCAGGAATGAGCATAGAATAAGCCGAACCGCCCTTGTTCTGGTTATTCTCTATAGTCATAAGGTGCTGGGTGTCATTCATCCAACATATAGAAGCACTCGCCTTGATATCATCACTCAGCGCAGCAAGCATCCACGAGCGATAAGAACCCATAGAGAAACCCATGCACCCCACCCTATCAGGATTGACCATTGGTAGGTGGACAAGAAAGGCCGCTGAACGTATGTCGTCCCACGTTATCCACGCTCCCCATGATGTTCCCATCTGTAACATGTTTGAGGCAAGAGCCTGCTGACGGTCATAGAGATGTTTGTTGCTCTCGCTTGATGGATAAGGCATAGGAGATGGTGTCCTGTCACCCCAAAACAGGGCATCAGTACTCAACACCACATACCCCTGTTTGGCCAGTTCATCGCCCACATACACTCCGTCATAACATTTTTCAATCCACTCATCAGCATCAGCAAGAGTGAGCGAATCAACCCCAAAGGGCTTAACCATCTTCTCCTTGCCTATAGTGAAATGGGCACCATGATCATGAAGAAGGAGAATGGCAGCCATTTGCTCTCCTCGCTTTAAGAGAGGGGTTGGGGGTGAGTCTGGCACCAGCAAATAAGCCAACACCCTCTCCCACCTATTTATATTAAACACTATCTTCTCAGCTTTGTATCCATCACGCTGTTCAGAAGCTATCACCTCATAACCATAGTCAACAGGAGCAGGAGGAGCCATCTGCATAGTAGCAAAGATGCGTTCCCGCGTTATGCCCTGACTCAGGGATTTCTTCTGCTCCTCAAACAGCGAATCCTTCAACTGCTCATAGAACACAGGCATAGACTTAATCAGTCCATACGTCTCGTACCTGGCCTCATCCTGAGCCATTATACCCATAACAAAAGCATTCAAGAGCAATAAAAGCGTAATTCTCTTCATATCACACACCTTTTGAACATTTTATTTCTATGAAATAACGATTAGAGAGGAAAAAATAGTATCTTTCTTACACATTTTGCAAAAAAAATTTTGCGTTATAAAAAGAAATCGTTAACTTTGCATACCCACTTGAATCAAATACTTTTCTAACTTAACAAATAAAACACTATGGTAAATTACAAAGACCTTGGATTGGTAAACACTCGTGAGATGTTTAAGCGTGCCGTTGATGGTGGTTACGCTATCCCAGCTTTCAACTTCAACACAATGGAGCAGATGCAGGCTATCGTACAGGCTGCAGTAGAGACTAAATCACCTGTCATCATGCAGGTTTCAAAGGGTGCACGTAAGTATGCTAACCCAACCATCCTTCGCTATATGGCAGAGGGTGCTGTGGCTTATGCTAAGGAACTCGGTTGCGAGAATCCTGAGATAGTGCTTCACCTCGACCACGGCGACAGCTTCGAGACCTGTAAGTCATGTATCGACACTGGTTTCTCATCAGTAATGATTGACGGTTCATCACTCCCTTACGAAGAGAATATCGCCCTCACTAAGAAGGTGGTTGACTATGCTCACCAGTTCGATGTAACCGTTGAGGCAGAGCTCGGCGTGCTTGCTGGTGTTGAGGACGATGTAGTAGCTGAGGAATCTCACTACACCCAGCCTGAAGAGGTTATCGACTTCGCTACACGCACAGGTTGTGACTCACTGGCTATCTCTATAGGCACATCACATGGTGCTTACAAGTTCACTCCTGCACAGTGCACACGCGATCCTAAGACTGGTCGTCTTGTTCCTCCTCCATTGGCATTCGACGTGCTTCATGAGATAGAGAAGAAACTCCCTGGCTTCCCAATCGTTCTTCATGGTTCTTCATCAGTACCACAGGACGAGGTTGACACTATCAATAAGTATGGTGGTAACCTGCCTGACGCAGTAGGTATTCCTGAGGAGCAGCTCCGCGAGGCTTCTAAGTCAGCCGTTTGTAAGATTAACATCGACTCTGACTCTCGTCTTGCTATGACTGCTGCCATCCGTCAGTACTTCGCTGAGCATCCAGAGCACTTCGACCCACGTCAGTATCTCGGCCCAGCACGTGAGAACATGAAGAAGATGTACATCCACAAGATTGTTGATGTGCTCGGCTCTGATGGCAAACTGGCGAAGTAGATGATAGATTATAGAATAATAGATAAGCCCTTCTCAATTTGAGAGGGGCTTATCGTTTCTCACAACTTCAGTTGCACCTGAATGTCTATGTCGGTATAGTGAGAAGAGAAAATCAGGCGTTCAGCCGTTCCTATTGTCTGGCGGTCAAAGTATCGTGTATGGCTCACCTTGCCTTGCAGAGTCAACTTATACAGGGGACTGTATTTCAGCATCAAGGCAGCATGAATGCCTTTGCCGTAGTAAGAAGTGGAGCCAAAAGAATACCTCACACCACGTTCGAAGGAATACAGACGTGAGTCATAGTCGTCAGTATTGAAATAGGCCGCATTGCCATATATCTCCAATCCGTCAGTGGGTTTGTATGATGCCGACTGAGCAAGGATGTATCCCTTCGTCGTTTCGTCAAAAGACAGGGAACAACCCTCCAACTGCGTACGAAGATTCCATTTCTCCTTATTATATATAGCAAGCAAACGCAGTCGTTGGTCGTATTTCGTAAGCAGTTTCCTGTCTTTATTAATGGTCTTATCACGCTGTTTCATCTTTATGCGATAGCGAAGAGAGAATGACCAGTTAGCCTTATTCAGCGTACCCGTCAGACTATTATCCCAAGAGTATGACGAGTTTGACACCAGGTATTTGTACCATGGAAAATAGGCTATATCGGTATAACCCTCTATCACAATGTTTTTGCCAACATCCCACTTGGCTCCTACATACAGTCCGCTCTCATTCTTCACACTCCCCCCATCGCCGAAACTGCTTCCGTACAAGGCATTATACTGATAGGTATAATAGCGTTGCACAGCCATCAGGGTGAGGCGCCAGGGTGTTCTCCACGTCATACTGTTCACTGTGGCAATATGGAAATCCTTATCAACAGCCGTCTCGCCATTAAGGCGTATCTCTCGCCATCGATAGCGGTAGTCGGCGCTGACGTTCCAAAAACTATCGCCTCGAGGATAATACAAGCGATAAAGTTGGCTTTGATTCTGCTTTCCCGTCTTACTATAGGTGGGGTTCATCTCACGGTTTAACTTGGAATAAACAGCGCTCACGCCCACTCCCCAATTCCTGTATTCATAACTCAGGTGGGTGCCCATCGTCATCAGCGATGAGTTGTTCTTTTTCCCCATTTCAAGGGTTGTGCGGTGGTATCCCGATGTCAGTATGGTGGATATGGTGCTGTCGGCATTCAGCGTAGCATCGATGTTGCGATATGAAAAGAAGGCAGCCATCTGAATTCTGTTGGTAAGCCTCGCCATCGCCGCGATGCCCTGAAAATGCTTTGAGTCGCTTATGCTGCTATGCGGAGTGAAGGTGGTGAGTCTGCGTCCCACAGCCGACAGCATACCCTGTTTGCCCAATGTAAAGTTGTTGTTCATCACCAGTCCCATACCAAACTGTCCACGAAACTGTCCTAAGATTATCTGACTAAACCTTCCCACATGGGTCACTCTGAGGTTGAAGGCATAGCGGTCATATCCCCACTTGTTATGTTCTCCTCCGAATGGTTCGCCTGCACTCTTGCCTCCACTAAGATTAAATGTTATATTCTCTCCCACCTTCAGCGAGTAGCGAAAGGAATGGTTCACTGGGTCGCCAAGGTATTTTCCTGCGTAGCGGTTATCACCCATAAAAGTACGTGTTGGCGCACTCTTATCTCCTGCTCTGTAGTAGGTGGGGGTCTTTACTGTCATCACCAAACTGTGACGCATCTTCTTCAGATTCTCGCGCAGTTGTTCCTTACCATACCACGGTTTGGTCGATTCATCCTCAGCTATAAGGAAACACTCAAGATAGTTTCTCAAGTTCAGGTCTATGCTCTCTATCATCGCCAGTTCTTCTATGCTTCGCATTTTGCCATAACGATGACGATATTGCAGTATGTCGTTTATCTGGTTCTGGTCCAAACCAGGTATCTGCATCAAGTCCTCCAGCGTAGCGACATTCACGTCAAGAGGCTGTTGTGCCAACTCGTTAAGATGCTCATAGGCCTCTTCCATTGACACGACAGCCCCTTCGTCGTTCTCGTATAATTCTGTCAGATATTGTTCCCAAGTATCATTCTCCCCCACCATCGCTATACTCTGTATCAGCAAAAGCAGTATGATGACAACTCTCATTGGGAAAAATGGAGATTATTCGTCCACGTATTTCTTCAGCGCACGCACCACGCCGTTAGCCCATGTGTCGATGCCTCCGTCCATTTCGAGCGATGAAACCAACTTTATTACATTCTCTATAGGCATACCGTAACGCAACACACCAGAGATAAGTTTTGCGTAGTTCCAGTATATTGGATTGAATTTCTCTGACAATCCCTCAACAGTGGTCTTATAGCCTCGACGGTTCTCAAACTGGAAGTCGTAACGCTTTGTTCCGTCACTGTTTACGTGCTTTATTATCTTACCAGAGTTAACGCTCTTAGGCAGAATTATTCCCTCGTCATCGTCCTGCAAACCAGTGAATATCTCGTATGGTTTGCCATCGAGCAATCCTACGAAAGCCATCCACTTCTCTTTCTCGTTCTGAAAGCGCACCACGTCACATTCCAGCACCTCTGGGCGCTTGTGAATGATATTTTCCTTTTCTTCTGCCATTGTATCAAAAGTGTTATTTAGTCGCAAAATTAGCATTTTTCCTTGACATTACCAAATTTTTGTCCCTTTTTACTTTTCAGAATGAAAGTTTTTTAGTAATTTTGTCGCCAAGTATAAGTACAAAGTGACTAAGTACAAAGTACAAAGTACTAAGTGATTCAGGATTTTCTATAACTAACTAACAATAAACAACATCAAATCATGTACAACATTCCAAGTGTATTTTGGCTTGTACCCGTGGCATCAATAGTGTCATTGGGTATGGCACTCTATTTCTTCCTACAGATGAAGGGTGCCGATGAAGGTACTGACCGCATGAAAGAGATAGCCGAGCACGTGCGCAAAGGTGCTATGGCTTATCTGAAGCAGCAGTACAAGGTAGTAACAATCGTGTTTATCGTACTCGCCATCATCTTCTCAATCATGGCTTACGGTTTCCAGTTGCAGAACCCCTGGGTGCCATTCGCATTCCTCACTGGTGGTTTCTTCTCTGGACTGGCAGGTTTCTTTGGCATGAAGACAGCAACCTACGCCTCAGCGCGCACAGCCAACGCAGCCCGTCAGAGTCTGGACGCAGGTCTGAGGGTGGCATTCCGTTCAGGAGCGGTAATGGGTCTGACCGTTGTAGGTCTGGGACTGCTTGATATCGCCATCTGGTTCGTAGTGCTCAATGCAGCAGGCGTAGAGAGTCTCATAACCATCACCACCACCATGCTTACCTTTGGTATGGGTGCTTCAACCCAGGCACTCTTTGCCCGTGTGGGTGGCGGTATCTACACCAAGGCAGCCGATGTGGGCGCTGACATAGTAGGTAAGGTGGAGGCAGACATTCCAGAGGACGACCCTCGCAACCCTGCTACCATAGCTGATAACGTAGGCGACAACGTAGGTGATGTGGCTGGTATGGGTGCCGACCTTTATGAGTCTTATTGCGGTTCTATCCTTTCTACAGCCGCTCTGGGTGCTACAGCATACCTCGGCACACAGTTGCAGCTCAGCTATGTCATCGCACCAATGATTATCGCTGCTGTTGGCATATTCCTTTCTCTCTTCGGCATATTCCTCGTTCGCACCAAGGAAGGTGCTACGATGAAGGAACTGCTCCGCTCGCTGGGCATAGGAACAAACGTGTCAGCATGCCTCATAGCAGTAGCTACATTCGTTATACTTTATATGCTCGGCATACCAAACTGGATATACATCTCATGCTCTGTAATCGTGGGTCTGCTGGCAGGTGTGATAATAGGTCAGGCAACAGAATACTACACCTCTCACTCATATAAACCAACCCAGGAAATCTCAGCCGCTTCACAGACAGGTGCCGCTACCGTTATAATAAAAGGTGTGGGTACAGGTATGATTTCAACCATGGTGCCAGTGGTAACTATCTCAGTGGCAATCATGCTCTCTTACCTCTGTGCCAATGGTTTCAACATGGACGTAAACGCAGAGGCACTCTCTAAGGGTCTTTACGGTGTAGGTATAGCAGCCGTGGGTATGCTCTCAACACTGGGCATCACACTTGCAACTGACGCATACGGTCCTATAGCCGACAATGCAGGCGGTAATGCAGAGATGAGTGAACTGGGTGAGGAGGTTCGCCACCGTACTGACGCCCTCGATGCTCTGGGCAACACCACAGCAGCTACTGGTAAGGGCTTCGCTATTGGTTCGGCAGCTCTGACTGCTCTTGCTCTCCTTGCTTCATATATTGAGGAGATTAAGGAGGCAGTACAGCGACTTGCTGAGGCTGGCGATGCTCACATGGCTGAGGTTTACCAGCACATAGGTGACATACCTTCATTCATGGATTATTTCCAGGTAAACCTGATGAATCCTAAGGTTATCGTTGGTGTATTCATCGGCGCTATGGCAGCATTCCTGTTCTCAGGCATCACAATGGGTGCCGTAGGTAGGGCTGCTGAAGACATGGTGAAGGAGGTTCGTCGTCAGTTCCGCGAGATAGCAGGCATCCTTGAGGGCAAGGCTACTCCTGACTACGGCCGTTGTGTGGAGATTTCTACTCGTTCGGCTCAGCGTGAGATGATATTCCCTTCACTGCTCGCCATCATTATCCCTATCCTTGTAGGCGTAATACTCGGTGTGGCAGGCGTTCTGGGTCTGCTCGTTGGCGGACTGGCTGCTGGTTTCACTCTGGCTATCTTCATGTCTAACGCTGGTGGCGCTTGGGACAACGCTAAGAAGATGGTTGAGGAAGGCAACTTCGGTGGTAAGGGTTCTGAGTGCCACAAGGCTACCGTTGTGGGCGATACCGTGGGCGATCCTTTCAAGGATACCTCTGGTCCATCACTCAACATCCTCATCAAACTCATGTCTATGGTCAGCATCGTAATGGCTGGTTTGACTGTAGCGTTCATATAACTTTTTAAGGAGATAAAGGAGTTAAAAGGAGTTATCGCTCACTTCGTTCCCTAAGGAGTTAAAGGATAATACCTTTTATCGCCGTAACTGCTATTAAATATAATAAAATGCCCCATTTCATCGGTGAAGTGGGGTATTTTTTTGTTTTTTTGAAAAAAAAGTCGTACCTTTGCAACGTTTTTTAATAAATTTGTGGAATAAACGTGAAAAAATCATTGTACATACTGCTGAGTCTCGCCCTCTGCGCCATTAGCGCAAAGGCACAGGTGACCAGCGTGAAAGCCGACAATGGGTGGGCTCTCGATGTGGAGATGCAAGGCTCGTTCAGCAACGACAAAACTCCCCTATGGCTCAATGCCAACAAATATGGTATCAGCAGCCTCAACTCACAGAATGGGTATGTGAGAGCTATAGGCGCCTGGGACAAGAAGTTTGACGTTAACGGGAACGGGAACCGCATTATTGACCTCAATGCAGGACTGGATGTTATCATGCCTATAGGCTACAAGAGTCAGGGCTATAAGGAACACTACACCAACCACTTCGTACTTCAGCAGGCTTTCGCTGAGTTGAACTATAAATTGGGTACACTCACCGTGGGTTCCAAACATCAGCCTATGGAACTGAAGAACAACGAACTCTCCTCAGGTTCACAGACACTGGGCATCAATGCCCGTCCTGTTCCACAGGTGCGCATCGGACTCAATGATTATTGGAACATTCCTGGCACTAAGAAATGGGTAGCCGTGAAGGCTCACATGGCTTATGGCATGATGACTGACGGTGGATGGGAAGAAACCTTCGTCAGTGGTTCAGGCAATAAATACAACAAAAACACTCGCTACCACCAGAAGGCTGGATATCTCAGAATAGGTAATGAGGAGGTATTCCCCCTCACGTTGACCCTCGGACTCGAGATGGCTGCACAGTTTGGTGGCTATTCCTATAGGTATGACAGCAAAACCAAGTCATACACCGAGAAAAAGGTAAGGTGCAACTTCAACACCTATTGGCATGCATTCACTGGTACTGGAGCTGAAGAAAAAGAAGAAGATACGGAATATCAGAATGCAGAAGGCAACCACCTGGGCAGTTGGGTAATGCGCCTCAACTGGAAAGCTAAGACATGGGAGGCTGGATTCTACATGGACCACTATTTTGAGGACCATTCCTCTATGTTCCTGCTCGATTATGACGGCTACGGCACAGGCAGCGACTGGAACAAGAAGGTGGACAGCCGATATTTCCGTTATGATTTCAAGGACTACCTCATGGGTTTCGACGTAAAGCTGAAGAATTTCAAATATGTCAATCAGGCTGTGGTGGAGTATATCACCACTCGCTATCAGTGCGGACCAATATATCATGACCACACCCAAGGCATCAGCGACCACATCTGTGGCAAAGACGGATACTACAATCATAGCAGTATGCCTGGTTGGCAACACTATGGACAGTTTATTGGCAATCCGCTCTATCTCTCACCCATATACAATGAAGACGGATACATCGGTCCTCGATGCAATCGCTTCAAGGCGTGGCACTTCGGCATTGCCGGCGACCCTATGTGTGGACTGCACTACAGGGCAAAACTCAGTTGGCAGAAAGGTTGGGGCACATACGGTGCACCTTATGCCGACCCAAGAGAGAACACCAGTCTGCTGCTTGAGGCTGGATACAAATTCCCTGAGAAGAGTATTCTCAATGGTTTCACCGCTTCTATGGCATACGGAGCCGACTGGGGCGAGCTGAGAGGCAACAACTCAGGCATGCAGTTCACCATACTTTATCACGTTCACTAAAATACCCACCATAACAAGATATGACACGAACAGCACTACATAGCAACAAGATAATGAAGAAACTTCTATTCTTCATCCTTTCATCCTCACTCTTCATTACCCTGACAGGTTGCGAAACCCACTCAAGCAATAATGGCGACCTCGACAACTGGTGGTATCTGCGTCAGGTGGAGAATATTAACGTTAACGATAACGCTAACCCTAACGTTGAGGACTACGTATCGAAGAAGGTGTTCTGGGGTTTCATTGGATCACTCATGCAGACACAAGGTGGTGGAGCAGGTACTATTCTCTTTCGCTTCGACCATAGCGGCAACACCCTTCGTGTGCATACCCCTCGCTATAACAAAAGAGGCCAGGGCGACCCACTGCTCACTGAAAGCGAACTCTCAAAACTTGAAGTTCAAGGACTACACCTTAAAGATAAAGGCAACGTAAACGATGGCGAAATAATCTACGAAGAAACCTTCACCGTAGAAGAACTCAACTCTGACCGCATGGTGCTCCTCAATGAGGATAAAACCCTTCGTCTGCATTTCATCGCTTACTAATCTCCCCATTTCAAAGCATTACTTCCGCATGCAGAGGCATTACTTCTGCAGGTAGAGGGGCTGCTTCTGCAGGTAGAGGCATTACTTCTGCGTGTAGAAGTAATGCCGGAAGTTGTTAAAGTAATGCCGGAGGTTATAAAACCATTGCTATAGCATATTGTAGCTAAAATAGAGTTTTTTGTAATCCAACCTCACTAACCTCACTTAGTGGCGCTCATCCCGCATGAATACTGGGCTGAGACAAGTGAGGTTGAAACCGTTTAACCTCACTGTTAACCTCACTATTAACCTCACCATATTAGGAGTTCAAGCACTCACTATTGCGAGTTAGTTCAGAGATATCGTAACCGAAGGCGTATCGTTATAGTGAGGTTAAAAGTGAGGTTGGGAGTGAGGTTCAAGCAAGGCAACCTCACTATCGGAAATCCGTATAAACACTGAGGTTACGGGACAAAAGTGAGGTTAGTGAGGTATAAAATGAATTTTGTAACAAAAAATCATCATTTCCTTTGCACACGTGCGAGGTTTTTTGTAACTTTGCCCAATAATTACAATTACCCACTATATCTACAACAAAAACAATGAGTGAAGTAAATAACAATACCAACATCCTATTCCATGGAAGTAATGTCGTTGTGAAGACACCTGAGGTGAGGACTTTAGGACACAACAAGGATTTTGGATATGGCTTCTACTGCACTCGTTTTGAAAACCAAGCAAAAAAATGGGCACTCACCAAAAAGCCGCAACATATAGTTACATTATACGAATACAATGAAGAAGATAATCTCAAGGTTCTTAACTTTGAACAGATGACAGATGAATGGTTAGACTTTGTCGCTGACTGCCGTAGAGGAATCAAGCACGAATACGACATAGTTGAGGGTCCTATGGCTGATGACCAAATCTGGGATTATGTAGAGGATTTTGTAGCAGGGAATATATCAAGAGAGGCATTCTGGGCTCTGGCACGCTTCAAAAATCCTACTCACCAAATAGTATTCTGTACAGAAAGAGCTATCAAATGTATAACGTATAAAGACTTCTATGAAATATGAGCAACAAATACTTCCCTGAGCGAGACATAACCTATGATGATTTGAAGTTCGTTTGCTATATGATAGAGCGAACAGCACGAAAAATTCATCAGCCCAACCGATATGTTGCAGAACATATGGGAAAGGAAGAAATAATACGCAATCTATCACTAGCAGATGTTCTGCATTGTGAAAATGCTGACGATGTCTCAGACAGATGGATAGAAGAATACAATCTAAAAAATGGGAATACCGATGTCTTAAACATTGATAAAACCCTTACCCCAACACCTCCCACCCCCATACAGATGGGAAAGGTCTATGCCCGTTTGATTAAGTCAACAACAAGTGACAACGAGAACTATGCAGATGGCATGATTCGAGTTTACCACTCTCCCATTTGCCAACAATTAGACAACTATAACTGCTCCGCATATTATGAACCATCAGGAATTATCAAAGAGGCCTTCAATAACGGAGAATTTAGATAGACAATAACAGCAAAACAACAAACAATGAGTGAAGTAAATAAAGAAAAGGCACCTATAGACTTTGTTGAAATAGGTAAGAAGTTGTGGAATCACAGAAAGACCTACTATAAGGTATTGCCAGCAACGTTGATAATAACATACCTTATTACGGTATGTATTCCTCGATATTATACATGTACTGTTAGCCTTGCACCAGAACCTACAGGAAGTTCTATGTCTGGTTCGTTAGGTTCTCTAGCATCATCATTTGGACTTGGTGGTCTTGGAAAGATAGGAAATAATGATGCCCTGTATGTTGAGATTTATCCAAACATACTGAAATCAACGGATTTCATTGCTGAGTTGATGACCACAGAGATAAAAACTAAAAAGGGAGATGTTAAGGCCAATTATTACACATACTTAAAGCAACATCAAAAAATGGCATGGTGGGATGTAGTAAAGGAAATTATAGTATCTTGGTTCACTCCTACACCACCAGCAGATACATATACAGGAAAAGAGACTATTTCTGTATTCAACCTAACAAAAGAGCAGAGTGATATATTCAATTCTGTTACAAGTAAAATTACTGGTAGTGTAGACAAGAAGACTGAAGTGGTCTCCATAACAGTAAAAGATCAAGACCCACTGGTATGTGCTACAATGGCAAACACCACTTGTAAAAAGTTGCAGGACTTTATTGTTAAGTATCGCACAAATAAGGCTCGTATTGATTACGAGCACTACAAAAAAATCTGCACTGAGGCAAAACAGAATTATGAACGTGCACGTCAAAGATATGCAGCAATGTCAGATGCCAATGAAGATGTAATGCTACAGAGTGTTAAGTCAAAAATAGAGGATTTGGAGAACGAAATGCAGTTGAAATACAATATTTATACTGCAATGAACACTCAGTTGCAAATTGCACAAGCAAAGTTACAGGAGGCAACTCCAGCTTTTACTGTTATTCAGAGTGCGTCTGTTCCAGTAAAACCTGCTGGTCCTAAGAGAGTTCTTATCTCCTTGGGTATGATGGTGCTGGTATTCATAGTAATGTCAGGATATTATCTGATTAGGGAACAGCAGCCATGTTGATGTATGCTCATATAGTATTTCTCTTTTTACTAACGGCTATCTTTGCCTTTTACGAGGATAGAATTTCTGAACGCCAGAAGTTCAGTATTCTCATTATCTATTGTATTTATTTTATTTTGTTAGCTAGTTTTAAAGAACTAGTCACAACTGCTGATGCAGAAAATTATGAAAGAATATTTTATAACTATGACCATCCACAGATAGAGTTAACAGTAGAGGCTTCTTATAGGTATCTAAGTCAATTTATATTATCTATCGGAGGTGGCGTAAGGGTAATTTTCTTCATATATGCTTTTTTTACTATTATCTTGAAAGTAATAGCAATGAACAAGTTGACGCCATACATTTTTACGTCAATGTTGATATACATACCTTTTTACTTGACACTTCATGATTTAGTTCAGATAAGAGCGGCAGCTGCAACAGCATTTCTCATGATGACTGTGGTTGTACTTGCTACCAATGGAAATAAGGTAAAGGCATTGTTACTTATACTATGTGCTACGTTTTTTCACATTTCGTCATTGGTGTATCTCCCCATATTACTAATTGGGAATAGAAAGTTCGGTACCAAGTTAAGGTTGGTGATTGTATGTACTATACCCCTTCTTATGGTCGCATTTTTTCTTGAGAAAGACCTTGCTTCGCTTCTTCCTGAATACGCTTTTTTAGGAAAGGCATTAAGCTATAAGGAGAATACAGCGAAAGGACTTGAGGTTTCATCATTCTCTATAATTTATTTAGGATATGTATGGTTAAAGTATTGTTTATTGATTCTCTTAATGTACTACTATGATGTTATAGTGAGTAATGACAGTCGTGCTCCAATTATAATCACACTTTTCACTTTAAGTATAGTGATTGTTATGTCTGTATCTTCGTTTCCTGTCATAGCAACAAGACTTAGTGAGTTGTTTGGTATTATAGATGGTATAGCATTCACTTATCTTATGTATGCTATTCGTCCACGCTATATGTCAAGGGCGGTCACTATGCTTGTTGGAGTGTATTTGATATTCTATCTTTTAGTAGATGGAAAATACTTTTCAATCTAAGGAAAAAATTACGGAATGAATAATAATAATGATAGCAAGGCATATAAACAGAGCATAATGTTCTTACTTCCAGGATTTAGTTCATATCCTGTAGGAGGTTATAAGATAATTTTTGAGTATGCCAATAGACTAGCACAAGAAGGTTATTTGGTAAAGGTAGCGTATGCTACATACAATCCTTTAACGTTTCGTCACTTAAATCTGCGTAAGAAATTGGCTACGCTGAAGCGTCTTATCATTGGTTATCGAGGTTTCACGGCACGCCAGTGGTTTCCCCTGAATTCAGCTATAGAAGAAATCTTTCCACGAACATTAAGTTATAAGACAAGTTTAAAAGCTGACGTATATATAGCTACAGCTTGTGTTACTGCAGATTTTGTAGCAAAATATCCCAATGGCAGGAAGTTTTATTTCATACAAGACTATGAAACATGGGATATGACAGAAGAGGAATTACGTAAAACTTACGAGCTTCCATTAACAAAGATTGTTATATCAAATTGGTTAAGTGAGATAATACAAAAATCTGGACAACAATGCCACGTTGTTCCTAATGGTTTTGATACAAAGCAGTATTATCTAACCATACCAATAGAAGAAAAGAAAAAATATCAAATATCGGTATTATACCACTCTTTGTCACATAAGGATTTCCCAACAGCATTGAGGGCTCTAAAATTGGTATATGAAAAGGTTCCAAATATTAAAGTAATAGCATTCGGAGCAGAATATCCTGAAGAGGATTTGCCTTCATGGATTGAATTTGAATACTCCCCCTCACCAGAGCGCCATCTTCAGATAAACAATGAGTCAAGTATATATGTTGCAGCAAGTTGTTCTGAGGGCTGGGGGCTCACTGTTGGCGAGGCTATGATGTGCGGGCAAGCAGTTGTATGCACCAATGCTGAAGGTTTCTTAGAAATGGCTATCCATGACCGTAATGCATTAGTTTCGTCTATAAGAGATGCTGAATCCTTAGCCAATAATATGCTAAGATTATTAGAAGATGACACTTTGAGATACAGAATAGCACATAAGGGTTTAGAAGATATAAAAAAATTCGATATAGAAGAATCATACAGAAAATTTTACAATATTACTAAGAACTAATCAATTGAAGAATAGTAAAAAAATAGCAAAGAATACGATAGTATTGTATATACGCATGATTGTTTTGACATTCATTGCGCTATTTACTTCTCGTATTGTATTGAGAGCACTCGGAATAGAGGATTTCGGAATATATAATGTGGTAGCTGGCATAGTTGAGTTTGCGACAATCTTTACAGGCTCCCTAACGGCAGCTACACAGCGTTTTTTATCCTACGACTTAGGGAAAAAGGATTTGAATTTGTTCAACAGGGATTTTTGTTCTTTATGTAATATCTTTATATTAGTTTGTATTATTTTAGCAGTAATAGTTATTCCTACGGGATTATGGATGGTAAATGATTTTTTGGTAATACCGTCAAACAGAATTATTGCTGCATCATGGCTTTTGACATTTTCTGTCATTACATTTATTCTTAGTACTATAACCATTCCATACATGTCTGCCATAATAGCATATGAGCGAATGGAAGTATATGCCTACTTTTCTATAGCAGAAGGGGTAATGAAATTATTATCAGCAATAGTACTATTTGTATCAGAGGGAGTAGATAAGCTAATAATATTTGCAATAGTAACCCTGATGATGCGATTGTTATTGAATATTTTCATAGTAATTTATTGTAATAGAAAATTTATAGGGTGCGAATATTCTCCAATAATGGATCTTAGCATTATGAAGCAGCAAGCTTCATTCTCTGGATGGAGCTTATTGGGAGCAACAAGCAGTACGCTTACAACGCAAGGTCATACAATTCTTCTCAACCTTTTCTTTGGACCAATATTAAATGCTGCAAAAGGTATTGCAGATAAGGTAAAAGGATTTTCATTAACTTTATCTCAGAATATTTTTATGGCAGTAACACCACAGATAACCAAAAGCTATGCCAGCAAGGATTTCACTTATTCACGTCAACTTGTGTATCTGTCTTCAAGACTATCTTTCATGCTGATTTTTGTTATTTGTGCGCCCATGATGACAGAAATGAAACCATTACTCGAGTTATGGCTCGGAAAGAATTATGTCTCAAGTGAATCTATTGCTTTTTCTATTTATGGTATAGTTTTTGTACTTATCACTACATTGGAAGCTCCCCTTACTAAAGTTGTTCAAGCTACAGGTAATGTAAAAACATATGAAATTATAGTAGGATTTGTGACATTAATGTTTATTCCTATCTCCTATATTTCATTACGTTTAGGTTGCTCAGCAATAGTGACTTTTGCAATTCTAAACATTCTATATGGTATTATTATAATATATCGAGTGTATATTGTTTCAAAAATTATTATGATGTCTATTGCTGACTATATGAAGGAGGTAGTCATTCCAATTATCGAGGTGTGTGTAGTATTTTGTTTAATTATAAATTTTTCATATTCATACTGTTTATATATTGACTCCTGGCTAATAAGAATTATTCTATGGTATTGTTGTACAGCTGTAGTTGTGATATCATTTGGTATTAAGGGAAATGAAAAAAGAATATGTATTGATGTTATTAGAAACAAGATAATTCATAAGAAGTAGGAGAGCCAGATATAAATGTGAAGAGTTTGTTATAGATAAGAATAGTTAATATTGTTACATAGTGATGAATAAAACTATACAAGTGTCAATTATCATCGTCAACTACAACACATTGCATGTGCTGTTACCTTGTCTAGATAATATAGTAAAATACACTTCAGACATAGAGTATGAGATAATTGTTGTTGACAATGGGTCAAAGGATGAATCGATAGAAACTTTGTCAAACGACAAAAGGATTATTTTCATACCCACTGGAGAGAATCTGGGGTTTGGTAAAGCTAATAACATAGGATTACAGCATGCAAAAGGAGAATATATCTTCTTCTTAAACTCTGATACTTTGCTACGTAACAATGCTATCAAGATGCTGTATGATTATGCAAAAAATTACAAGGGGAAACTCGGTGGTTTGGGATGTGTTCTGGAAGACATACATGGTAATCCAATACATTCTTACGGCTACATGCCGACTATACCAAGAGATATTGAAAAGTTGTTATTTATACCAATAAAGAAAGCGTTGCGAATATATCATCAGCCTGAAATTTTTCCCAAAAATTGGATGAAAGTAGAATACATCACAGGTGCCGATCTTTTTGTAAGACGCTCAGTGTTGAACGAATGCGGTTCCTTTCATCCTGCTTTCTTCATGTATTGCGAGGAAGTAGAAATGCAACAGCGTTTTGCTATGAGAGGATATGAAAATGTACTTATTAATGGACCAAGGATAGTCCATCTTGAAGGAGAAGGCAGCAAGGATGGTAAGAGTTCTAAATTTCTACGAGATAACTTTAGGCAAGAACGAAGTCAACATATATACTTCAAATTGTTACTACCAAGATGGAAGTATTATCTATACCGAGTCATTCATGCATTATTGAGACAAACCCTATGGTTCAACCCTAAAGTCTCATTTGCAGACAAGTGTAAGATAATGAAACAACAGTTTATTACCATTACGATATGACAATACTCATTGACGGAAGGGCTTTCACTGCGCCCACTGCCGGAATATCCAACTTTTTTAAAGAAAGTGTCACCACATGGGCCAAGTTATGTCCACAAGACATTTTCCTTATAGCACTTCCTAGATCTGTCCACAAAACATTCTCAGACAAAGGTATACCAAAAAATGTAAGGATAAAAGAAAAGAGCAATTGGCTATTCCATCGACTTCCCAATTTAATATGGCTATTCATCATGATGCCTATCCTAGTTAGACGATGGAAGGCTGATGTTTACTACAGTCCTGTTCCATGCTTACCCTTCTTCATGCCTAGATGTGTTAAGAAGATTATTGTAGTACATGATGTGGTAAATATAGAGAATAAGGAAACGATGCATTGGAAAAATATCCTAGCCAATAAACTTTTCTTCAGCAGTTCAATAAAAAAAGCGGATATTATATGGACCAACTCAAACTATACAAAATCTAAAGTAGAAACGTATTTCCCCCAAAGACGTTGTAAGGAGATATTCGTAGGAGGAGCAGTTGACAGAAATCTTTTCTTCCATCAAGATCTTACAGCAGAAGAAAAAATGGTAATAAAAAATAGATTTGGTATCAGCGATAGATTTATATTGTTTGTCGGTTCTTTGGAACCTAGAAAGAATCTAAAATTTTTATTGAAAATCATTCCTGAACTATATCAAAATAACAACATACAATTAGTCATAGTCGGTGGCAAAGGATGGAAGAATTCTGATATCAAAGGGATAGTTGAATCACCAGATTTCCCTAAGGAATCAACTATCTTCTGTGGTTTTGTTACTAATGAAGAATTGTCCCTACTTTACAACACTGCCGACTGCTTTGTTTCTGCTGCATTAATGGAAGGTTTTGGAATGCCACAGTTGGAAGCTCTACTATGCGGATGTCCAATTGTCACTGCCCACAATTCTGCTATGATAGAAGTTGCTGAGGGAAAAGATGGAGCTTATACAGTTAAGGGGTATGAACCTCAGGAATGGATAAACTCTATCTTGAATGTTGTAAAGCACCATCCTAGAGTCAATCAAGAACAGCTATCAAGATATAATTGGGACGTAATCCTAACAAAATTTGTAAAGAAACTATGAAAATCGCTATTGACTGCCGACTGATAGGGGTCTTTTTTTTATAAATTATACAAAAATGCGTTATGCAGATTTGTATAATTGAAAGAATGTTCGTATCTTTGCACCATTCTAAGATGTTACGAGTATGATAAATCCATTTTTCACCTACGGATATAGTGGTCCCAAGTATTTCTGCGGCAGGGAGGCAGAGACGAAAAGGCTTACTTCACTACTTGTGAATGGCAATCACGTGGCACTCATCTCCCCCCGTCGTATGGGCAAGACAGGCCTCATTAAGCACTGCTTTGCTCAGGAGAGGATGCGCAATGATTACTATCTGTTTATTGTTGACATCTACGCTACCAAGTCATTGGCGGAATTTACTTATGCTCTGGGACGAAGCATCCTGTCCGTACTTAAGTCACAAGGACGCAAAGCGTGGGAATTATTTCTCCAGATAGTTGGTTCGCTTCGAACAGGTATTACACTTGATGCTTTAGGGCAGCCCAGTTGGAATCTTCAGACTGGCGACATCAAGATGCCACAGATTACTTTAGATGAAATTTTCAATTATCTGTCAGCTGCCAATAAACCATGCCTAGTGGCTATCGATGAGTTTCAGAGTATAACTGACTACGAGGAGAAAAATGTAGAAGCACTGCTTCGCACTTATATCCAGGACTGCAATAATGCGCGCTTTGTCTTTTCTGGTTCAAAACGACACATGATGGGTGAAATGTTCTCATCACCTGCTCGGCCGTTCTACCAAAGCGCCACCACTATATCGCTCAAGCCAATACCAGAAGAGACATATGCTACGTTTATCATGAAGAACTTTCATGATTCCAATCGGGATATAGAACCTGAGGCTATTGACTATCTCTATCGACGATTTGAGGGTACCACTTGGTACATACAGAAGATTTGTAACGAGGTCTATGCATCTACAGACCCAGGAAAGACTGTTACAGTCGATGATATTAATATAGCCATTCGGCAAGCTGTGGAAGAAAAAGAGGATATCTATCAAGACATGATGAATCGGCTTACCGCTAAGCAAAAGGCTTTGCTGATAGCCTTGGCATGCGAAGGAAAAGATGTTCAGCCCACCAGCGGACTCTTTGTTAACAAGTATCATCTGTCATCAGTCAGTGCCGTGCAGCGTGGTCTGTCATCTCTATTAGATAAAGACTTAATCACTAGTGAAAACGGAAAATATTATATTTACGACTACTTCTTGAATGACTGGATTAAAGGAGTATAAGTTCAAGGAAAGTAGCAAGCATGTGAAAAAGACTATGAAAATTGCTATTGACTGCCGACTGATAGGGCAAAGCGGTATAGGCACATTCATCGAGAATGTGATGCATTACATGGTTGAGAGGACTGACCTTGAGTTTGTTCTTATTGGTGACATAAAGTACCTGAGTGCTTATGCGGAAAATACCCATTGCCATATTGTAGAGTGTAGCTATGGAAGCTTTACACTCAAGGAACTCTTCTGTTTTCCAACAAAAGAAGTCAATCGCTGTGATGCTTTCTTTACGCCTTTCTTCAATATCCCATTGGGTATTAGAGTACCCATATTCTCTATGGTACACGATGTGGTGTTCTTTGATGTGGATGGTATTTGTTCACCAATAGGCAAACTTATCCGACGCTTCTTTATCCAACGGGCACTAAATATTTCAACCACCATCTTTACTGTTAGTGATTTCTCTCGACAAAGGATACATAAACATTTTCATACCCCACACAGAATAAGGGTAATACCCAACGGGTTGAGCAAGGAGCTGCTTAGCTACAAAGCCACACATGCTACAGTGGAAAAACGTACGGGAATAGTTTTTTTGGGTAACATCAAGCGCCACAAAGGACTTCATGTTCTATGGAAGGCTTATGAGAAACTTCTTCAGGAGAGTAAGGATGCCCCAATGCTGACAATAATAGGTAGTTTCAATTTCCGAACAAAGGATTCGGATATAATGAACACTATCAAGGCCAACGAGAAAAAGATACGTTTAGCTACAAACGCCTCAAACAAAGAGGTTTATGATATCTTGTCACATGCTGCATGTTTGGTTTCTCCTTCTATGTATGAAGGATTCGGCATCCCACCATTAGAGGCTATGAGTCTAGGTACTCCTGTTATCATGTCTGATATACCCGTATATAAGGAAATATATGGTGATTTCCCTGTAACATTCTTCGAGGCTGGAAACTCTGAAGATCTATACAATCGCCTACTAACTCTCCCTTCTTCACCCATCAATGTAGATGAACAGATAGCTTCAACATATAGTTACCAGAACACAGCAAAAATAATTATAGACGAACTTCAAGGCTTTTCGGTAGAGAAAATTCAACTTTTCCCCATTATTCAAAATAAAAAGGTATAAAGAAACGTTATAATTAATATGAAGGTAGCGATTATACAAGAATGGCTTGTGACAGTCGGGGGATCGGATAAGGTTGTAAAGGCAATCTTTGATGTTTTTCCTGATGCTGAAATCTATACCTTAGTAGCTAAGAAGGAAGTTTGTGATGAACTCGGTATTCCATGGGAAAGAGTGCATACCTCCTTTATACAGAAAATGCCTTTCGCTAAGAGCAAGCACAGAGCCTACCTACCACTTTTCCCATTCGCAATAGAACAATTTGACTTAAGGGGATATGATGTCATCATCTCTTCTTCTCATTGCGTGGCAAAGGGGATACTGAAAAAAGAAAACCAACTTCATATTTGCTATTGCCATTCCCCCATTCGCTACATATGGGACATGTATAATGAGTATCTAGAGGAATCTGGACTGCAGAAGGGGGTAAAGAGTTGGCTCGTCAGATACATGTTGCATCGTATTAGGAAATGGGATCTGCTGAGTAGTTTCAGGGTGGATTATTTTATAAGCAACTCTGACTATGTGGGGAAGAGAATAAGAGAAACATATAGAAGAGGTTCTACAACCATTCATCCTAACATAGATATTTCTCAGTTTGCACTGTGTGAGGAAAAGCACAACTATTATCTGGCAAGCAGTAGGCTGGTGCCTTATAAGAAAATAGACCTGATTATTGATGCCTTCAACCAGATGCCTGACAAGAAATTAGTGGTAATAGGCGGAGGACCTGATTTGCAGGATTATAGAAAAAGGGCAAAAGCAAATATTAAGGTGATGGGGTATCAGCCTTTTGACGTGTTAAAGGAGAAGATGCAACACGCTAAAGCCTTTATATTTGCAGCTGACGAAGATTTCGGGATGATTCCTATAGAAGCCGAAAGTTGTGGAACTCCAGTAATAGCATATGGACATGGTGGCTCATTAGAAACTGTTTGTGAAGGCAAAACGGGTCTTTTCTTTAAAGAACAAACTGTTGAGGCAGTCGTTAATGCAGTAAATCACTTTGAAAGTCTTGGTAAGCAGCCGTTCTCTCCTAACGAGTGCCGCAAATGGGCAGAGGGCTTCTCTGAAGAACGTTTCAAAAAAGAAATAAAGGAATTTGTAGAACAGAAATATAAGGAGTATAATTCTTAGAATAGAATGTATATCTATATAAAAAGACTTTTCGACATAATATTTGGTTTTTTAGGCCTTCTCTTGCTCTTTCCTATCTGTATTTTAGTAAAATTGAGCTTTCTCTACAGAGGGGATAAGGGCAGCATGTTTTTTAAACAAGAACGTATTGGCAAAGATGGAAAGCCGTTCATGATATACAAATTCCGCTCTATGGTTCACAATGCGGAAGAACTCTTGGAGGATCTGCTAAAAGAGGAAAAATACAGAAAGGAATGGGAGGAGAACCAAAAGATAGAGAATGACCCAAGAATTACAAGAATGGGGTCTCTTTTGAGGAAATCATCTCTGGATGAGTTGCCACAGCTATTGAACGTGTTAAAGGGAGACATGTCTCTCGTTGGACCAAGACCTTTGGTAGATGGAGAACTAGAAGATCATGGAGGTTCAAAAATCTATTGGAAGGTAAAACCTGGCATCACAGGATGGTGGGGAAGTAATGGTAGGTCTAATGTGGATTATGACCAGCGATTGGAGATGGAATATTTCTATATTCAAAACATTTCATTCAAATTGGACTTGATTTGCATTTTTAAGACCATTGCAGCAGTAATAAGTCATAAAGGTGCAGTTTGATTTTTCAAAATTTAATAATGCTTTACACCAAATGGGTTGCCTGTTGGGGCAATGCAACATCGATAACTGACCGCAAGGAGTGTGTGTATGCAAAGGATATCACACTTAGATATCCCATATACATGCCTTTCTCAGGTAGCAAACTGCGCCTGCGTTTCTCTAACCTTACTGGTACGGAGGCTGTGAAACTGTCAAAGGTGGTGATTGCCACTGCTGAGGGGAATAAGATACCGATGAATCCGCTGACGATTGCTCCTGGCAAAGAAGTGACGAGCGAGGAGGTGGAATGTTATATAAATGCTGGCGAGACAATTGAGGTAAGTATATACCTTGCCGACTGCACCCAGATGAATGCCGGAACACTGATAACGGGTCCGCTGTCGAAGGGGCAGTATGCCTATGGTGATTTTGCCGAATCCGACAAACTGCCACTTGACCTCTCACGCCACACCAATTGGTTCTATTTTCTGAATACAATAGACATTCTGACTGAGGAGAAGAACCATGCTCTGGTGTGTTACGGCGACTCTATAACAGCTCAGAGTTGGCCTGACTACCTCACAATGCGTGCGCGCGCGAACAATTATAATAATGTGGCTATCATACGTCGTGCCGTCAGTGGCACTCGCATACTGCGTCAATATGATTGTATTACCTATCAGGCATACGGACTCAAGGGGGCCACTCGTTTTCCTATAGAGATGGATGTAGCTGGGGCTTCTGCTGTAATAATACAACACGGCATCAATGATATAATACATCCCGTAGGCACTGATGTCAATCCTTTCCGACCCTGGAGTGACATGCCTACACTAGAAGACTTGCAAAAGGGTACGAAGGAGATATACGTTGACTATATACGTAATCATCCTGAACTTAAACACCTGAAGGTATATAGCGGTACGTTGTTGCCTATCTATGGTTGGCGCACATATAACGAGGAGCGAGACAACCTGCGCATAGCATTTAATGAATGGCTTCGGGAGTCTGAAATATTCGATGGATGCGTGGATTTTGACAAAGCATTGTGCGACCCTGAGCATCCTCTCTGTTTTGCTCCTGGTTTTGACTCGGGTGATCATCTGCACCCTTCGGAAAAGGCATACGATGCAATGGCAGGCGCAGTGCCAGCCGAGTTGCTACAATAACAATAGAAAAAGGCTAACGTTCACACTTACGACGTTAGCCTTTCTTGTTTTTATTAATCCTCTGAAGAACTTTCACTTGAAGAGGTTTCTTCTTCTGTATTGTATTGTTCACTGTTTTGTCTGGTCTTTTTTGGCTTGTTATTGCCAAACGACCATGTGACCGTGAAGTTGAATTTGCGTGAATGACGCCAGTTCTCACTATATTGCCAGAAGGTGTCGCTACTTGTCTCACTCTTCTGTTTACGTGAATTAAGCAAATCACGACAGTTCATCGCTATTGTCAGTTTCTTGTTCATGAAACTC
>JAZLBU010000064.1:0-13631 GCA_045613845.1 Prevotella sp. | reverse complement strand
TTTTGCAATAGTCAACCCTTCTATTAGGTGGTTATTGCGGCGGGGTTCCACCTCTTCCCATTCCGAACAGAGAAGTTAAGCCCGCCTGCGCCGATGGTACTGCAATGCAATGTGGGAGAGTAGGAGGCCGCCTTCTTTTTT
The DNA here is from genome assembly GCA_045613845.1 of Prevotella sp. Lineage (GTDB taxonomy): Bacteria > Bacteroidota > Bacteroidia > Bacteroidales > Bacteroidaceae > Prevotella. The sequence goes on along the minus strand of JAZLBU010000064.1, from coordinate 13,490 downwards.
ACAACAAAGAGCAGCATGTCGTTAGGCATGCTGTTTTTTTTCTATATTGTGCTATGAATAGAGACTTTAAAGAGGGATTGCATGATGGTATTCCTATAGCTTTGGGGTATTTTGCTGTTTCCTTTTCAATTGGGATTATAGCTAAGGGTGCTGGATTGACAGCCTTGGAGGGTTTTATGTCAAGTTTCTTCACACGTGCTTCGGCAGGTGAATATGGGGCATATACCCTTATAGCGGCAAATGCTGCCTATGTAGAACTGGTACTTATGAGTGTTATTATAAATTTGAGGTATCTACTTATGAGTGCATCTTTGTCGCAGAAAATAGCTCCTAGTACTTCTCTATTTCATCGTGTTATGATGTCATTATGCATTACAGACGAAATCTTTGGCGTTTCCATTGGGCATAAGGGTTTTACGCCTCCAGCCTACACTTATGGAGCAGCCTTGATTTCCACTATATTTTGGGCATCGGGATGTGCTACGGGTATAGTAGCAGGCGAGATTTTACCACACGATATCGTAGCAGCTTTGAGTATGTCGCTATATGGTATGTTTATTGCAATCATAGTACCACAAGCAAAAAAAGATCGTAGTGTATTGTTTGCTATAATAGCAAGTTTTGCATTAAGTGGACTTTTTTCTATCATTCCAGTTGTAAAAGATTTTAGTCCAGGCATTCAAATTATTGTTTTAACATTGCTTATTTCGTCGGCAATGGCATTGTTTTTTCCCATAAAAGAAGATATGTATGGAAAGGAATAGTGTTATAGTCTATATATTATTATTGGTAATGACTATCAACGTTATAAGGTTGTTGCCGATGACACTGATAAGCGGACGCTTTAAGAATGTGTTTGTACGTAGTTTTTTGTATTACGTGCCTTACGTTACGCTTGCCGTGATGACTTTCCCCGCCATGACGGAAATTACCACAAATCCTATAATTGGTTTGATAGCCTTATTTGTAGGAATAATAGCCGCTTGGTTTGGTATGGGATTATTCGCCGTGGCAGTTCTTTGTTGTGTGATTGTTTATATTGCGGAATATATTTTTTCTATGTAGAATATGTAGATATATATAATATGCAGAATAGACACTGAAAATACGAAAAAAAATAGTAATTTTGCAGTTTGAAATTAGAATATATGATGATACATCGAATAATGACACATCGATTATTAATACTCATTCTCTCCATTTTTACTGCGTGTAATACTTATGCACAGGAAACCCCTAATGCACAACAAGCACGTCACATGTTTATGTCAGCCTATAATCGCGTGTTTGGTGAACATGGTGCTTCTTTACACTATAAAGTCAATATAGCTAATCTGTACAAGACCGAAGGAACGATATGGTATAAGGGCAAGAAAAGCAAGTATATGTCCAAGAATAGCAATGGTTGGAATGATGGCGTAACATCTTATATTACAAAGGAAAAGCGTAAAATTGTTGAAATAAATTATGCCCAGTCCAAGAAGAAAGACAAATACGAAGACAAGTTTAAGTTTGATCCAGACAACTATACTTACAGCATAGCCAACGATCCAGAAGGATATATCATAACGGTGAAGGCAAAGAAAGGTGTTGACGGAGTGAAGGAAGCACGTGTTACACTTGACCGCCAAACCCGTGACCCTAAGTTTGTTCGTATTAAGGTAGCCTTCCTTTGGGCAAAGATTTATATCACAAACTTCAAGTCAGGCAATATAAACGACGAGATTTTTGTATTCCCTCGCAACAAATACAATGGCTACAAGTTTGTAGACAAGCGTAAAGAGGATTAATTTTTACGGGTAAGCAAACGTAAAGGCTTAATATAGGTAAACAGTACGGATTACACGCTGATGCTCAAACGAGCTTTTGTTTTGAGATAATCCTGCAACTGGAAACCATTCATGGAAACGTGGTGTAGTATCTGAAATTTAAGTTTGTAGCTTGTCTTGATACTACCGAGAATTTCATCACGACGTTTGCGTATGTTCTTATTGTCGCTGTTCAGTAAAGTGTTTTTAAGTAAAATGCGTATGAAGAGCAGTTGCTCTTCAAAATATGCAGCACCCTTTCTCAATCGCTCTTGCAACTGGTCATCGTCTCCATGCAATATGATTGAAAGATACTGGTTGTGAAATCGAATGGCAACATCCTCAAGAGGCTTTAGTAGTTCGCCAGACTCCACCCATTTGCTATATGTCTTTGGCATTTGTGAATAGAAGTGTTCACGAAGAAATCTCACCATATCGTTAATGCCTTGACGTAGGGGGAGCATAGAGAATAAGTCATCAAGAGTTCGAATCAGATACTGCTGTTCCATCATAGCCAAACTTCTGTCATCAGGTTCTCTATGGCGTGGGTCATTCGTAAACTGTTCCACCTTCACATCATTAATTATGGCGTAACGGGGTATGGGGTTACTCAGCACCATACCGTCAAGACTCTTGCAACGTGACAGCGCAACGTACGTTTGTCCGTGGGCAAAAGAATGCTGCACATCTATTATGGCACGGTCGAAGGTCAATCCCTGGCTCTTGTGCACGGTGATAGCCCATGCCGTCTTTAGTGGGTATTGTTCAAAGGTGCCCACTATTTCCTCGAATATTTCCTTTGTGTCGTTATCGAGTGTGTAGTGAGTGTTTTCCCACTTTTCTTTTCCCACCTTGATTATTTTGTTGTTGTCTGTGCAACGCACATGTATCTGTTCGTTAGAATCAAAATCAATCACTTCGCCAATCATGCCGTTATAGTATTCCTTTGCCGCAGACGAATCATTCTTTACGAACATCACCTGAGCTCCTATCTTGAGCTCCAGAGATTCCTCCGTAGGATATGAGAGTTCTGGAAAATCTCCTTCTACCTCAGCCTCAAACGTCATGGATGGCGTGGATAGCGCAGCCAGTTCCTTGCGGTTTATAGCATCAGCCTGGCGGTTGTGGGTGCACAGTCTTATATAACCAATCTTCTTTGGTGGCACGAATGTAGGGTTGTATCGTTGGTTGAGAATCTTCAGTGAAGCATCATCAATAGAATTCGTACGCACCTTGTTCAGTATGTCAATAAACAACGAATCCGACTGTCTATACACGTGTTGCAACTCTACTGTTACAAAGTCTGATGATTGCAGAGCGTGACTGGAAAAGAAATAAGGCGTTTCGTAGTATGGCTGAAGCAGTTGCCACTCATCATCACGCGCTACGGGAGCCAGTTGTTGCATGTCGCCTATCATCAACATCTGCACCCCTCCGAATGGTCGGCTACGGTCACGATATTGCCTCATGGTGGCGTCAATAGCATCCAGAATATCAGCCCTCACCATGCTTATCTCGTCTATGACAACCAGGTCCAGCGAACGAATGAGCTGTATCTTTGACTTTCGAAACTTGTATTTGTTTGAGCGTTTGGCATCAGGCAATTGAGGTCCGAAACCAAACTGAAAGAAGGAATGAATCGTGGTGCCATGAGCGTTAATGGCAGCTATTCCTGTAGGAGCCAATACCACCATTCTTTTCGGCAGTTTTTCCTTCAGTTGGCGCAGGAAGGTTGTCTTGCCCGTACCTGCCTTGCCTGTCAGAAACAGGTGCGTGTCAGTATTTGATATTATGTGCCAGGCCAGTGAGAGTTGATCCATAAAATGCAGTGTTACATGGAGTAAGCAAAACCTATTGATAGGAATTCTTTTAATTGCCAGTAGGTATTGGTTGTGCGCTCTTCGTGGCTGTCAAAACGGGGATAGAATGACAGCTTGGTTGAGATATATCGGTTAAACTGGAAACCGATAGTGTTTTCCCATTCCAACTGCAAGTATGAATAGTTTGAGAAGGTGTAGAAACGTGTTTCCCACTTAATGTTGTCTGTAGGTTTCCACACCAGTCCTATGTTTATCATCGAACCGATATCGTTCAGCGTATGTTTGCCCTCATCCACGCCATATCGGGTGGCAAGTGCCAGTCTGTCAACATATGTCAGCTTATATGAGAAAGGAGCCAACAGAATGTTGCCCGTGAGTTTTTTGTTCCATATATCAACCACGTAGTTCATGCCGAGTGACAGATTCATGGTAAATGGCGACATGAAGTCCGAATACGTCATGGGATCGTTGTTTTTCCGTCCTTTGGCGAACTGTGTGCTGAGAATGAGTTGTGCTGCATAATACCATTGTTTATATGCTTGCAGCGATAACTGCGTGGTGTAGCGTATCAGGTCTTCGGTGGTCTTAAACTTGTTAATCGTGTCGGCTTCAGTTGACAGCAATCCTAGTTTTAGCTCCAGTTTGTTGTCCCACTTTATTCTCTGCTTGTTATTATAGTTATATTGCAGGGTGACAGCTCCCATCATCGAATAGTTTGAGTTGCCTGATGTATACCAGTTTGGCGAGATATAGTTTTGCATAAACTGCAGACTGTAGTCCCCGTAGAAAGTCCAGAAATTAGGTTTCGTGATAACCATTTCCACTCTCTCGTCAGGCTCTGGCACGTTAACCGTTGCCGGTATTGTTGCCGGACCATTTATTATGGGTGTCAGTTCTTCAGGTCCTCTCTTCTTATCTGCATTCTTGCTCTCCTTTAGGTTTGTCACCGCCTCGGGGTGTTTGAGGTACGTTTCCATCATCACCCTGTCGCTGAGCGATGTGGTGTCGCCGTCCAGTTCAAACATCTGCTTCGTTACCCGTGAGTCGTATTTCAGGGGCATGAAGAGTGGGTTCTGAGCCAAACTCTGCGAACAAAGGTTAGCATATATGAAGCACAAGAAAAATATTATGTTGCGCATAGGGGGTATGTTTATATCAAAAAGTGCTGTGATTGAGATTTCTCAACGCAAAGTTACAAAAAAGAATTAAGAATTAAGAATTATGAAATAAGAATTGTTCTTTTTGAATAATTTTTTGTAACTTTGCAACTCAAAATTGTTACATACTAATAAAATAAACAGATAATATTTTGGATAAGAACACCATTACAGGATTTGTACTTATAGCAATAGTACTTTTTGGCTTTACATGGTTCAACCAACCATCTGAGCAGGAGATAGAAGCTCAGCGTGTAAAGGACTCAATAGAAACTGTGGTAAAGAAAAAGGCTGAGGAGCAGCAGAAGATAGCCGAGATACAGAAGAAGGCAGAAGCTGCCGTCAAGGCAACTGAAGATACCACGGCTCTGTTTCATAATGCCATGCTCGGTGCCGGAGAGAATATCGTGTTGCAGAATGGCAAGCTCCAGCTTACCCTCTCATCACGTGGTGCTGTTGTACAGAAGGCTGTCATCAAGGGATTTGAGGATAATGACGGCAATAAGGATGTGACCCTTTTCGATAAGGCTACTCAGAAGCTCAATTTCACCTTCGTGGCTAAGGAGCAGAATATCTCCACCGAGGACATTACCTTCACTCCCTCTGACGTAACAGCCAATACTGTCACCTTCACTGCTGATGCTGGTGATGGCAAGAGTATAGTCATCAAATACGCTCTGAATGAGAACTATAAGCTGAGTTGCTCTATCGTGGCTAACGGTATGGCAGGACTGTTCTCGCCTAATGCTTCTTCTATTGACATCAACTGGCAGGACCTCTGCAAGCAACAGGAGAAAGGTTTCACCTTTGAAAATCGCTATAGCACCCTTACATATCACTTCAACGAGGGTGGCACAGATTACCTCAACGAAACCAGCGAGAAGAAGGACGAGACGGTTGACGAACCTATCGATTGGGTAGCATTCAAAAATCAGTTTTTCTCTGCCGTTATGGTTGCCAAGACGGGCTTCGGTACAGATGCGAAACTCACTTCCATACCACAGGAGAAGGGTACAGGATACCTCAAGCAGTATGAGGCAAAGCTCAAGACCGACTTTGACCCTAAGGGTGTTAATGCTACTGAGTTAGAGTTCTATTTCGTGCCTAACGATTTCCGTCTGCTTCAAGACGTAGAGGAGGGGAGCGCCTTTGGCAAAGACCTTGAGTTGGAGCAGTTAGTTTACCTCGGATGGCCTTTGTTCCGCTATATCAACCGTTGGTTCACGCTTTATGTGTTCGACTTCCTTCGCTCTATGGCTATCCCTATGGGCGTTATCCTAATACTCATCACCCTTCTGTTGAAGGCTATAACCTATCCAATGGTTAAGAAGAGCTATATCTCTTCAGCCAAGATGCGTGTGCTACGTCCAAAACTTGAGGAGGCCACCAAGCATCTTGACAAACCCGAGGATGCCCTTCAGAAGCAGCAGGCTCAGATGCAGCTTTATGCTGAGTATGGTGTCAGTCCACTGAGTGGCTGTCTGCCTATGCTCATTCAGATGCCTATCTGGATTGCCATGTTCAACTTCGTTCCTAATGCCATACAGTTGCGTCGCCAGTCATTCCTGTGGATTGACGACCTGTCAACCTACGATCCTATCATCTCATGGCATGACAACCTGTGGCTCATAGGCGATCATATATCTCTTACCTGTATCCTCTTCTGTGGTGCCAACCTGCTTTACTCTTGGTTCACCATGCAGCAACAGAAAGACCAGATGGTGGGTGCCCAGGCTGAGCAGATGAAGATGATGCGATGGATGATGATGCTCATGCCACTGATGTTCTTCTTCATGTTCAACGACTATTCTTCAGGTCTTAACTTCTACTATTTCGTTTCTCTGTTCTTCTCAGCCCTCATAATGTGGCTGTTGCGTAAGACTACCAACGACGATAAACTCCTTGCTATCCTCGAGGCTAAGCGTGCTGAGAATAAGAAGAATCCTAAGAAGATGTCTGGTTTTGCTGCCCGCCTTCAGGCTATGCAGCAGCAACAGCAAGAGCTTCAGCGTCAGCGTGATGAGCTCCGTAAAAAGAGATTTGGAAAATAATCATCTAGAAAGCCTAGAATTTCTAGAAAATCTAGATAATCTAGAATCTCTAGTAAAACCTTACTGAGGTTATAATCTGAGTTCCGACTTTGTTGTTCAGTGTGGCGGCAAGGTCGGAACTTTTCATTTGCAGTTCAGCGCGTATGGCGGGTATCATAATCTTTACCCACAGCGTCTGGTTGCGAATGTCCTTTTGTTCTGTGTTTTCTATGATGTATTCGGCTATTTCCTTATCAAACATTTCTCTTATCACCTCATCCCACGCGTTCATCAAACGTCGCTGCATCAGTGGCGTTTCCAGTCCTTGATTGCGAAGTATGCTTCGCATCACGGTCTCTACGTTTATGGGGTGCTGTTTGAACATATTCAATTAAGAGAATTCCCCTCCCTCCACGTGGAATATCTTGTATTCTGCGTCAGAGTGTGACAATATCTGGTCCAGATGGTCTCTGTTGGTGTCGGTAATGAATATCTGTCCGTATGTGTTGCCTGACACTAGTTCCACTATGCTTTTCACCCTCAGGGCATCGAGTTTGTCGAATATGTCGTCGAGCAACAAGAGTGGTGTAGTGGCGTTGGTGGTTTTGCTTAGGAAGTCAAACTGTGCCAGCTTCAGCGATATGACATACGTCTTGTTCTGTCCCTGGCTGCCTTCGCGCTTCATGGGGTAGCCGTCTATCATCATTTCCAGGTCGTCACGGTGTATGCCGTGCAACGAATAACCCACTGCCAGGTCTTTCATCCTGTCACGCCTTATCACGTCCAGCAGCGGTCCTCGCTGACAGTGTGATATATACCTCAGCGTCACTTCTTCCTTGTTTCCGCTTATGCTTTGATACACACGGTTAAATACGGGTATAAACTGCTCCACGAATTTGTTGCGTTGCTCATAGATGTACTCTCCCTCTTTCGCCATTTCCTCTTCCCACAAGTCCATCAGCGTGGGGTCTGGCGTAGCGTCTTCTATTTTCAGCAGCGCGTTACGTTGTTGCAGAGCCTTGTTATATCTGTTGAGCGAATTGATGTATGTGTTATCATATTGTGATATCACTATATCGAGCAATTTTCGGCGCTCTTCGCTACCTCCTGAAATGAGTGTGGCGTCGTCAGGTGACACGATGATAAGTGGCACAATACCAATGTGTTCCGACAATCGCTTATAGTTTTTCTTATTCCTTCTGAACTGCTTTTTTGAGCCCCTCTTCATACTGGCAAATATCTCCTCTTCCGTCTCGCCGTCGTCATGCAGATATTCGCCTTGAATCATGAAGAATTCGGTATCGTGTTTCATCAGTAGCGAGTCAACATTCGAGAACATAGAGTGACAGAACGACAGGTAATACACAGCGTCGAGCAGATTGGTTTTGCCCTCGCCGTTATTACCAATGAAGCAATTAAACTTTGGAGAAAAATTCAATTTCGCCTCACTGATGTTCTTATAATTCAGTATGGAAATATTCTTCAGTATCATAGTAAGTCCGGCCTTCGCTCCTGCGTTCTTTTCAGCGCCTGTTCCATTTCCCAATCCTTTATCTTTGCCTCATGACCAGAGAGCAGTATCTCGGGCACGCTCCATGTTTCGTCAGGATTGCCTACGGGGTGGTATTCCGCAGGTCGGGTATATACTGGAGGCTCGAGCAGATTGTCTTGAAAAGAGTCCGACAGGGCACTCTCCACATCGCCTATCACTCCGGGTATAACCCTCACTATACTGTCAGCCATCACTGCCGCAGCCAGTTCGCCACCCGTCAGCACATAGTCGCCTATGCTTATCTCCCTTGTCACCAGGTGTTCTCTTATGCGATAGTCTATGCCCTTGTAGTGACCGCATATTATGATGAGGTTCTCCTTCAGCGACAGCTCGTTGGCTATTCCCTGGTTGAATGTCTCGCCGTCAGGTGCCGTGAATATTATCTCGTCATAATCACGCTCTGCCTTAAGTGCTGCGATACAGGCATCCAGTGGCTGACACTGTATCAGCATGCCCGCCGCACCTCCGTAAGGGTAGTCGTCCACACGCTTCCATTTGTCTGCCGTGTAGTCCCTCAGGTTGTGAACGTGTATCTCGGCCAGTCCCTTCTTCTGGGCGCGTGCCAGTATCGATTCGTTCACAAAACCAGTGAGCATTTCGGGCAATACTGTAATGATGTCTATTCTCATTATGGTGTAATTTTGTTGCAAAGGTAATAAAAATAATTCATAATTCATATTCTTTCAACCTTCAACTTTCAACATTCAACTTTTTTTTGTACCTTTGTCTCACTTAACTCAACTGACAATAATGACTGAAACAGATAGAATCACCACTCTACGCCAGCAACTTCATGAACATAACCATCGTTATTATGTTCTTAACAGCCCTATTATATCCGATCAAGAGTTTGACTTCCTTATGCACGAACTGCAGGATCTTGAGGCCAAGCATCCTGAGATGTACGACCCCAATTCCCCCTCCGTGCGTGTGGGTAGCGACATCACCCGCGAGTTTAAGCAGATCACCCATCGTTATCCCATGCTCTCGCTTGCCAATACGTATAACGAACAGGATATAGAGGAATGGTATAACCAGGTGAAACGCGGTCTTGAAGGTGAAGATTTCGAGGTGTGTTGCGAGATGAAGTATGACGGGCTCTCCATTTCGCTCACTTATGAACAGGGGCGCCTTGTCAGGGCTGTCACTCGTGGCGATGGCACTCATGGCGACGATGTCACCACCAACGTCAGGAAGATTCCCAGCATACCGCTCGTGTTGCAGCCGGGATTGGGCTATCCTGACAGTTTTGAGATTCGTGGCGAGATACTCATGCCGTGGAAATCCTTCAACCGACTTAATGAGGAACGTGAGGACATCGGCGAACAACCCTTTGCCAACCCGCGTAATGCTGCCTCAGGCACCCTGAAGAGTCAGGATTCGCGTGTGGTGGCTGAGCGCGGACTCGATGCTTACCTTTATTATGTGCTTGGCGATCAGGTGCATGCCGAGGGTCATTTTGAGTCGCTCGATATGGCACGCTCATGGGGCTTTAAGGTTTCTGAGGGCATGCGTAAGGTGAAGACCCTGCAAGAAATTTACGATTTTATCGCTTATTGGGATGCTGAGCGCAAGAATCTGCCTGTGGCTACCGACGGCATAGTGCTCAAGGTCAATTCCACCCGCCAACAGCGTTCTCTTGGTATGACGGCTAAGAGTCCGCGCTGGGCTATAGCCTATAAATATAAGGCTGAACGTGTATGCACGCGCCTGCTTGAGGTTACCTATCAGGTGGGTCGAACGGGTGCTATCACCCCTGTTGCTAATATGGAGACGGTGCAGTTGGCTGGCACCAAGGTGCGCCGTGCTACACTCAATAACGAAGACTTTATTCGCTCTTTCAATCTTCATGAGGGCGATTATGTATATGTAGAGAAGGGTGGCGAGATTATCCCCAAGATAGTGGGCGTTGACGAGAGCCGTCGTGAGCCAGGTGCCCGTCCAGTGCAGTTTATCACCCATTGTCCTGAGTGTGGAGCTGAGTTGCGCCGCATCGAGGGTGAGGCAGCCCATTACTGTCCTAACGACACTGGCTGTCCTCCGCAAATCAAGGGTCGCATAGAACATTTCATCGCTCGTCGTGCCATGAACATCGACTCCCTCGGTCCTGAAACCGTTGACGCTTTCTATGAGCGCGGACTCATTGAGAATATTGCCGACCTATACACCCTCACCGCTCCGCAGCTCAACTACGAGGGCAACCGTGAGAAGTCTGCTCGCAAGGCTGTTGAGGCTATCGAGGCGTCTAAGCAGGTGCCCTTTGAGCGTGTCGTCTTTGCCCTCGGCATACGTATGGTGGGCGAGACCACTGCAAAGCTCCTCGCGCGTCATTTCAAGAATATCGATGCCCTGCGCCATGCTTCTGTCGAGCAACTCATGGAGGTCGATGGAGTGGGCGAGATAATCGCCGTCAATGTGGTGGAATACTTCCGCAACGAGAAGAACCGTGCCATCGTCGACCGCCTCATATCCTACGGTCTGCAGATGTCGCTCAGCGAGGCTCAGCAGCAGTCGCTCGGCACCGAACTCGAGGGCATGTCCATCGTCATCAGTGGTGTCTTCTCCCATCACAGCCGCGACGAATACAAACTCCTCATCGAGCAGCACGGAGGCAAGAACATCGGCTCCATCAGCGCCAAGACCTCCTTTATCCTCGCTGGCGACAATATGGGACCTGCCAAACTGCAGAAGGCTGAGAAACTCGGCATCCGCATCGTCTCTGAGGATGAGTTCCTGGAGATGATTAACGGCGTTTCTGTTCCCGTTAACGTTCCCGTTCCCGTTGAATCCCCCTCCAAGGGGGATGCTCCCATCCAGCTCTCCCTATTTTGATGGAATATCTTAGCCACTGTTCGCCTTGCGTTAGCGAGGCGGGGGTGTTCAACCCCGAGCACGACATAGTCCTTGCCCTTGATGCAGGAGCGGGCTTCACCCCTCCTAAGGCGGCGCGCCGCCTGCGTCAGGACCTCAGTCACCTGCCTTCTCTTTGGGGCGCAAGTGAGGAGCCCAGCGTGTGGGGATGGGATGCCGCCGTGGTGGCTGAACTGCTCAAGAGGGGAGTGCCGCGAGACAGGATGCCCTCTGACGAGCAACTCCGTGAGATTCGCCGACTCTCCAACCGCAGTCTGGCAGTCGAGATGCTCAGCCGTCTCAGAACCCTCCCAGGCACCGTAGGCACCTCTGCAGTGTGCCACACTCGTGACGAGGTGGAGCAGTTTGCCCGTGAGCATGGCGCCACCATCATCAAGGCACCGTGGAGCTCCAGCGGCAGAGGGGTCAAACCGTTCACGGTTCACAGTGCACAGTTCATTGCCAGCACCATAGCCAAGCAGGGCTCTATCATCGCCGAGGCTGAATGCCAAAGGGTCATGGACTTCGCCCTCGAATACGAGGCAACACCTGAGGGTAGGGTAGAGTATCGCGGACTGTCGCTCTTCACCACCGTCAACGGTGCCTACAAGGGCAACCTCCTCCTGCCTGAAGAGGAAAAACTTGCCATCCTTGCTGAGCATGTTGATATTGAGCTCCTGCGCCAGGTATCTCTGCTCATCAAGCAGTTCCTCGCCTCGCGCCTCAAAGGTATCTACTCTGGTCCCCTCGGCGTCGATATGATGGTGTGTGAGCGAAGCCTCCTCAACCCCTGCATCGAGATCAACCTCCGCCGCACCATGGGGCATGTAGCCCTCGCCCTCACCGCCCAGGGCAATCGTGGCACCATGTCGGTATTATATAATAAAGAACGCGACAAGTACGAACTTATCTATCCTTAGCCACCGTTCGCCTCGCGTTAGCGAGGGGGCTCTTTTCTTTAAAATAACAACCACAAAATACAACCAACAACAATGAAAAAATCCTTCTTACTCCTTGCCTCGCTCGCCCTGTCAGTGGCAGCGATGGCGCAAGCTGACTACAAGTCGCAGGTGTGGTCACCAGACAATGGTGACGGCACATTCACCAACCCCGTAATCAATGCCGACTACTCCGACCCCGATGTGTGCGTAGGCGCCAGCGGCGAGGACTTCTACCTTACCGCTTCCTCTTTCTCTCATGTGCCTGGTCTGCCCATCCTTCATTCCAAAGACCTCGTCAACTGGCAGATAGTCAACCATGCCATCAAGGCACTGCCGCCTTACGACCGCTATAACGTGCCTCAGCACGGCAACGGTGTTTGGGCACCAAGCATACGCTATAACCAGAACAACCAGACTTACTACATCTATTGGGGCGACCCCGACCTAGGCGTGTTTGTTGTTACGGCTAAAGACCCTGAGGGCGAGTGGACCGAACCTAAGTGCATCATCTCTGGCAAGGGTATGATAGACACCTGTCCGCTGTGGGATGACGACGGCCGTTGCTACCTCGTCAACGGTTGGGCTAACAGCCGCTGCCAGTTCAACTCCGTGCTCACCGTGCGTGAGATGACCCCCGACGGCATGCAGGCTATCAGCGACCCCGTCATCGTGTTCGATGGCAACGGCACCCCCGACCGCACCTCCGAGGGACCTAAGTTCTATAAGCGCGACGGATGGTACTGGATTATGAATCCTGCTGGCGGAGTGCCCATAGGTCATCAGCTCGCCATGCGCAGCCGTTCACCTTTCGGACCTTACGAGAGCAAGACCGTTCTGGCTCAGGGCGACACCAACGTCAACGGTCCTCACCAGGGCGGTTGGGTGCACCTCAAGAGCGGCGAAGACTGGTTCCTTCATTTCCAGGACAAAGAGGCTTACGGTCGCGTAGTGTGGCTCGAACCCGTCAAGTGGGTCGATGGCTGGCCTACCATGGGCGAGAAAGTAGGCAAGGTAAAGGCTTACGGCAAACTCGAGAAATACTGTGGACAGCCCGTCCTTAGGTTTAAGAAACCTAACGTTAACGTTAACGGGAACGGGAACATTGTTAACCCCGTCGAAAGCGACGAGTTCAACACCACCACCCTCGGTAAGCAGTGGCAGTGGAATGCCAACTACGACCAGACCTACGGCATGCCGACACCTTATGGCTACTATCGTGTGTTCTGTCATCGTCAGTCAGCCGACTATAAGAATATGTGGGAGGCAGGCAACCTGCTCCTTCAGAAGACCCCAGCCGACAATTTCACAGCCACAGCCAAGCTGGAGGTGACA
>JAZLBU010000063.1:0-6846 GCA_045613845.1 Prevotella sp. | reverse complement strand
TCAACAAATTTTGCCTCACCAACATGCACCTTATAACATAACTCAGCACTTACCCACGATGCATCATTGTGAGTAATTTCGATAGCGGGGTCTGCCCACAACGCCACCACATTTAGCATAGCTACGATTAGTAGCAAGAAGAATTTTTTTAGCATATCGTTTCCTATATTCTTATTGATTTTTTCTTGTCTTATCCTGTTGATTTACTGCACTTTTGTATACTATTATGGTAATCCTGATACAGTTTCTCCTTTCGAAATTTTCGGCGCAAAGTTACTATATTTCTGTAAAAACCGATATATATTCCACTATTTTTCTCTTAAGAAAAAGGAAATAAATGACATGTGTCAAGAAGAAATGGCGAATTCTAAACCCGTTGATTTTTATTTCTCGCAAAGGCTAAGTATAACTCTCTTTGAGAGTCTTGGGCTGTAGTTTATTCCTTTTGCTCATGAGTAAATTCCCAGCAAAATGCCTAAGCTTCATCCCGCTGGTTACACCAGTTATACTTAGCTACGCAAAGAGCAAAGACGCCTCTTCGAGGCTTACGCAAAGCCATGCGGATTGCAGGTTAAGTCTAACATTGCGCTAGCCCCTTGGCGAGAAACATAAAACACATCTTCATGCAGGTAGGCAAAAAAGGCAAACTGTTTCACAACAGCTTGCCTCGAAAATTTATCAAAAAGTGCAAAGATATGTTTTTTCGATTTGTTACATCTTAGTGATGAGTCCTACCTCTGACTCGCGAAGGAATTTCACTATGTTGCGAATCTCCTTGCCATCAGGTATCTGCTGCTCTATCTGGCGACAAACGTCGAGAATGTCGTTCTGACCATTGAACACCAGACGGTAGGCATTGGCTATATGGGCGATGACTTTCTCGTCCTTGCCCAAACGCTCCATAGTATGCGCATTGGCTCCGGCATACTCTATGGGGTTGTTGATGGCTATGATGTAAGGTGGCACATCCTTAGTAACAAAGGCGTTGGCTCCCACCATAGCATCTCTGCCTATGCGGGCAAAGGCATTGACCACCACATTGGTGGAGAGGATTACATCGTCCTCTATCACCACCTTGCCTGCTATCTTGCAGCCATAGCCTATGACGTTATCATAGCCTACCTGCACATCATGACAGATGTGTACACCTTCCATAAAGAAGTTGTTGTCGGCTATGCGAGTGGCGGTTAGGCCATCAAGGCCTGAAGAGCGTGCTATGGTGACATTCTCGCGGATGATGTTGTTATTGCCAATGATGGTGAGGGTGTTGCCCCCCTGATATTTGAAATCTTGAGGTATGGCACTGATAACGGAGCCCTGGTGCACCTTATTATTCTTGCCCATGCGCGTACCGTTCATTATACTGGTGAAGGGATAGATGACGCAATCGTCGCCTATCTCCACATCGCCCTCGATGTAGGCAAATGGCATAACGGTTACGTTGTTGCCTATCTTCGCCTTTGGGTCTATGTATGCTTTGTCGGAAATCATTTTATCTTAGAAGTTAAAGGAGTTAAAGGAGTTAGAAGGAGTTAAAGACAATACTTGAGTGCCTCAACTGTCAATTGTCAATTATCAACTACCTTCCTCCACCCAGTGCGCTGTAGAGGTTTACGACGGCTTGCATCTTATTGAAGTCGTCAGCCACCTGGGTGAGTTCGGCATTGAGCAGGTTCTGCTGGGCTGTGATAACCTCGAGGTAAGAGCTCCCACCCATCTTATAGAGGTCGCGGGTGTAGTCAACACTCTTGGTGAGCACATCAACTCGCTCGCGATCAACGATGCTCTTCTGATTGCTGCTATTATAGAGCGTGAGGGCATTGCTGACCTCTGAGCCTGCAGAGAGGATGCTGTATTCCCAGTCGTTATATGCCTGCTGGTACTTAGCCTTTGCCACCTTCAAGCCTGCTACGAGTTTGCCATTCTGGAATATTGGCTGAGTGAGGGCTGCTACGGCATTGAAGAGCCAGTAGGCTGGGTTTACCTCAGCACCTGTTGCCGCCTGGGTGAAGGTAAACAGTCCCTGTGACTGTCCTGAGGTGATGGCGAGGGCTGGATAGAACTTGCTGCGTGCTGTCTGTATGCCATAGAAGCACTGGGCGAGGTTCATCTCAGCTGCATGAACGTCAGGACGGTTAGAGAACAGCTGTATGTTGACACCAGTAGCGAAGTTAGATGGCAACTGCTGGTCAACGAGTTTGCCACGCGCTATGGCGTGAGCAGGCTGTCCGACAAGGAGCGAGAGGGTGTTCTCGGTCTCACGTATCTGGCGCTGCATATCTATCTTCTGCGATAACACATTGAGGTGTGATGCCTGTGCGGCTACTACAGCGGTTTCACGCGCTCCGCGCAGTTCCTTCTGCAGTTTCATCATGTCCCAGTTCTCCTTGGTTATCTGCTCCACCTCGCCGAGTATCTCATACTGACGGTCGAGCATAAGGAGGGTGTAGTAACAGTTGGCTACACCACAGATTACACGGCTGCGTACTGCCTGCTGATAGTCCTGCGAAGCTATGAGAGCAGCCTTGGAACTGCGATTCTGAGACAGCAGGTTGCCAAAGAGGTCGACATTCCAGTTAGCCATTACGGGCAACTGGTAAACGCGTGACCACTCCTCATCACGGTTAGGACCGCTGAGTATCTTGCTGAGCACTCCTGAGGGATTGAAACTGAAGGATGGCAAGAAAGCGAGGCGGGCTGACTTAAGCTGTGCCTCAGCCATCTTCACATTCTCAGCTGCATTGAGCAAGTCGTAGTTCTTGTCAAGAGCCTGACTGATGAGCGACTGCAGTTGGGGATCGGTGAACACTTCCTGCCAAGCCACATCACCAAAGTTGGTGGTGTCGGTAGAGGCTGGCAGCACTGCATCGATGCGAGCAGTATCGCGCACTAAACCATCGGTATTGATGTCAGGACGCTCATACTTCTTATAGAGTCCGCAACCAGTTAACGATGAAAGTGCGAATGCACCTATTATGAAATATATACTTTTCTTCATCACTTTACGTAATTACCTTTAATCTCTGATATATGCTTATCCTTTGGCATGGTGTACTGTGCCAGTTCGGCCTCTACGGCTGAGTTGAGGTCGTCCTCAAACTGCAGTGGTGTGAAGCGCTCCTGCAGATACTGGAAGATTACGAAGAGGGCTGGCACAACGAGAATCTGACAGAAGGTGCCCACAAGCATGCCGCCAATAGCGGCTGCGCCAAGGGTGATATAGCCATTCTCACCTACTGCTGGTGGCATGAAGAGGCTCAAGCCTGGTATGCCAGTGATGATAAGTGGGAAGAGGCCGATGATCATTGCCAATGCTGTCATGAGGATAGGACGCAGACGGGCTGCTGAACCCAGGATGGCTGACCAAGAGATAGCCATACCCAGACGACGACGCTCAAGGGCGAACTGCACAATGAGGATGGCATTCTTAGCAAGCAGACCTACGAGCATGATGAGCGCAATCTGCATGTAGATATCGTTGTTCTTTCCGAAGAGGTTGGTGAAGAGGAATGCTCCTGCCAAACCAAACGGAATGGAAAGGATAACTGACAGTGGCAAGAGGTATGACTCATACTGAGCTGCCAGAATGAGATATACGAATACCAGACAGAGGCCAAGGATGATAGCCGTAGAGCTGCTTGACTCAGCCTCGTTACGTGTAAGACCTGAGTACTCATAGGTGTAACCCGTTGGCAGAACACTTGCCGAAACCTCCTCGATGGCCTTGATACAATCACCTGTAGAGTAGCCGTCAGCCGGTGTGGCGTTGACATTGATAGAGGTGAAGAGGTTGAAACGCTCTATGACCTGAGGACCGTAAACCTTGCGAAGGTTGACAAACTCTGATACAGGAGCCATGTCATTATCAGGCGTGCGTACATATATACTCTGTAGGGAGGTCTTGTCTTCACGAGCCTTAGGATCACCCTGTACATACACACGATAGAGCTTACCATAGCTATTGAAGTTACTTGAGTAGAGACCACCATAGTAACCCTGCATGGTAGAGAGCACCGTCTTAGGCGATATGCCTGCCTGCTTACACTTAGCCACGTCAACGTCAATCATATACTGTGGATATGAAGAGTTGAAGGCTGTCATGACATTAGAGAACTCAGGACGCTTGTTGAGTTCGGCGATGAAGTCCTTGGTAACGCCGAAGAACTTATCGAGCGAACCGCCTGTACGGTCCTGCATGGCGAAGGTCATGCTGTTGGTAGCAGAGAAACCTGACACCATAGGTGGCTGGAAGGCAAGTATCTGGGCACCCTTGATGACTGCCGTCTGCTTGTAAATCATACCCAACACCATAGTAGAGTATTCAGAACGGTTACGCTCTTCGAAAGGCTTAAGACTCACGAAGAAGGTACCCTGGTTGGAACCCTGACCAGCGATGAGGTTATAACCCGTTACACGCATAGAGTTCTCTACGGCTGGGTTGTTGCTCAGCATGCGCTGTACCTGATTCATCACTGAATCGGTCTTAGCCAATGAGGTGCCAGGAGGGGTGGAAACGGTTACGAACACTGTACCAGTGTCCTCATCAGGCACCAGACCTGACTTGGTGAACATAGCACTGCCAACGAGAGCTGCAATACCTATAAGCACTGCTACAAAAGCAATGACAGGTTTATGAACAATGGCACTTACAGCATTCTGGTACTTAGCCTGCAACTTATCATAAGAGGTGTTGAAACCTGTAAAGAAACGTTCCTTGAAACTCTGCTTATGCTCACCTTCACCGCTGTGTGGCTTCAGCAATATAGCACACAGAGCCGGAGAGAGGGTCAACGCATTGACAGCCGAGATGATGATGGACATGGCCATAGTAAGACCAAACTCACGATAGAAGGTACCAGTGGTGCCACTCATGAATGACACAGGAACGAACACCGCCGACATTACGAGGGTAATGGAGATGATGGCGCCTGAAATCTCGTTCATGGCATCGATACTAGCCTTACGAGCACTCTTATAGCCCATATCAAGCTTGGCGTGCACAGCCTCAACCACCACTATGGCATCATCGACCACTATGGCGATGGCAAGCACAAGGGCAGAGAGGGTGAGCAGGTTGATGGAGAAGCCTATGACATTGAGGAAGAACATAGTACCCACCAATGACACTGGCACGGCTACCATAGGGATGATGGTAGAACGGAAGTCCTGCAAGAAGATGAACACCACGATGAACACCAGAGCAAGCGCCTCGAAAAGGGTCTTCACCACCTCATGCTGTGAAGCATAGATGAACTCTGTTACGTCCATCACATACCTGATCTCCATACCTGGAGGGAAACTCTTAGACAGTTTCTCGGCTGTTGCCTTGACGTCGGTGGCAAGTTTGGTAGCATTAGAACCTGCACGCTGTGACACCATCATCACCACGCCAGGATGGCTGTTCATCTGAGACTGCACGGTGTAGTAAAGTGCACCCATCTCAACCTTTGCCACATCCTTGACACGCAATACGCGACCCATGTCATCAGTCTTGATGATCATGTTGCCAAACTCCTCAGGCGTCTTGAGACGGCCTGTATATTTCATGGAATACTCATACTGGCGTGTGGACTGTTCGCCAAACTTACCAGGAGCAGCTTCGATGTTCTGGTCAGAGAGGGCTGTCACCACATCAGAAGGTATGAGTTTGAGGTCGTGCATCTTGACAGGATCAAGCCACAGACGCATGGTATAGGTCTTCAAACCAATTGACTCACAGTCGCCTATACCATCGATACGCTTCATCTCAGGTATGATATTGATGTCAGCATAGTTACTGAGGAATTTCTCATCATACCTACCGTCAGAAGTGAGTGCCATAATGAGCACGTTAGAAGTCTGACGCTTCTGCACCGTCACACCACCCTGTGTTACCTCGGCAGGCAACAATGCTGAAGCCTGTGACACACGATTCTGTACGTTGACCTGTGCCATATCAGCATTAGAGCCCTGCTCAAAAAGTATGGTGATGGATGCAGAGCCGTCGTTAGTAGCTGATGAGGTCATGTAGGTCATACCCTCAACACCATTTATCTGTTCCTCAAGCGGAGCGAGCACAGAATTCTGCACTGTCTGCGCATCAGCACCTGGGTAATATGCACGCACCACAATGGTTGGTGGCGCAATATCCGGATACTGCTCAATAGGCAGTGATACCAAACCGATTAAACCCAAAATCACAATGAGAATGGATATAACGGTAGAGAGTACCGGACGATTGATAAAATTATCTAGTTTCATTTCCTTATTTTGGATTAAGGTAATACCCTTATTCTATTAACTCTTCAGCGCCTTAATAACGGCGAATACGCCATCGCCCTGCACCTTGGAAAGCTCTTCAGCCTTCTTAATCTTCTTAGCGTAGTCGGCCTCGCTGATAGGCTTAATCTCCATGCCCTCAGTGAGTTTAGGTACACCATAGACAACAATGCGCTCACCCTTAGACAGACCAGAGGTGATGATATAGTTCTGACCATCATTCTGGGTGTCGATAGTCACCTCAGTGTATTTCACCTTGTTGTCCTTGCCTACCTTATAGACAAAGTATTTGTCCTGAACCTCAACCACAGCATCCTGAGGGATGATGATGGCACCAATAGCCTTGTGAGGAATCAGCACCTTGCCTGAACCACCAGACTTAAGTATGTGCTGAGGGTTAGGGAATGCAGCTATCAGACTGGTAGTGCCAGTTGCGGGGTCGATGATGCCTGAAGCCTTAGTCACCCTACCCTTGCTGGCATACAGAGTGCCGTCAGCAAGTTGCAGTTTGAGTTCTGGCATCTGACCGATAGCAGCCTGAAGCGAACCATAACGCTTGGTGAATTCTATCACGTCCTTCTCAGTGAG
>JAZLBU010000062.1:0-4825 GCA_045613845.1 Prevotella sp. | reverse complement strand
CTCTGCAAAAAGACTTATAGGGAGAATGTTAAAAACGGAGAAAAGCTTGTGTGTTTTAAGTTAATATTGTACCTTTGCATATAGAAATCAGAATTACAAAGCGTTCTTTGACATAGGGTTAAAACAACCACGACTGCAAGTCTAAATTGCCAACCACAATTGCCAATAATAAATGCCGATAAAAATTGCCAACAAACAATTACAGCGCTTGGGGGAGCGTGACGAGAATGGTGGGCTGATTGTTGATGAGGGTAGCACGGATACCTGCTCCGTAGGCAAGGGTGGCATCAGCAATATCCCTGACTATCTGGCGCATGACGAGATAATCGGTGTGAGGTGTGGATGGAGTGAAGAGCACTTGGAGGAGCTCAGGAGTGAGTTGGCTCTGACTCATGGTGAAGGCAAAGGTGACATAGCGTGAACTGGTGGTGGACGGTTCGACTATGCTGACCGCGGGGGCAGTGCCTGAATTATGACGCTTGAGCAAGAGCAGAAGGTAATGAAGCAACTCTTCGTTGGCAAGTACAGATAGGTTTGAGAAATCAATCTTCTTAACATTGAAATGTCTCAGCTGACTATCACCTCCCACCATCTGACGACTGAGCAACGTATAGAGTTTGGAATAATAGGCTACGGTGTCATTAACCTCCTGCTGTGAACAGCCGTCCTGGGTAAGCAACTGACGTATGCGAGTGGGGTAATACATGGTCTCATGCTTGATGGTGCTGAGCTGGTTGCTGACAATATTGTTCTGCACGTGTATGCGATCATATTCTATCTGAGCCTTAACGATATCCTCCTCTACAAGGGCTAGTTGACGACGTACCTCACGACGCTGACGAAGCAATGGTCGAAGGTAGGTGAACCACATGAGAGGCAACAGACTGGCTATGAGCAACAACACCACCAACATGGCTATGTTGGCTATGAGTTCTGCCTGTTCTTTCTTCTTGCTGTAGTCAGGCAAAGTGCTATCAGTGGTGACCTGCTTATAGAGTTGGGTGTAAAGGTAGTTGTAATATTGATAGCGATGCCACTGATGGAGTGCAAGGGCTGCTACGGCTGTCTCGTTATAAATAGAAAGATAGGTAAGTTGCTGACTTTCAGACACCTCAAGCGAATTATGAGTAATAGCCTTGCATGAGTCGGCATAGAGCGATGCCTCCTGAAACCTACCCTCCACATTGCACTGATAGAGTGAGTCGGCAAGACGTTCGATGTCGGCTGACACTCCTGAGGGCGCCTCAGCAACAGAACCTGATGCCATAACGGACGTGCATGGCATGAGAGCGAGAGCAAGGACTGCCAGTAGCACCTTAACCACCGAAGGCAGTGTGAAAGTGATGGTGGTACCTTTGCCCAGCGCAGACTGAGCCTCGATGCGACAGACTGAGAAGATGCTGGAGATTTTACGATAGCGGTCGATGATACCTCTACAGTTCTGCAATCCGAAACCATATCCTCCCCTGCCCTCTTCAGCCTCATCCTTGAGGGGTTTGACCTCGAAAAGGTGTTCTAGTTGGGTGGCCGTCATACCCTTGCCCGTATCGGCAATGGCAATGGAGAGGCAGTCTTGCCTTGCAAGCGTAGCTCCGCGTCCGGTTACAGACTGAGGAGTGACGCTGATGGTTATCTCACCCTTGCCAGTGATGGCTTTGCGAGCATTATCTATCAGGGTGTTGATGATGAAGAGGGTAAGACTCTTATCAGCACGAACCATAAGATTCTCTCCCCCCTCGCTAACGCAAGTGGAAACCTTAAGACTGATGCCCTGAGCTGCGAGGTTCTGCCTTGACTGCTCAACGATAGAGAGGATATCAGATATGGGGAATGTCTCAATCTTAGGACTTATGTTACCCTGATTGAGTTTTATCCACTGGGTGAGCATAGTGTTCTGCTGTTCTATATCGTGGATTATCTCGAGGGCATAGGCATTATCCTTGTTGGCAACAGCATGGCGCAGACGTTCGATGAGGGACAGCATACCACTGATAATGCTCACACGGGCACGTTGTTCGACCATAGCTCGCTGAGCATCGCTATGCTGCAGACGCAGGATGGAGAGTTGGTCGCGAAGGGTGTCGATATTACTCTTCTCACCTTCACGAGCTGACTTGCGATGGCGCAGTTTGACAAGCCCCACAGCAATGATGCACAATAGCAGGAAGACAGCAAAGGCGAGTGCCACAAGCATCCAAATGCGATGGGTGGTCTGCTCAAGTGTTATGATGCGAGCCTCAAACTGACGATCCTGACGGGTGGAGTCCTGAAGGTCGAGATACAGGTTGCGATAATGGTCACTCATCACCTTATCATCAAGGGCTGCATAAGACATGGACATCTGTTCGCTGATGCTCGCCTTGAGGTCGGGCATGGAGTCGATGGCAGGATTGGCAAGGGCATTATTAAGACACTGCAGCGAGGTGTAGGCATCGCCTATGTAGAAATAACAGGTGGCGAGGTTGCGCCAGGCATTGGCAGTGTAATAGAAATCCTTTTGTTTCAGGAAGATATTGAGGGCTCGCTCGGCAAGATTGCCTGCAAGCAACGAATCGGCCACACCATCCTCATTGATATAGCGCAGGGAGGCAGGGTCAAACTCCCTTACCACCCCCATGATGCTGTCGATGAGCAGATACTTGCTGAGTCCCTGCATGGAGACAGCCCTGTACTTATCCACCCCATTGCGAGTGGCAAGGATATAACACTGCATGAGGCAGTCATAGCCCTGCTCTATCCTCTTGCGATGCTTGCTGATGGCATAGGGACGATAGCCCACCTGCCCTTGATGGGCAAGGTAATTGAGCCACAACAGGGTATCGACACTGAGATTGATGGATTTATCTTGAGCAAGACTGTCAACAACCTTTACAGCCTCGCGGAAATTGCCTATCTGGAGGAGGTAGTCAGAATAAATAATGTTGTAATAACCCTTGGAGAGCAGATACTGACGGTGCTCGGCAGGGGTAAGGGAATTAAGGCGAGAGGAGTATTTGGATAACAGTTTCTCGGCATTGTTCTTATGTAAGTAGAAATTAAGGTTATCGGCCCTGCGCTGACACTGGCGCATGCCTCGCACCTCACGCTCGAGGGCACTGAGACTGTCGGCATCGCTATGCCTGCTACATGACCCACTGAGTATGAGTAAGGAAAAGAAAAGGCTCCACATGACCATAAGCCATGCAGAGCCGTTATGCTGGAATGTTATAGAGTTTTTCATCTATCACATTCTTTTTTTACACGTAAGATTAAGCGCGAGCCTCAGCGCAGTAGCCGAGAGCCTCCTTACACTTATCAGTAACGTACTTCCAGTCGCCAGCAGCAACCTTGTCCTTAGGGAAGAGCTTAGAGCCCATACCTACGCAGAATACGCCAGCCTTGAACCACTTCTCGAGGTTCTCCTTCTCAGGAGCTACGCCACCAGTAACCATGATCTTAGACCAAGGCATTGGAGCCATCATACCCTTGATGAGGTTAGGACCAACAACGTCGCCAGGGAATACCTTAGTGAAGTCGCAACCTACCTCCTGAGCCTTGCCAATCTCAGATGGTGTGAGACAGCCTGGGCAGTATGTCACGCAACGACGGTTGCAGACAACAGCGATGTCAGGATTGAAGAGAGGACCTACTACGAAGTTAGCACCCAACTGGATGTAGAGAGATGCTGTAGGAGCGTCAACAACAGAACCAATGCCGAGAGCCAGCTCAGGGCACTCCTTGTTAGCCCACTTAGAGAGCTCGCCGAATACCTCGTGAGCGAAGTCGCCACGGTTAGTGAACTCGAAAGCACGTACACCACCCTCGTAGCAAGCCTTGATTACGTTCTTACAAACTTCAACGTCCTTGTTATAGAAAACAGGAACCATAGGTGCCTCGGCAATCTTTGCCATCACCTGAAACTTATCAAATTTAGCCATTGTAAATGTTATTAAAAATGTAAAGTCCCTAAAGGCCTTAAGAATAATTAAGGACTTTAAGGACCTAATTAGTTATTTTAGCGCTGTACGCGACCGTTAGCGTTACCACCAGCGAGAGACTCTACCTCAGAAACACCTACGAGGTTGTAGTCGCCATTGATAGTGTGCTTGAGAGCAGATGCTGCAACAGCAAACTCGAGAGCCTCGCCCTGAGTTGGCTTGGTGAGCAGACCGTGGATAAGACCACCAGAGAAAGAGTCACCACCACCTACGCGGTCGATGATTGGGTTGATCTCATAACGCTTAGACTGATAGAACTCCTTACCGTCATAGATAAGAGCCTTCCAGCCATTGAATGTAGCAGAGAATGACTCACGAAGTGTAGAAACAACATACTTGAAGCCAAACTGCTCCTTCATCTGCTTGAAGATGCCCTCGTAACCAGCAGCGTTAGTCTCGCCACCCTCTACGTCAGCCTCAGGCTTGAAACCGAGACAGAGCTCAGCATCCTCCTCGTTACCGATACATACGTCAACATACTGCATGAGAGGACGCATGATAGAGATAGCCTTCTCGGAAGTCCACAGCTTCTTACGGAAGTTGAGGTCAACAGAAACTGTTACGCCGTGACGCTTAGCAGCCTCACAAGCCAGCTTGGTGAGCTCAGCAGCCTTGTCAGAGATAGCTGGGGTGATGCCAGACCAGTGGAACCAGTCAGCGCCTTCCATGATAGCATCGAAATCGAAATCAGATGGATCAGCCTCAGCGATAGCAGAGTTAGCACGGTCGTAGATAACCTTAGATGGGCGCATAGAAGCACCTGTCTCACAGTAATAAAGACCTACGCGATCACCACCACGAGCGATGAACTTAGTGTTAACACCATAACGACGCAGAGAATTGACAGC
>JAZLBU010000061.1:0-45068 GCA_045613845.1 Prevotella sp. | reverse complement strand
CTCCTTATAAGCACCAGCGCCCACCTTTTCAAAGGCAGGCGCTACGTTATACAGATATTCTAATGTCTCGCTGTAAGTCATTTAGTTGAAATAACTCCTGAACTTGTTAAAGAAACTGTTCTTGGTTGAGGCATCAGCCTTAAAATTGTCAGACTCTTTCATCTTCTCGAGTTCTTTTTTCTCATCCTTTGATAGTGTTTTAGGCACATAAACTGATATGTTTACCAATATATCACCATTGCCGTATCCGTAACCCTGAACGGCAGGCAGTCCTTTGCCTCTTAAGCGAAGCGTTTTTCCTGGCTGAGTACCAGACTCTATCTTCAGTTTGAGTTTGCCTCCTTCTATAGTAGGTATCTCCACATCGCCACCTAATGCTGCAGTTGGAAAATCAAGTAACAGATTATATATTAAGTCTCTGCCATCGCGCACAAAGGTATCATTTGGTTCTTCTTCTATGAAAACCTTGATGTCACCTGGTACACCATTGCGTCTGCCAACATTACCCTTGCCTGGTGCATTAACCACCATTCCGTCTTGAACGCCTGCAGGGATATTTATCTCAACAACTTCTTCTCCACGCTCTACGCCATCTCCATTACACTTAGGACATTTATTCTTGATAGTCTTGCCCTCGCCACCACAGGTAGGACAAACACTCTGTGTCTGCATCATGCCAAATATGCTTTGCTGTTGTTTAACAACGACACCACTTCCATGACATGTTTTACAGGTCTCCACGCCTTCTCCACCTGCGCCTTTACAAGCAGAACAGCGAACATCTTTGCGTACCTTAAATTTCTTGGTCACACCTGTTGCCACCTCTTGCAGGTTCAGTCTTACCTTCAGTCTTAAATCACTGCCACGATGCACCTGCTGACGACTACCGCTACCTCCGAAGCCACCAAAGCCTCCACCGAAACCTGAGTGACCACCGAACACGTCGCCAAACATAGAGAAGATATCATCCATAGAGAAGCCACCTGCACCGCCGAAACCACCAAAGCCACCGCCCATATTAGGTCCGTCAAAACCAAACTGGTCATATTGCTGGCGTTTCTGTTCGTCAGAAAGCACGGCATAAGCCTCTGCAGCCTCCTTAAATTTCTCCTCTGCTTCCTTCTTCTCAGCCTCGCTCTTGTCACCCTGTCTGTCAGGGTGATACTTGATGGCTATCTTACGATAAGCTTTTTTTATGTCAGCAGCACTGGCTTTCTTGTCAACGCCCAGTACCTCATAGTAATCTCTTTTTGCCATATCAGTCTCCTTTTCTCTTACTGTCCAACAGCAACCTTTGCAAATCTAATAACTTTGTCATTGAGCATGTAACCTGTCTGCACACAGTCGATTACTTTGCCTTTCTTATCATCACCCAAACCAGGTACGAGAGCAATAGACTCGTGATAATCAACGTTAAAGTCAACACCATCAGTCTCAATCTTTTTAACCCCTAAACCCTCGAGTGTCTTTTGGAACTTTTGGAATATCAGTTCCATACCTTCGCGGATAGCATTGGCATCGTCACTCTTGTCAGCTAGTGCACGCTCAAAATCATCTAACACAGGTAGAATGGCAGTAATAGTCTTCTCGCCACCTGCTAATATCAAGTCAGCCTTCTCCTTCAGAGTACGCTTACGGAAATTCTCAAATTCAGCTTGCTTATATAATGCCTGCTTCTTAAGCTCTTCTATCTCAGCCTTGGCAGTCTCCAGAGGGTCTTGTTGTTCAGCTTTAACATTTTCCACCTCCTCTTGACGCTTGTCCACATTTGCTTCTTGATTTTCGGATGCTTCAAACTCTTTGGTATCGATCTCCACGTCAATATTTTCTGTCTTTTCGTTATCAACAGTGTTCATATCTACTTTTTTCATATAATCGTATGTTTTTTTCTTCGTACCCATGCAATAACCATGCCATATTATTTACGGAAATAAAAATACCAATATGTTCCAAAATAGTTATCCCTAATATCTGCCTGTTTTATTTGCATAGGTTTCTTTGCACGCATCATAGCTAAGAAGTCATTATAATCTACCTTTATGCCATCAACAATCTTCAACGAGTCTAGTTCTCCATAGTGTTCTTCTCGCCCCATTTCTTTATATAACACTAGTGCCTCGGCGTAGTGCTTTGGTAGTTCTTTTTCTTTGTTATAGAACTTTGGCAGTGTCTCTGCAAAATTCTTTAAATCTTTGTTTATCAGATAAGTGCACAACAGATAATCTTTCGCTGCATTACGTGCTGTACCACGTCTTATCTCTCTCTTCAAATATAACTCAGGACGTTCATCTGTCTTTCTTGGCACAAAACCTAACGCCTGCCATATCGGATAGCAATCACGCAACAGAGCTTGTGGTTCGCCTTCTTGTTTTGGTAATAGGGTTTTCTGAGTATTGGATATATTGTATTTGAACAAATGCTCTCCCATTGCGTCTGTCTTTGCCAATGCAAAGGCACGCCACATTGTCAGTGCCTTGTCACGATCATACTTGGGCACGCCAATATTGAGAGCCTCGTCATATTTACCCTCGTGACACAAGCGTTCTACCTTCAGTCGAGTATGCAAAGTTCTATCCGTGTTTCCAATGCTAAACATCAAAACGGCAAGAAACAGCATTACGAACATATTTGTCCACCATGTAGTAAGTACTGTAGAGCCGTCTCGTTCAGATATATTGAAATCACTGATTTTTTTGAGTTTATTGACTATAAAAGGATATAAAATGAGCATACCAATGGTGAATATTAGTATTCTCAATGATATGCTCACGTTACCATTACCATCAACCGTTTCTGCTGTAGCCAATCCACTTAGTATCATGGCAGGCAGATATACCAGTGCCTTGAGGCGCTGCGGAAAATCTAACAAAAAGGATGTCAGCGATTTTATTAAAATAGCTATTACATTGAATATTAAACAGCCTGTCAGACGGTCATAATGTGTTTCGTGGCCTGACCAAGCATACTGAGTCATTCCCAATATATCTCCTTGGAACGAGTAATAATATATGAATATAATAATAACAAAGAGAACAGTACACACCACATCGACTGCCATGTTGCTGCTGCTTCTGCGATTTCTCATTTCCTATTCTACTGCAAACCTTATTTGTTGTTAAAGATTTTATTAATTTTTCTTTAATACCACTGCAGAGCGTGCTGGTATATAGAGTTTTAACCACTCTTTCTTATCCTTCACATAGAGCTCATCGTAATTGGTCATATGGGTTATGCTATCATCAGCAAAGCCATTACCACCAAAGTCCTTAGAGTCTGTGTTCAATACCACATTGTATGAACCTGTTGGTACGAGGAAGCCATAATCGGTATATGAACGTGTAGGTGAGAAGTTAAACACGTAGATGAGGTCGCCACGCATGAATGCCATTATCTGATCGCCCTCGTTGACCCATATTTCCTGTACAGGAGTCTCATTGAACTTCTTGACCATCTTCATTACCTCGAGCATCTTTTGGTCAAAGTCGCCAAGCCAGTGGTAACACAACTCCTTATTGTCAACCAGATTCCACTGTCTGCGAGCGTACTTACAGCTCCAACCGTTGCCCTCGCGTGGGAAGTCTATCCACTCTGGATGTCCCCACTCATTACCCATGAAGTTGAGGTAGCCACCATTGATGGTACTTGACACTACAAGACGAATCATCTTATGCAGAGCAATTCCTCTACGAGCGGTCTCATTCTCATCACCCTTCTTAAAGTGCCAGTACATATCGGCATCGATAAGACGGAAAATGATGGTCTTGTCGCCCACTAGCGCCTGATCGTGGCTTTCTGCATATGAGATTGTTTTCTCATCTGCACGACGATTGGTCATCTCCCAGAAAATGTCACGTGGGTTCCACTGCTCATCACTCTTCTCCTTAATCATCTTTATCCAATAATCTGGCAGGCCCATAGCAAGACGATAGTCGAAGCCTAATCCACCATCCTCAATCTTAGCTGCCAGTCCAGGCATGCCAGACATTTCTTCGGCAATGGTGATGGCATTCTTGTTCACCTCGTGGATAACCTTATTGGCAAGCGTAAGGTAGCAGATGGCATTGTCGTCCTGGCCACCATTATAGTAGTCGCCATAGCCTCCGAAGTCAACGCCAAGTCCGTGGTTGTAATAAAGCATTGAGGTGACTCCGTCGAAACGGAATCCGTCGAACTTATACTCATCAAGCCAAAACTTACAGTTGCTCAACAGGAAGTGCATCACCTGATCTTTACCATAGTCGAAACAAAGAGAATCCCACTGATTGTGCTCCCTACGATCACCAGGATAGAAATACTGATCTGGGTCGCCACAGAAGTTGCCCAAACCTTCAATTTCATTCTTCACTGCATGAGAGTGGACAAGATCCATGATTACTGCTAAACCTGCCTGGTGTGCTGTATCAATGAGCTCCTTTAAATCCTCTGGGGTACCGAAACGACTTGAAGCAGCAAAGAAGTTACTTACGTGGTAGCCGAATGAACCGTAGTAAGGGTGCTCTTGTATAGCCATTATCTGGATGCAGTTGTAACCTTCTTTGATAACACGTGGCAGAACGTTGTCCTTGAATTCCCTATAGGTACCCACTTTCTCCGCATCCTGTGCCATACCGATGTGGCATTCATATATGAGAAGAGGAGTAGTATTGGGTTTGAATGTTTTCTTTTTCCACTTGTATTCCTTCTCTGGAGCCCAAACCTGCGCTGAGAATATCTTTGTCTCGTCGTCCTGAACGACTCGACGTATCCATGCAGGTATGCGCTCACCCTGTCCACCATTCCACTTAACGAGCAATTTAAACAGGTCGCCATGCTTAAGAGCCTTTGCTGGCAGTTTAATCTCCCAGTCTTGACCATTTTTTAGTTTTTTCATGGCGTACTTCTTGTCTTCTTTCCAACCATTGAAGTCGCCGATGAGGTATATCTCTGTAGCATTTGGTGCCCACTCTCTAAGTACCCACCCCTTGTCTGTCTTATGCAGACCATAATAGAGGTAACCTGTGGCGAAGTCAGAGAGTTTTTGCTTGCCACCATTCGTGAGATGATCAGCCATCCACATAGCGTGGTCGTGACGTCCGCAAATAGCATTCTCAAATGGCTCCAACCATGGGTCACGAGCTACTATCCCGATATGCTGGGGCACCTCAGGAGCCACAACCTTTTTGACAACTGTTTTTTTTGCCGTTGTCTTCTTAGTAGCAGTTTTTGTTGTGGCTTTCTTTGTTGTTTTCTTTGTTTCAGCCATAGTATTATCAGTTAAATGATTAGCACTTTACCTTGAACACTGCCTTCTTGAACATCTCGTCATTAGAGATGCAAGGAGTGTGACCATCCTGTGGGAAGAATATAGCCATCATGCCAGGACGACAAGTTACGTATGTAGAACTTGGCTGACCTGGATATTTTGTTACGTCCTTCTCTGCATTATATTCAGCCTCAATAGTGATGTCCTCAAGAGGTAGGTAGCCATAGGTCTCCTCGCCATCGATAGGTATCTGTATGTCAAGCATATTCTTGTGAGTTTCCATCACAGCCTCGTCAGGCAGTTTGCCCTTCTGATTGATGATATTTACAAAGAGCTCCTTACCCTTTATCTCATGTTTTCCGGGCTCAAGATTTGCCAAGTCATTCTCTTCTAGGAACTTCACTACGTCTGCAAACAGTGGGTTAACGCCTACGTAATACTTCAGATTTTCTAATGTGTCAACGATCATAATGCTTTGTTTTTAGATGTTAATTGTTTATTTTTTTGTTATGTCATTATTTCAGAGATTACTTATTATAATTATTCACTTACCCTTTTGTCCCATTTCGTAGGTGCCTTGATCAATAATCTGGCCAGTTTTGTCTTTTTCCACAAACTTGCCATCACGTTCGTCGTCGTGATATGAGCCTTCAAAGCGTATACCATCAGCAGACTCCTCTATTGCCCTACCCTCGCGTTTGCCATTTTTGTAGGTTCCTTTATATTTACTACCATCGGAGTAATGTATTATCACTTCGCCGTTGAGTTGTCCATTCTTAAAAGTGCCCTCATAGCGGTCGCCTGTCTTTGTGGTCAGCGTTCCTCTGCCATTCTGCTTATCGTTTTTCCATTCGCCATTATATTGGTCGCCATTGCTCCACACGAATATTCCCATTCCTTCCTTATCTCCATTGAGGAAGTGACCAGTATATCTGTCACCATTCATAAATCTCGATACGCCTTCGCCAGTGCGCTCACCTTCCTTGTAGTCGCCTTCATATATATCTCCATTCCTATATTTGTATATACCCTTGCCATCCTGTAGATCATTAAGCCAATTGCCAGTATATACATCGCCACTGGAATATTGAAACGTACCTTTGCCTGTGCGTTTATTATCTACCCACATACCATCGTAATTAGAACCATCACCCCAGTCGAATATTCCCTTGCCACTCTTTTGGTCTTCTTTCCATTCTCCTTTGTAGTAGGCACCTTCCTTATATGTATATGTACCTTTGCCATAACGCTTGTCCATACGCCATCCGCCATCGTATTTGTCTCCGTTATGATAGTACATTACGCCGTGTCCCTGCTGATAGTCCTTATACCACAGACCATCGTAACGGTCGTTATTGGCAAAATAGTATACCCCCTTACCATGCTGTTGATCCTGAAACCACTGTCCTTCATACCTCTCACCATCAGCAAAGGTATATATACCAAAACCCTGACGACGGCCTTTCATGTACTGTCCCTCATACATGTCACCATTCTGGTAACGTGTCACACCTTTTCCATTAGGCTTATTGCCAAACATTTCTCCCTGGTAAGTGCCTCCGTCATGCGTCTGGCATGAGCCTAACGAAATCTTTTGTGCCGAGGCTGTTAGTGCTAAGACTGTCAGTATGTATGTAAGTTTATATCTCAAAGTAGTAGTAAATTCAAGTGATAATTTGCTCCAAAGTTACAAAGAATAGTTGAAAGTTGAAAGTTGAAAGTAAAAAGTTAAGATACGTTTAATATTTTTTAACCCTCAAAAACAAAATTAATGCCAGCTTTGAAGCACTTAATATGAACTTTTTTGTAACTTTGCACATTATGAAATTTATCGCGATAATTCCAGCACGCTATGCCTCAACACGTTTTCCTGGTAAACCTCTTGCCATGCTTGGGGACAAGACGGTAATACAGCGTGTATATGAACAAGTGACTAAGCAAATAAAGGATTCCTACGTAGCAACTGACGACGAACGTATATTCAATCATGTGCTATCGTGGGGAGGCAATGTTGTGATGACACGCACTGACCATAAGTCTGGCACTGACCGCATAGAAGAGGCTATGGAGAAAATTGAGCAATCAGGCGCTACGTATGACGTGGTAATAAACGTGCAAGGCGATGAGCCGTTCATCCAACCCGAGCAGATAGAAAATATATGTCGCTGTTTCGAAGATGTCACCACCCAAATAGCAACTCTCGGCATTAGATTTGGCAACAATATTGAAGCTATTCAAAATTCTAATTCGCCCAAAATAGTACTCGACAACCACGGTTTTGCTATGTACTTCAGTAGAAGCATTATACCATACTGCCGAAACAAAGAACTTATGGAGTGGGCTAACTTCTTCCCCTACCTCAAGCATATAGGCATGTATGCATATCGTCGCGAAGTCTTGAAAGAAGTGACCCAATTGCCACAGTCGTCACTCGAAATAGCTGAGTCACTCGAACAATTACGCTGGCTTCAAAACGGCTATCGCATAAAAGTAGGCGAAACCAACATTGAGACAATAGGAATAGATACCCCTGAAGACCTACAGAAAGCAAATGCACAACTCAATAACCAATAACCTCACAGCACTACTCAAAGCAGGTGCATTCGACAACACTACGCAAAAACTAGAGCCGATGTCGCCCCATAAGTGGCGAGTGCTATGCAAAGCAGCAGAAACACTTAATGTTCTCGGCTACGTAGCTCAAGGCGCGCCCAAACTTGGCAAAGGACTCGAAATAATACCATTTCAGCGCGAATACCCTCTGACAGATGCAACACTCTTCAACCATTGGTCAGACAAACATCTTATGGAGGTGCGTGAAGAGGAGATGAATGCTCCCGACACATCTGACGAAACACTTCAGTTGCTTGACACCATAGTGGCTAATGCTCATTCGCTTATCACTTCTGATATTAGTATAGAGGGGATTATAGCACTTGGAAAATTACTACGTCAACACCACGATAAGATTGACGCTACCAAACTCACAACATGGTTATCCATCATTGGACTGGTGCAAGTAGCCAATTTGGAAGCTAATATACTAGTAGATTTCTGGGACTTCAAAACGGAAGAAATACCTTTCTACCGAAAGCCATATCCCAAGGCAAGCAAATTATATCATCTCGCAATGAGTAAGGCCCTCGAGAAAAACACATTCAGCATGGCAACACGATTCAACATCGCCATGATTGAAACCTTCTCATACAACTTCGTCAACGCCATTTCTACAGTTACCGATATAGAGGAATAATTCTTTTTGCAGAAGTAATACCTCTGTATGCGGAAGCAGTTCCTCTGCATGCGAAAGTAATGCTTCTACAGAAGAAGGCTTCATGTATGCGTAGCGCATTTATTTAGTATAAGGTGATATAGATAGGTGTGTTATGATATAAAAACCATACTTTATATACATGTGAGGGTATAGATATAAATTACTGAGGCTGGGATTGCCATTAGTGATGAGTCAAAGCGATCGAGCATACCCCCATGTCCAGGTAGAATATTACCACTATCCTTAATGCCGATGGTACGCTTAAAGAGTGACTCAACAAGATCGCCAAGTGTACCAAAAACAACTACTACGAGTCCTAATCCAATCCACTGAATGAGAGTAAGACCTGTTTCTGTAGCTCCAAAAGGAGCAAGGAGATGTGTTTCATCTACCCATGATATGAGTATAGCAACAAGCACTACGATAATAGCTCCACCTATGCTACCTTCCCATGACTTGCCTGGACTAACGCGAGGAAAGAGTTTGTGCTTACCTATAAGCGAGCCTGTGCAATAGGCACCTGTATCATTCATCCACAAGAATACAAAAATACTGAGTGGAAGAAGGAAATTATATTGCGCTCCGTCAATTCCATAGCGAAAAGCTAGGATATTAAGACAACTAAACGGCAAAGCGATATACATCTGCGACATCATAGAGTAAGCCCAATCGTTGATAGGGTCGGCATTGCGAGTGAATAGTCCTGCACAGAATAGATAAACCACGGTGAGTAAATATGGTATGAATACCGATGATGGTGTGAGCTCGCCGCAGAATCCTGCCATAGCAATAAAGAAAAACACTCCTGCCGCTGTGCATATAAAACGATTGACAGTGATATTTTCACGCTGGTTAACCAGTCCGGTGAATTCCCATATTGACAAGCCGGTAACAAGGGCAAAAAAGAATATCATCGAGGTAGCACGTAAGAAACATACTACGACGGCAGCTACAAATAGTACGCCTGTTATGGTGCGAACAATAAAATTATTCATTTTCATTATCATTTTCATTAATAATTTCTTCTGCACGGCTTGTCCACTGGCGCTTGCCAAAGATTTTTTCTACATCGTCGGCGAAGATTACTTCACGTTGGATGAGAAGCAGGGCAAGTGCATTGTGTCCCTCCTTATTTTCAATGAGTATCTGTTTTGCACGCTCATACTGCTCATTGACCATCTTGAGCACCTCATCGTCTATGATGCGTGCGGTTTCAGCAGAATATGGTTTGTTGAAGGCATATTCGTTGTTGTCATAAAAACACACGTTTGGGAGTTTATCGCTCATACCATAATATGCTATCATACTCTGTGACATCTTGGTGGCACGCTCAAGGTCATTCATAGCGCCAGTAGAGATGTGCCCAGTAAATAGCTCTTCTGCTGCTCTACCACCCATGAGTGAACACATCTCATCAAGCAGTTGCTCCTTAGTGGTGAGCTGACGTTCCTCTGGTAGATACCATGCTGCACCAAGAGCCCTACCACGTGGCACAATGCTGACCTTAACAAGTGGATTAGCATGTTCGCAGAACCATGATATAGTGGCATGACCAGCCTCATGGAGTGCTATAGCACGTTTCTCTGCATCAGTCATAATCTTAGTCTTCTTCTCCAGACCACCGATGATACGGTCAACAGCATCAAGGAAATCTTGTTTGCTTACCATCTTACTATTATGACGTGCTGCTATGAGAGCAGCCTCATTACAGACGTTGGCAATATCTGCGCCCGAGAAGCCTGGGGTTTGACGTGATAGAAGATCTATATCCAATTCTGGGTCAACCTTCAACGGTTTGAGGTGAACATTGAATATTGCTTTACGTTCTGGAAGGTCAGGCAAATCAACATGTATCTGACGGTCAAAACGTCCTGCACGCAATAGTGCCTTGTCGAGCATATCAACACGGTTGGTAGCAGCGAGGATTATGACACCCGTGTTGGTGCCAAAACCATCCATTTCGGTCAGGAGGGCATTGAGAGTATTCTCACGTTCATCGTTTCCACCCATACCTGGATTTTTGCTGCGTGCACGACCTATGGCGTCAATCTCATCAATAAATATGATCGATGGTGATTTCTCCTTGGCCTTAGCAAAAGTGTCACGAACACGAGAGGCTCCTACACCCACAAACATCTCAACAAAATCAGAACCAGACATAGAAAAGAATGGAACGCCAGCTTCTCCAGCCACAGCCTTTGCAAGTAGAGTCTTACCAGTACCTGGAGGTCCAACAAGTAGTGCGCCCTTAGGTATCTTGCCTCCTAGGTCTGTATATTTCTTAGGATTCTTAAGAAAATCAACTATTTCTTGTACCTCTTGCTTGGCACCCTCTTGACCTGCTACATCCTTGAAAGTGATACCAAGGGCATTTCCCTTTTCGAACATTTGAGCTTTGGAACGACCGACATTGAAAATACCCATGCCACCAGAACCGCTTCCGCCTCCCATTCTACCCATAAGGAAGAACCATAGAAATATGAAGAAAGCCACAGGAGCTAGAGATATGAGGAAATCGAGGATAGTATTGCGTGACGTAATTTCATAGGTTAGGTCACCCTTAAATTTACCCTTAGAACGCTCATAGTCAATAAATCGTTCCAACTGATCTACACTGCCATACATCACATCAAGATATGGATTGGGACCTGTCTGCTTGAGTGACATGTGGAATACATCGCGCACATTCTCTGCCTTAACATACATGCGCACTTTCTGTTCAGTCTTGTTTACTACAAGGCGTGAGGCATATCCACGATCAACATATGTCTTAAAACTGGTATAAGAAGAGGTTCGCTGTGGTGCCTGGCCTATGTTCTTTCCATCGCCCATAAAATACATAACACCAAGCATAACCAATATTGTTATGTATACCCAGCTCATATTGAACTTAGGCATCTTAGGGGGTTGTTTGCCGCCACCGAGGGAAGGTGTATTAGAATTTGCCATATTAGGTAGTCGTTCTCTGTTGTTGTATCAGCTATGTTTAGTCTAAGTCGGGAACTTGAATTGTAGGAGCATCTTGCCATAACTCTTCAAGTTTATAATAGTCTCGAGCATCAGGAAGGAAAATATGAACCATAACATCAGTATAGTCCATCACAACCCAAATATTATTCTCTGTACCCACTGTGCGTATAGTTTTTTCACTGAGCTCTTTACGCATAGTTTCTTCAACCGATTCAGTAATAGCTGAAACTTGCGAAGGTGAACCACCCTCACATACCACAAAAGCCTGAGCAATAGCACCTGGCATACCCTCAAGGTCAATAATATTGATACTGCGTCCTTTCTTTTCTTGAATGCCTTTAATGGCGACATCAACCATGCGTTTAACTTCTTCTGTCATTATAAATAAAATATGTGATTCCTTACTTAAGTATTATTTTTCCATGCAAAATTACGCATTATTTGTTAAATAATTGCATTATGACTGCACTT
The DNA here is from genome assembly GCA_045613845.1 of Prevotella sp. GTDB lineage: Bacteria > Bacteroidota > Bacteroidia > Bacteroidales > Bacteroidaceae > Prevotella. Next base: position 33,111 of record JAZLBU010000061.1, on the reverse strand, counting down.
TTTTGATTTTTTATAAAAACAACAATTATTTGTGAAAAGAGAGAAAATATTTTGCTAATTCAGTTTTTTTTTGTACCTTTGCACCCAAAATGCGTGTAAAAACGCTAATTAACTCTGATGCTCAATATGAAGGCGATGAACATAGACTTGAAGTCATTGACAGAAGGCGACCACACGTTTTCCTTCCAGATAGACGATAGTTTTTTTCAAAACCTCACCGATGCGGAGATTAAGCAGGGCAATGTGGATGCTAAGGCTGTAATCCATAAGACTACCGATAGCAACTACACCCTTGAGTTGACAATTAAGGGCGATGTTACCGTAACGTGCGACCTATGTTTGGACGATATGCAACAGCCAATTAATTCAACCAACTCCTTCATCGTGAACTTGGGCAAGGAGGCGAGCAATGACGACGATGTCATAACCATTGACGAGAACGAAGGAATACTCTCATTGGTATGGCTGATTTACGAGGCAATAGTGTTGGCAATACCCATTAAGCACGTTCATGCACCTGGAAAATGCAATGATGCGATGACAAAAAAACTCAAAGAGTTGTCAGCCACCCGAAGTGGTGATGAGGATGCCGCAGACACTGACCCTCGATGGGCAAAGCTCGAAACATTAAAACAACAAGGTTAATTCAATTAAACATTAAAAAACAAAATGGCACATCCAAAAAGAAGACAGTCAAAGACTCGTACACTCAAGCGTCGTACTCATGACAAGGCAGTAGCTCCAGCACTCGCTATATGCCCTAATTGTGGTGCTTACTATGTTTACCATACAGTATGTCCTACTTGTGGTCAATATCGCGGTAAGCAGGCTATTGCTCAGGAAGAGGCTTAAGCTGTCAGAAAAAAATCAATAAAACTCAACTCATACTATTATAAATAATGAGTAAAGTAAACGCTGTTATCACTGGCATTGGGGGTTATGTGCCTGAATACATCCTCACCAATGAGGAGCTTTCACGCATGGTAGAAACCAATGACGAGTGGATTCTAACACGAGTTGGAATTAAGGAGCGTCGCATCCTCAACGAGGAAGGACTTGGTTCAGCATACATGGCACGTAAAGCTTGTAGACAACTGCTGGCCAAGACAGGGGTTGACCCACAAACCATAGATTGTGTGATATGTGCAACAACAACTCCTGACTATCGCTTCCCATCAAATGCATCAATAGTAATAGGAAAACTTGGACTGCAAAACGCACATGGTTTTGATATTTCATGCGCTTGCTGTGGATTTCTATACATGCTCGACCTCGCATCAGCAATGATACAGAGTGGCAGATACAAGAGAATTATTGCAGTAGCCGCTGAGAAAATGTCGTCAATGGTGGACTACCAAGACCGTCAGACATGTGTACTCTTTGGTGATGGCGCAGCAGCAGCAATGCTTGAAGCTACAGAAGAGAAAAATGTAGGTTTTCAAGATTCGTTCCTTCGCACAGATGGTAAGGGTCTACCATTCCTACATATGAAGGCTGGTGGTTCAGTTTGTCCTGCTTCACATTACACGGTAGATCACCGAATGCACTACATATACCAAGAAGGGCGCACGGTGTACAAATATGCCGTTACATCCATGTCAAATGATGTTCAGGAGATAATGAGACGTAACAACCTCACCTCTGAAGACGTTAACTGGATAATACCTCACGAAGCCAATATGAGAATTATAGAGGCTGTGACAAGTCGTCTTGAGGTTCCTATGGATAAGGTAATGGTTAATATAGAGCACTACGGCAACACCAGTGCAGCTAGTATAGCCCTCGCTATGTGGGACTTCGAGAAAAAACTCAAGAAAGGCGACAACGTCATCCTCACCGCATTCGGTGCAGGTTTCGTTCACGGAGCAAGTTTCTATAAGTGGGGATACGATGGCGACAAGGTGAAATAAAACCTCTTTATTCTAATGAATAAACAGCATAAAGCAGGATTTGTAAACATCGTTGGAAATCCCAACGTGGGTAAAAGTACGCTCATGAACCAGTTGGTTGGTGAGCGTATTTCTATTGCGACATTTAAGGCGCAGACTACTCGCCACCGCATAATGGGCATAGTGAATACTGAAGATATGCAGATTGTGTTCTCTGATACGCCTGGAGTATTAAAGCCTAACTACAAACTGCAAGAATCTATGCTTGCCTTCTCGGAGTCTGCCCTACAGGATGCCGACGTAGTGCTCTATGTCACAGACGTAGTGGAGAATCCTCAAAAAAACATGGACTTCCTTGAGAAGGTGGCTAAAATGCATACGCCAGTGATACTGCTCATTAATAAAATAGACCTGTTAGAACAGAATGGTGGTGAACGGAATTCCACACAACAACTGGCTCAAATTGTGGATAGTTGGCACACGCTATTGCCAAATGCTGAAATATTGCCCCTGTCAGCTAAAAATAAGTTCGGAGTAAATGTGCTTTTGAAACGCATCAAGGAACTAATACCAGAATCGCCAGCTTATTTCGACAAAGAACAACTGACAGACAAACCTGCACGATTCTTTGTGACAGAGATAATACGCGAGAAAATATTGCTATATTACGATAAGGAGATACCTTATAGTGTAGAGGTTAGATGTGACCAGTTTAAAGAGAAAGAAAACTCCATACACATTATGGCAACGATATTTGTGGAGCGTGACTCACAAAAGGGTATCATCATAGGTCACCAAGGAGTAGCCATAAAGAAGGTGAACACTGAGGCAAGAAAGTCTCTGGAAAAATTCTTTGATAAAAGCATATATCTAGAAACCTTTGTGAAGGTAGACAAAAACTGGCGCTCAAACGATAACGAATTAAAATCTTTCGGATATAAATGGGAAACTTAGTAGCGATAGTAGGCAGACCTAATGTAGGTAAGTCAACCTTGTTTAATAGGCTGACTAAAACTCGTCATGCCATAGTTAGCGACATAGCAGGCACTACTCGTGACCGTCAGTATGGCAAAGTAGACTGGAACGGTAAAGAATTCTCCATCGTCGACACTGGCGGATGGGTAGTAAAAAGCGATGATATATTTGAAGACGCTATTAGAGAACAGGTAAAAATAGCCACCGAGGAAGCAGACCTCGTTTTGTTTCTTGTTGACGTACAGACAGGTATAACCGACTTAGATTCTGATGTGGCACTCATTCTACGCAAGACTAAGACACCTGTAATTCTGGTAAGCAACAAAACTGACAACAATGAGCAACAGTATTATGCAGCCGACTTTTACAGATTGGGACTTGGTGACCCATTCTGCATCAGTGCAGCAACAGGCTCAGGCACCGGCGACCTACTTGATACTATACTCAACAAACTGCCTAAAGACCAAGAATCAGCTGCAGACGATAGCCTTCCACGCTTTGCTGTAGTGGGCAGACCTAATGCTGGCAAATCGAGCATTATAAATGCCTTCATAGGCGAAGAGCGCAACATCGTAACTGATATAGCTGGTACCACTCGTGACTCTATTTACACTCGCTATAACAAGTTTGGCTTCGACTTCTATCTCGTAGATACTGCTGGCATACGCCGTAAGAACAAAGTAAACGAAGATCTGGAATTCTATAGCGTAATGCGTTCCATAAGGGCTATCGAAAACTCTGATGTCTGCATACTCATGATTGACGCCACAAGAGGCATCGAGGCACAAGATATGAATATATTCCAACTGATACAAAAAAATAACAAGTCGCTTGTGGTGGTAGTAAACAAATGGGACTTGGTGGAAGATAAGTCACAAATATCAATAAAGACGTTCGAAAATGCTATACGTGAAAGAATGGCTCCATTTACCGATTTCCCTATCGTCTTTGCTTCTGCAACCACTAAGCAACGTATATTTAAGGTATTAGAGACTGCTAAGCAGGTATATCTGAACCGTAAGGTTAAGATAGGTACAAGCAAACTCAACGAGGTGATGCTACCTATAATAGAGGCTACGCCACCACAGAGCGTTAAAGGCAAGTACATAAAGATAAAATACTGTACTCAGGTGCCTGACACACAGATTCCTACATTCGTATTCTATGCCAACCTACCACAATACGTCAAGGAGCAGTATCGACGTTTCCTGGAAAACCAAATACGAAGTCACTGGACACTTACAGGCACTCCTATCAATGTATTTGTAAGACAGAAGTAAGAATGAGAAAAGCTTTTTTCATATTAACAATACTATTAACATTTACGTTTACTATCTCTTGCTCTACGAAAGATGATATAAAGCAAGAAGATGTGGCATTGCAGGCTGCAAAGGCGTACTATGATCAGTTGATAAACGGCGACTATACCACCTTTGTGGATGGTACGTTACAAAATGACAGCATACCAGAGGACTACAAAGCGCAACTGATACTCAATATACAAATGTATATAGAGCAACAGAATAAGGCTCATCAGGGAATAACAAAAATAGAAGCTTTGAGAGCTACATGCGACTCTGTAAAATTATCAAACGATTCAACTATAATAACTGCACAGGCTTTCCTTGCCCTTTGTTTCAAGGATAGCATGCGAGAAGAAATTGTAGTGCCTATGATAAAGAAAAACGATATCTGGTATCTAAGATAGCAAATAAATCTTAAAAAATTTGTGCTTCTATATTTTTTTTATTAACTTTGTCTACAAAACGAAGTTAAATCAACAATTCATATATAGAAAGCACATGAACTTGACAAGCGATTTTAGAAAGTTTGCTACTAGCAAAGTTGGTATAAACAGTATGGTACTTGACGACATCATGTCTGTACAGAACCAGTATCTTAATCCATACATATTGGAAGAGCGTCAGCTTAATGTGACACAGATGGACGTATTCTCACGCTTAATGATGGACCGTATCATCTTCCTCGGAACAGAGATTAACGATTACACGGCAAACACCATACAGGCGCAGTTGTTGTATCTCGATTCTACCGATCCTGGTAAGGATATCTCAATCTACATCAACTCTCCTGGTGGTTCTGTTACAGCAGGTCTCGGCATATATGACACTATGCAGTTCATATCAAGCGATGTCGCAACTATATGCACAGGTATGGCAGCTTCTATGGGTGCTGTATTGCTTGTGGCTGGCCAGGAAGGAAAGAGAACAGCACTCCCCCACTCTCGTGTTATGATTCATCAACCGCTTGGAGGCGTTCAGGGACAAGCAAGTGACATTGAGATTGAGGCTAAGGAAATACAGAAATTCAAAAAAGAACTATATACTATTATCAGCAACCACTCTCACACGCCATACGAGAAAGTATGGCAGGATTCAGACCGTAACTACTGGATGACGGCAGAGGAAGCAAAGGAGTATGGTATGATAGATCAGGTATTGGTAAAAAAATAACTGTTATATAAAGAATGGCAAAGAAAAACGAAAATTGCTGTAGCTTCTGTGGACGTTCTGAAAAAGATGTTGCGTTACTTGTAACAGGTATGAATGGCTTTATCTGTGACCAATGTATCGCTCAGGCATATGAAATTGCCAAAAGTGTGCCAAACATCATAGATGACAACGCACAACCTGCAAATGACAAAACTTATAAGGAGCAGGAGTTGAAGGAGATTCCTAAACCACAGCAAATAAAAGAATATCTTGACCAATATGTTATAGGTCAAGATGATGCCAAGAAGTATCTCTCTGTTGCTGTATATAACCACTACAAGCGTTTGTCACAGCCTGAGGATAATGACGGTGTGGAGATAGAGAAGAGTAACATTATAATGGTGGGCTCTACAGGTACTGGTAAGACTCTACTTGCGCGCACTATAGCTAAACTGTTGCATGTGCCATTCACTATTGTTGATGCTACTGTATTTACAGAGGCTGGATATGTAGGTGAAGATGTGGAGAGTATTCTCACACGTTTGCTCCAGGTGGCCGACTATGATCTTGAGGCTGCTGAAAGAGGTATCGTATTCATTGACGAGATAGATAAAATCGCACGTAAGAGCGATAATCCAAGTATCACTCGTGACGTAAGCGGCGAAGGCGTGCAGCAAGGCATGCTCAAACTACTTGAGGGCACTACTGTAAATGTACCGCCAAAGGGAGGACGCAAACATCCTGACCAGGACTATATTCATGTTGACACTAGAAACATACTCTTTATCTGTGGTGGAGCATTCGATGGTATTGAACGCAAGATAGCTCAGCGTCTTAATACCCATACTGTGGGATATAACAGCGTACAAAACACTCGTAAGGTAAACAAGAACGACATGATGCAGTATATTGCTCCACAAGATTTGAAATCATTCGGACTTATACCTGAGATTATAGGTCGCTTGCCCGTGCTGACACATCTTGATCCACTTGACCACGATGCTCTTCGTCGCATTCTCGTTGAACCCAAGAACAGCATAGTAAAACAATATATAAAACTGTTCCAGATGGATAACATTAAATTGACCTTCACCACAGAGGCTATAGATTACATAGTTGACAAAGCTGTGGAATACAAACTAGGCGCAAGAGGTCTGCGTTCCATCGTGGAAACTATCATGACCGACATAATGTTCAAGGCTCCATCACTAAATCTCTCAAAAGTGGAGATTACAAAACAGTATGCAGAGGAGCAACTTGAAAGTAGTGGAAGTATGATAGCATAATACTAATTAAAAATTAACACCCACCACTAAAAGTTACGCCTTAAAAATACATGAATACTAACCTAAACGAGGCACTAAAACGGTACTTTGGCTTTGACCACTTCAAAGGTAAGCAAGAGGAAGTCATCAAGAACCTGCTTGAAGGCAATGATGGCTTTGTGCTTATGCCAACTGGTGGAGGTAAGTCACTTTGTTATCAGCTTCCCTCACTCATCATGGACGGCACAGCCATCGTTATTTCTCCGTTGATAGCCCTTATGAAAAATCAAGTGGACGTAATCAATGGTATAAGCGAAAAGGATGGAGTGGCCCATTGTCTTAACTCATCCATGAACAAAACTGCCATTGACCAGGTAAAGAACGATATTATATCAGGAACAACAAAACTGTTGTATATGGCTCCAGAGTCCTTGACAAAAGAGGAATATATCAACTTCCTGCGAGGCACAAAAATCTCATTCTATGCTATTGACGAGGCACACTGTATATCAGAATGGGGACATGATTTTAGACCTGAATATCGCAGAATAAGACCAATCATAGACAATATTGGTGTGGCTCCTATCATAGCTCTTACAGCGACAGCTACAGAGAAGGTTCGCTCAGACATCAAGAAGAATCTCGGCATAGCTGAAGCTAAGGATTTTATGAGTTCATTCAATCGTCCTAGCCTATACTATGAGGTAAGACAAAAAGACAATACCATTGACAAGCAGATAATAAAGTTCATAAAGCAGAATCCTGGTAAGAGTGGTATAGTCTATTGCCTCTCAAGAAAAAAGGTAGAAGAACTAGCTGAAGTTTTGAAAACCAATGACATTAAGGCTGAGGCATATCACGCTGGACTGGATACGGCTGTACGTAATAGCACTCAGGATGATTTCCTTATGGAGAGGATAGACGTAATAGTAGCAACCATAGCCTTCGGAATGGGTATTGATAAACCCGACGTAAGGTTTGTAATACATTACGACATACCTAAATCTCTGGAAGGATATTATCAGGAAACAGGACGTGCAGGACGTGATGGAGGCGAAGGAAAATGCATAGCCTTCTATTCACATAAGGACCTACAGAAACTAGAGAAGTTTATGGACTCTAAGCAAGTGACAGAACAAGAGATAGGACGTCACTTGCTACAAGAAACGGCTGCCTATGCAGAGTCCTCTATATGTCGCCGTAAGATGTTACTAAAATATTTTGGAGAAGACTATCCAAAAGACAACTGCGGAAACTGCGACAACTGTCTGCATCCTAAGGCAAAAATATTGTCTACTAAAGAATTACAGTACACCATAAAGTCTATCTTAGCACTAAAAGAGTCATTCAAGACTTCATACGTGATTGACTTTATAAAAGGTAGAAAGACCGACGACATTGAGTCTCACAAGCATCACCTGCTGGAAGACTTCGCTTGTGGAGAAGGGCTAAACGACAAAATATGGCATCCGCTCATAAGAAGAGCCATGATTGACGGATATATAAAGAAGGATGTGGAGAGTTTCGGCAACCTTAAGATTACTCAAGCAGGACTAAAATGGTTGTCAAAACCTACCGACTTCTACGTGACAGAGGACAACAATTATAACGAAGACACCATAGAAACTATGGGCAGTGGAGCTGGAGCTCTCGACCCTACCCTCTTTGCTATGCTTAAAGACCTAAGAAAGTCAGAAGCCGAAAAGCATAAGGTACAACCTTATATTGTATTTATGGAAAGTTCTTTGGAACAAATGGCAACCGTTTACCCCGTAAATTTGCAAGAGTTGCAGAATATACCAGGTGTAGGTCAAGGAAAGGCCAAGCGTTACGGACAGCCTTTCTGCGATCTTATCAGCAAGTATTGCGAGGAGAACGAGATAGAACGTCCTGAGGATATGAGGGTAAGAAGCGTGGCTAAGAATTCAATGCAAAAACTCAAGATAGTTCAATGTGTTGACAGAAAAATGCCCCTTGACGATATAGCAAAATCGCTCGGCATAAAATTCACAGACCTACTCGATGAAATGGAAGCCATTGTGTATAGCGGAACACGCTTAAACTTAGACTATTACATCGAGGAAACGATGGACGACGAACAGATTGACGACATTTATCAATATTTCTCGGAGGCAGAGACAGATGGACTGAAAGAAGCATTTAAGGAATTTGGTGGAGACTATCAGGATGAAGACATCAGACTGATACGACTCAAATATATTTCAGAAAACGCCAATTAACAAAGTTAAAAAGTACGAAAACACTCGTTTCTCTCACACTTTTTTTGTATCTTTGCATCCAAAATTAAATTAATTGCAAACATCAAAAAATAATGGCACAGCAAGAAGACGTATTTAAGAAGATAGTAAGCCACTGTAAAGAGTATGGCTTTGTATTTCCATCAAGTGATATTTATGACGGATTAGGCGCCGTTTATGACTACGGTCAGAATGGTGTTGAAATGAAGAATAACATCAAACAATATTGGTGGCAGTCTATGGTATTACTTCACGATAACATCGTGGGTATTGACTCATCTATATTCATGCACCCTACAATATGGAAAGCATCAGGACACGTAGACGCTTTCAATGATCCTCTTATTGATAACCGCGACTCTAAGAAGCGTTATCGTGCAGACGTTCTCATTGAGGAACAAATGGCTAAGTATGAGGAGAAAATCGCAAAGGAAATAGCTAAAGCTCAGAAGAAATTTGGCGATGCATTTGATGAGAAGCAGTTCTGCGAGACTAATCCTCGAGTTCTTGAGAACCAGAAGAAATTTGATGATCTGCACGCGCGCTATAGTGAGGCTATGAACAAAATGGATCTTGAAATGCTCAAGCAGATTATCCTTGATGAAGAAATCGTTTGTCCTATCTCTGGTACACGTAACTGGACTGACGTACGCCAGTTCAACCTTATGTTCTCAACCGAAATGGGTGCTTCTGCTGACAACTCAATGAAAATTTACCTTCGTCCCGAAACGGCTCAGGGCATTTTCGTAAACTACCTGAACGTACAAAAAACAGGACGCATGAAGATACCATTTGGAATAGCACAGATTGGTAAAGCTTTCCGTAACGAGATTGTGGCTCGCCAGTTCATCTTCCGTATGAGGGAGTTTGAACAAATGGAAATGCAGTTCTTCATTAAGCCTGGTACAGAACTTGATTGGTTTGCCAAGTGGAAGGAGACTCGTATGAAGTGGCACCAGAACCTCGGTTTTGGAGCCGATAATTATCGTTTCCACGATCACGACAAATTGGCTCACTATGCTAATGCTGCTACTGATATCGAGTTCCATATGCCATTTGGTTTCAAAGAGGTTGAGGGCATTCACTCTCGTACTAATTTTGATCTTTCTCAACATGAGAAATTCTCAGGCAAATCTATCAAATACTTTGACCCTGAGATGAATGAGTCATATACCCCATACGTTATCGAAACTTCTATCGGTGTAGATCGCATGTTCCTCTCCATCATGTGTCACTCTTATGAAGAGGAGAAACTTGAAAATGGCGAGACTCGTACTGTTCTACATTTGCCTGCTGCACTCGCTCCTGTAAAACTTGCTATCTTCCCTCTAACTAAGAAGGATGGATTGCCCGAGAAGGCTATGGAGATAATGAACGACCTTAAGTTCCACTTCAACTGCAAATATGAGGAAAAAGACCAGATAGGCAAACGTTATCGTCGTCAGGATGCTATTGGTACTCCTTTCTGCGTAACTGTTGATCATCAGACTCTTGAAGACAATACTGTCACCCTTCGTTATCGTGATACTATGGAACAACGTCGTGTTGCAATAGCCGATCTCCGTGGTATCATCGAGGATCAGGTTACTATAACATCACTCCTTAAGAAACTGCAGTAATTTCATCTCAAAAAGAATATCTGTCAAAGTGAGAAAACTAAACGTAATAGTAGCATTGTGCATGGGAATATTCATATTCTCGGCATGTTCTTCTGACGATGGTGAAGATGCAAATGCAGAATACTACAATTGGAAATCACGCAACGAGACCTATTTTGAAGAAGTATTCCAAAAGGCTACTGAGAAAATTGAAGCTGGTGATGAGAAGTGGTATAAGATTATGTCATACGCTAAGAATGACGCCACTAACCACAGCAACTACATTATTGTAAATGTATTGGAGCAGAAGGAAGACGGTGACTATCACTCTCATACGGAGGTCGTCAACGGCACAAAAAACAATGAAGATGGTCTGGTCTGTCCTTTGGTTTCTGATTCTTGCTACATCACCTATCGTGGTAATATGATTCCATCCAAATCATACAATACCATAGTCTCTCCTGATAATATCGAGGTAGGCTATCAGTTTGATACAAAGTGGTTTGGCAACGAACTCATAAAGGACGAAGCTGTTATTTGGGGAACCACCCCAGGCAGTTTGGTGGAAGGATTCTCTACAGCCCTTCAATATATGCATGTTGGTGATAGATGGCGTGTATACATTCCCTATCGCTTAGGCTATGGTTCTAGTGCTAATGGTAGTGTACAGGCATATAGTACTCTGATTTTTGATATCTACATGCAGAGTTTCAAGACAAAGCAAAAATAAAACCTAAACATAGAGAGAGAAAAGACATTCTTCATGGACGACGAAAAATACTTGGACAATACAGAAGAAATTGACGAGGCGGAATCTACGGATTACCGTCCCGTTAATCGTTTTGACGCATCGGTAGTTCATCATCTTTCGGGCATGTATCAAAACTGGTTCTTGGATTACGCTTCTTACGTAATCCTTGAACGAGCCGTACCTCATATAGAGGATGGATTAAAACCCGTTCAGCGTCGCATACTCCATTCTATGAAAAGAATGGATGACGGACGTTACAACAAGGTTGCCAATATCGTGGGTCACACCATGCAGTTCCACCCTCATGGCGATGCCTCTATTGGTGATGCCCTTGTACAATTGGGACAGAAAGATCTGCTTATCGATACGCAGGGTAATTGGGGTAATATCCTCACAGGTTCTTCTGCTGCAGCACCACGTTATATTGAGGCACGTTTGAGTAAGTTTGCCCTTGAGACAGTCTTCAATCCTAAGACCACCGAGTGGCAAATGTCTTATGACGGACGCAACAAGGAACCTATTACTCTTCCCGTAAAATTTCCTCTTCTTTTGGCTCAGGGAGTAGAAGGTATTGCTGTAGGTCTTAACTCCAAAATTATGCCTCACAACTTCTGTGAGATATGTGATGCCGCTGTAGCCCACCTTCGTGGTCAAGAATTCCATTTATATCCAGACTTCCCTACTGGTGGTTCTGTTGATGTAAGCAAATATAATGACGGACAGAGAGGTGGCTCTATCAAGGTTCGTGCAAAGATTGAGAAACTTGACCAGAAAACATTGGTCATACGCGATATACCATTCTCTAAAACTTCTGAAACCCTCATAGAGTCTATCACCAAGGCGGTTGAAAAAGGTAAAATAAAAGTACGTAAAGTAGAAGACCTTACAGCTGCTAACGTAGAGATACTCGTCCACCTAGCTCCTGGTGTTTCTTCTGATAAAACGCTTGACGCACTTTATGCCTTTACCGATTGTGAGATAAGCATCTCGCCTAACTGTTGCGTCATAAAGGATAAGAAGCCACAGTTCCTTACTATCAGCGATGTGCTCAAAAGTAGTACAGACCAGACTATGGCTCTGCTCAAGCGTGAATTGGAGATACGTCGTCAAGAACTTCTTGAGCAACTCTTTTTCTGTTCTCTTGAGAAGATATTCATAGAGGAACGCATCTACAAGGACAAGAAATATGAGAATGCCGCTTCAATGGATGCTGCATGCGAGCATATTGACGAACGCCTTACGCCTTTCTATCCTCAGTTTGTTAGAGAGGTGACCAAAGATGACATCCTGCGCCTTATGGAGATAAAGATGAAGCGCATCCTGAAGTTCTCCAAAGATCAGGCTGACGAACTTATTGCTAAGATAAAAGGTGAAATAGCCGAGATTGAGCACGATCTTAATCGTATCGTTGATGTTACTTGTGAGTGGTATGAGCATTTGAAAAATAAATATGGTGCAGAGCATCCACGTCTTACTGAAATACGTAACTTTGACACCATCGAAGCCACGAAAGTGGTAGAGGCAAATCAAAAACTATACATAGACCGACAGGAAGGCTTCATCGGTACATCACTTAAGAAAGCTGAATTTGTATGCAACTGTTCTGATATCGATGATATCATTATCTTCTATCGTGATGGCAGATATAAGACTATCAAGGTTGCTGAGAAGGTTGACGTGGGAAAGAATATCATCCACCTCCAAGTTTGGAAGAAGGGTGACAAGCGCACCATATACAACTGCGTTTATCGCGATGGCAAACAGGGACGTTATTTCATCAAGAGGTTCTGCGTCGATTCAAGTACTCGCGATCGTGAATACAACATTACTCCAGGTACTCCTGGCACCAGGGTTATATACTTCACAGCCAATCCAAATGGCGAGGCTGAAATTATCAAGATAACCCTCGAACCTGGACCTAAGATTAAGAAGATATTCTTTGAATATGACTTCTCCATTCTCGATATTAAAGGGCGTTCTGCTAAGGGTAACATCCTGTCTAAGAATCCTATACACAAGATTGGACTCAAGTCTCACGGACGCTCTACCCTTGGTGGTCGAGAAGTGTGGTGGGACGCAGACGTTAATCGTATCAACTACGATCAACATGGCACATCCCTCGGCAAGTTTGGCGATAATGAATACCTGCTCGTTGTTCTTCAGAATGGCGATTTCTACATCACTACAGCCGATTCCTCTAACCATTTCGAGAGTAACATACTTCGCATTGAGAAATGGAAAGAACATAAGGTATGGACTGCTGCAGTGATAGATGCTGACAATAATAATTGCGCCTATATCAAGCGCTTTGAGATGGAGGCCATTAAGAATCATCGCAACTTTGTAGGAGATAATCCAGAAAGCAAACTCTTGGCTCTAACTGATGTTGTCTATCCACGCATGAAGGTTATCTTTGGAGGTAGCGATTCCAACCACGAGCCTATCAACATAGAGTGTGAGGAATTTGTGGGTGTAAAAGGTTTCAAGGCCAAAGGAAAACGTATTTCTACACTTAACGTTGATAATGTGATAGAAATAGAACCTTTGAGATTCCCTGAACCCGAAGATGAAAACGACGATCTCGACAACACTGCAGAAGAGGAAGAAAATCTCGATCCTGATGCAGGAAAGTCTCAGCAAGATGTGCTTGACGAACTCACAGGTCAGCTTAATCTCTTTGACTAATCCCTTTGACTAAATGAAGTTGAAGTACTTCATACTTACCTTTATCCTGTACATAACCACCACGAGTTATGCACAGGATAAATTTGTTTCTACACAACTCTCCGTAGGACATCTCAACCAACTCGACACCTATCTCTCTAACGAGAAATATTATGGACCTGAGTGGCGCTTTATTTCAGAAGTTATTCGTGATAGCCATAAGCATCCCCTCACCTACTCTCTTACCCACGAGGGAGCTTTTGCCTATACTCACAACCGTTCACATAATGCCAACGAACTCAGCGGACATTATGATTTCGCCTATGCTGTAATGAGGAAATTCACCCTCAAGCAAGTAGCTCATAACATAAACCTCTATGCTGGCTTTTATTCCAACATCGACCTGGGCTTTTGTTACAACACGCGCAGCTCTTCTAATAACCCAGCACAAGGCTACGCCTCCATCAACCTTGGTACGCAGGTGATGGCTAATTACTCCTTCCGATTGTGGAGTAAGTCCATGAAACTCAACTATGAAGCACGTGTACCCTTTGTAGGCATTATGTTTTCTCCTAACTACGGACAGTCTTATTATGAGATATTCAATGAGGGCGTATATGACCACAATATCGTCTTCACATCTGTCGCCACCTTTCAGTTACGCCAACAAATCTCTCTTGACATTAGTCTTAACGAGAAGACTGCTCTGCGCATAGGCTACCTATGCGACATACGCCAGGCTACCCCTAACAATCTCAAGCAACACCAATGGTACAATGCTGCAGTCATCGGCATCACACTACGAAAATAATGAACTTACCTCGCATACTACATATCTCCCTTTCCGTCCTTCTGTCAGCATTCTCACTCGTTGGTTGTGTTGATGTAGAAGAGTATGCTAATTCTGCCCAGGGCAATTTCAATGCTCTATGGACCATCATGGACCAGCATTATTGTTTCTTTCCTGAAAAGGAAGAGCAACTCGGCGTTAACTGGAACGACATCTACAAAGACTATTCCGTACAGGCTAACGACAACATGTCTAACGCCCAACTCTTTGAGTTTCTGGGTAGTATGATTAGCACTCTAAAGGATGGTCATGTCAATCTCGCATCTTCGTTTGATTTCTCTCGCAGTTGGTCGTGGAAGGAAAATTACCCCACCAATTTCTCTCACGAGGTTCAGCGTCATTATCTCGGCAATAGTGATGAATACCGCATAGCCAGCGGTATGTATTATAAGATACTCGACGACAACATTGGCTACATCTATCTCGGCAGTTTCGAGGATGAACTAGGCTCAGGCAATATCGACAACATTCTCTCTTACCTTTCCGTCTGTAATGGTCTTATCATTGACATTCGTTCTAATGGTGGTGGTAAACTCTCTGAAGCCAAGAAACTCGCAGCACGCTTCACCAGTCAGGAGGTACTTGTAGGCTACATGCGTCATAAGACTGGTGTTGGTCATACTGATTTTAGCGATTGGGAAGAGATAACTATCGAAACCTCTGCTGGTGTGAGGTGGAATGACAAACCCGTCTGCTTGCTCACCAATCGCAGCGTCTATAGCGCAGCTAATGAATTTGTGAAATACATGAAAGCTATCAGCAATAATAATGCTAAGCAAGGTTCCCGTTGCATCATCACCACCATTGGCGATACCACTGGCGGAGGCTCAGGTATGCCTTATTCCAACGAGTTGCCTAACGGTTGGGCTGTACGCTTCTCTGCCTGCCCCATGTATGATATAAATAAGGTGTGTACCGAATTTGGTATAGTCCCCGACGTAGCAGTTTCCATGAGTGAAGAATCCATGCTTCAGGGCATCGACGATATTATCGAGGCAGCATGCCAGCGCATGCGTTAGTCCTCCTCCTTACTCTTGATAAATATTTAGTAGTTATGACATAAATCACAAAACGTGATAAAAAATTTTGATGAAATAACTTTTTTTTGTACCTTTGCTAAGTAAATTTTTAATCCAAATAAAATTGAATCAACATGAATTATTTAACAAATGAAAAACTCGTTATCGTTGGTGCCGCTGGCATGATCGGTTCTAATATGGCTCAGACAGCCCTTATGCTTGGACTGACCAACAATCTCTGCCTCTATGATGTATTCTCACCTGAAGGCGTAGCTGAAGAGATGCGTCAGAGTGGTTTCGACGATGCCAATATTACAGCTACTACTGACGTGGCAGAGGCTTTCAAGGATGCTAAATACATTATATCTTCTGGTGGTGCTCCACGTAAGGATGGTATGACTCGTGAAGACCTTCTTCGTGGCAACTGCGAGATAGCTGCCGAACTGGGTCGCAACATCAAGCAGTATTGCCCTGATGTTAAGCACGTGGTTATCATCTTCAACCCTGCCGATATGACTGGTCTTGTAACCCTCATCTGGTCTGGTTTGAAGCCATCACAGGTTTCTACCCTTGCTGGTCTCGACACCACTCGTCTGCGCACAGCTCTCGCTCATAAGTTTGGCGTTATGCAGACTGAGATTTCTAACTGTGCTACTTATGGTGGTCACGGTGAGCAGATGGCTGTATTCGGCAGCAACGCCGTTATAGCAGGACGCAAACTCATGGACATCGTGGGTACAAACGAATTCCCTGAGGAGGAATGGGAGCAGATGCAGCAGGATGTAACTAAGGGAGGTTCACGTATCATCAAACTTCGTGGACGTTCTTCATTCCAGAGCCCTTCTATCCTCTCTGTTCAGATGATTGAGGCTGTTATGGGCGGTCATCCTTTCCCTTGGCCAGCAGGCGTTTATTGTAACGATAAGAAGTTCCACCACATCGTGATGGGTATGGATACCACATTCACCACAGAAGGTGTGACCTATAAAATTCCTGAGGGCACAAAAGACGAGATGGCTCGTCTGCACTCAAGCTATATCCACCTCACAGCAATGCGCGACGAACTCGTTGAGATGGGTGTGATACCAGCTGTAGAGAATTGGAACGAGGTTAATCCAAACCTTTAATCACTTAACACTCAATCCTATACACCACATGAGAATAGGATTATTCGGAGGGTCTTTTAATCCTATACATAACGGACACATAGCACTCGGCACCACTATGCTGAGTGCTATGTCCTTAAATGAGGTGTGGTATCTCGTTTCACCACAGAATCCGCTCAAGCGTCACCATTCCGATTTACTTGATGAAAACCTCCGACTGCATCTTGTCAGCGTGGCTCTTGAAGACCATCCCAATCTCATAGCCTCCGATTTCGAATTCTTCCTTCCACGTCCCTCTTACACCTGGGACACCCTTCAGAATCTGCATGCTGCCTATCCACAGCATGAATTCATCCTCATCATAGGAGGCGACAACCTATCCAACTTTCATAAGTGGGCACACTATCAGGATCTTCTGCGCAATTATGAGATAGCTGTCTATCCACGTGAAGATTGTGAAGTGCCTAATTGGGCTACCACAATGCCTAATATCCATATTGTTCAGGTGCCTATGGTTAATATCTCCTCCACACAAATTCGTCAAATGATAAAGAATGGAGAAGATATTTCTCCATTTGTGCCCCCGAAAGTAGCTTTCGAGGTGGAGAAAAATTCTTTTTATGGGTGAAAAATGTTTTATGAAACAAATTTACCATATAAAAACGACCTTATTTCAAGAAAAAACACTAACTTTGAACCTACAAAACTAAACACCTACTATTCTATAATGGCTAAACAATATTTATTAGGATTAGACATCGGCTCGTCAAGCGTCAAGGCGTCTTTAGTTGACATTGAGTCAGGACAACTTGCCGCCACCACATTCTATCCCAAGACCGAAGCACCCATCAAGGCCGTGAAAGCAGGTTGGGCTGAACAGGCTCCAGATATGTGGTGGACTAATGCCAAACTAGCCCTTGCCGACATTATGCAACAAACCTCAGCCTCTGGTGCCGACATAAAGGCTATCGGCATCTCTTACCAGATGCACGGACTCGTTTGTGTGGATAAGGATCAGAATGTCTTGCGCGATGCCATCATTTGGTGCGACTCTCGTGCTGTACCTTATGGTGAACAGGCATTCACTGCTATCGGTGCAGACAAATGTCTTACTCATCTACTCAATTCTCCAGGCAATTTCACAGCTTCCAAACTAGCTTGGGTAAAGGAGAACGAACCCGGCATCTTTGCTAAAATATATAAGGTAATGTTACCGGGCGACTATATCGCCATGAAACTCTCAGGTGAAATCAATACCACCATCAGTGGACTCTCCGAGGGCATCATGTGGGACTTCAGCGAGCATCAGCCAGCCCAGTTCCTGTTTGATTACTACGGCATTCCGACTGATGTCATTGCCCCCATAGTGCCCACCTTCGCCGTTCAGTCTCATGTGTCGGCCCAGGCAGCCCTTGAGACGGGTTTGCTTACAGGCACCCCTATCAGTTATCGTGCTGGCGACCAACCTAACAACGCTCTTTCACTCAATGTGTTACAGCCTGGTGAAATAGCAGCCACAGGAGGCACCTCAGGAGTTGTCTATGGCGTACTTGGCGATATCAACTACGACCCCAAGAGTCGTGTCAACACCTTTGCCCATGTTAATCATAGCGCATCTGATACCCGTCTTGGTGTACTACTTTGCATCAACGGCACAGGCATACTCAACGCATGGGTTAAGCGCACAGTAGCTCCTGAAGGCATCTCTTATGCTGAGATGAATGACCTCGCAGAGAGCGTTCCTGTGGGTGCCGACGGACTAAGCATCATTCCCTTTGGCAACGGTGCCGAACGCATACTCGAGAATCAGAATCCTGGTGCCAGCATTCACGGCATCAACTTCAATATCCACACCAAAGCTCACCTCTTACGTGCCGCTCAGGAGGGCATCGCCTTCTCCTTTGCCTACGGCATCGACATCATGAAGCAGATGGGCATGAATATCTCCACCATCAAGGCTGGTCACGCCAACCTGTTCCTCTCTCCACTGTTCCGTCGCACCCTTGCTGCCGTCACAGGAGCTACCATTCAGCTCTATGACACCGATGGCTCAGTAGGTGCAGCCAAAGGTGCAGGTATAGGTGCAGGCATATATCGTGACAGCAACGAAGCATTCTCCACCCTTCAGCTGAAGGCTGTTGAGCAACCCGTCAGCGACAATGACGCTTACCTCGCTGCATACGAAAGGTGGAAGAAGGAGGTAAGGAAGTAAGTAGTTAAGTAGTTAAGTAGTTAAGTAGTTAAGGAGTTAAGTAGTTAAGACTATACCAATATTTTAATATTCAATATTCAATTTAACATGAAAGAGTATTTCCCACAAATCTCTAAGATTCCTTTCGAGGGACCAGAGTCAAAGAACCCAATGGCATTTCACTACTACGATGCAGAGAAAGTAGTGGCAGGTAAGAAAATGAAAGACTGGATGCGCTTTGCTATGGCGTGGTGGCACACACTGTGCGCAGAAGGAGCCGACCAGTTCGGTGGTGGCACCAAGACATTCCCTTGGAATCAAGGTTCTAACGCCGTAGAGATAGCTAAGAATAAGGCCGATGCAGGCTTTGAAATCATGCAGAAACTCGGCATTGAGTACTATTGTTTCCATGATGTTGACCTCGTTTCTGAGGGTAATAGCATAGCCGAGTATGAGGCAAATCTTAAGGCTATAACCGACTACCTCGCAGAGAAGCAGAAGCAGACAGGCATCAAACTCCTTTGGTCTACAGCCAACGTCTTCGGCAATGCTCGTTATATGAACGGAGCATCTACCAATCCTGACTTCGATGTAGTAGCACGCGCTATCGTGCAGATTAAGAACGCCATCGACGCAGGCATCAAGCTTGGTGCCGAGAACTACGTATTCTGGGGCGGCAGAGAGGGTTATATGTCACTCCTCAACACCGATCAGAAGCGTGAGAAGCAGCACATGGCCACAATGCTCACTATGGCACGCGACTATGCTCGTTCAAAGGGTTTCAAGGGTAATTTCCTTATTGAGCCAAAACCGATGGAGCCATCAAAGCATCAGTATGACGTAGATACCGAGACCGTAATAGGATTCCTCAAGGCACACGGACTGGACAAGGACTTCAAAGTTAACATTGAGGTCAATCACGCTACCCTCGCAGGTCACACCTTCGAGCACGAACTAGCCTGCGCCGTAGATGCTGGCATGCTGGGTTCTATCGATGCCAATCGTGGTGATGCACAGAATGGATGGGACACCGACCAGTTCCCTATTGACAACTTCGAACTCACTCAGGCATGGATGCAGATAGTTCGTAATGGAGGCATAGCACCTGGTGGTACCAATTTCGATGCCAAGACCCGTCGTAACTCTACCGATCTTGAAGACATCATCATTGCCCACATCTCAGGAATGGACGCATGTGCCCGTGCTCTCCTCAATGCTGTTGATATCATCGAGAATTCTCCTATCCCACAGATGGTTAAGGATCGCTATTCTTCATTCGACAGCGGTATAGGTAAGGACTTCGAAGACGGCAAGCTCACCCTTGAGCAGGTTTATGAATACGGTAAGCAAGTAGAAGAGCCAAAGCAAAGCTCAGGCAAGCAAGAACTCTACGAAACTATCGTAGCCCTCTATGCTAAGTAAAATGTTTAACCAATCATCAATATTAATTATGCAAGCATCACAAATTGGAGAGTTCGCCGGTATCGTTTGGCGCAAACTGGAGAGTAACGGTAATATGAATATAGAAGCGTTACAGGAGGAAACAGGTATGGATCTGCCTGAGATATTTGCGGCAATAGGTTGGCTGGCTCGTGAAAACAAGATTAGCTTTACCAAGGAGAACGGCGTAACAACCGTAGGCCTCTATCAGGAGCATTATTACTAATCCTTTGGTGTCACGACTGAGCTGATTCCTGAGAGTGCATCGAAAGGTGCAAACTGGGCAGCTCGGTCGTGCATCGACATAGGCTGATGCCTGTCTGACACGTGATGCGGATGATTGATTATGTCTGCATATTCAAATAATTCTGCGTCGTTCTGTTTCATATCTGTATTGTGAGGTTGCTATGCTTTGTGACCTCCTATTTGGGTGTTGCGTTCTATAGCTGTGGCACCTTCTTCAAAATTCAGACCTCGTAGGATCGCATTCTTACCAAAGCGCTGCTTAATCATGAGTTGCGCTTTTTGTATTCTGCGTTCTTTGTCAAGTTGCTGTTGCTGCTGCTTCACTTCCTCATAATCCACAAACATATCGAGTTGTTGTGGAGTGTTGTTTTTAGTGCTCTCCTCTCCCACTACATTATTCACTGTTATGTTGAGTCGGCGAATAAGCAGATGCGGATTGACTATGCTGTCAAACAATTCAGACACAGCATCAATCAGTTGGCTGCTGGAGGATGTGTACTGCTTGAGTCGCAGTGACTTATGAGCTGGTTGGGGCACCTGTCTGCCATAATGGTCTTTCACTATCTCACCTTGATAATATTGGGAAATAGCAGGATTGGTAAGACTCTCCCTGTCATATCCTATGGTAAGCACCACTTGGTTAGCTACCTGCTGTCTGGAGAAAAGGTGTAACGCCATAGACTCAGCCATCTCTCGTGCCACCACTCGTGCCTGTTTGCTGGTGTAGGGTTTGGTGAGCACCTGTCCCTGACTGTATGAGTGTCGCTCTGGGCGATACCCCTTGATATCCTTGATGGTGCAAGGTTCCCATCCCCAAGCATGATCTATGAGCAGTTCGGCATTAACGCCAAAGAGTTTGTATAACACTTCTTCATTCTTCTCTGACATACGTGCTATCTTGCCCATAGTGTCGATGCCATAAGGTGCAAGTCGTTCGATGGTACCTCGGCTGACGCGCCAGAAATCCTTGAGTGGCCTATGGTCCCACAATAGTCTGCGATATGACATCTCGTCGAGTGTGGCTATGCGCACTCCGTTCTCATCGGCAGGCATTTTCTTAGCCATAATATCCATTGCCACCTTGGCCAGATATAGGTTGGTACCAATGCCCGCTGTTGCAGTGATGCCTGTGGTGTTGAGCACATCCTTTATCATCTTCATGGCGAGTTGCGATGCCGTCATCTTATATGTTTTGAGATAACTGGTGACATCCATAAACACCTCATCGATGCTATACACATGAATATCCTCAGGGGCTATGTATTTAAGGTACACCTGATAAATGGCACGACTCACCTCAATGTAACGTGACATGCGAGGTGGAGCGGCGATGTAGTCCACATGCCAGTCGGGGTGCTGCTGATTCACCTCGCGCACTCTCTGCACCACTTCGAACAGGCGTGCCCTACCCCCTATGCCGTATGTCTTGAGCGATGGCGACACAGCCAGACAGATAGTCTTATCCGTACGACTCGTATCAGCTACAACGAGATTGGTGAGCAGAGGGTCTAATCCCCTGTCCACACATTCCACCGAGGCGTAAAAAGACTTTAGGTCAATTGCTATGTATTGTTTCATCACTCTCCAGAGACGGCTGGTCGTCGATGTCGTTAAGAGATTGTTTCGCTTTGTTTTCCTGAGCACCAGCCTTGATGAGTTGGCGTGCAGCTGTTATGATGCTCTTGCCACTATCGGCAGTAGTTATCTTGAGGTTATCAATCTTGTCTAAGGTGGTTTTCACGCTGTTTTCCACTTCCTGAAAACGCTTGGTGAAATCCTGCACCCTGTCTATTATGGTGTTGGCAGCCTTAACCATTACCTGCTGGTTTTTGAGCTGACGAACCTGTGTCCACATCATCTCGAGCACTCGCAGGTTCATATACATGGTTTGTGGTCCCAGTATGAGCACTCCCTGATTATATGCCTCGCGCCAGAGGGTGGTATCATTGAGCAGGGCAAGGTTGAGAGCGCCTTCGATGGGTATATACATGATAGCAAACGAGAGTTTATTGTAGCCATCGGGCAGGTATTTGGTGTATTCCTTTTTAGCCAATCGCTTCACCTGAGCCTTGACGCTATCGATGTGTGCCTTGAGATAGACGCTTTTCTCCTCGCTGCCGTCTTCGGCATTCATGTATCGCTCATAATCAGTGAGCGACATCTTGGAATCTACCACCACATGACGGTTATCAGGAAAATGCAGTATGAAATCAGGTATCAACCCCTTGCCGTCATCACCCTTAGCCACTTTACCATTCTTGTCGCGCAGGGTTGCCTGAGTATCAAACTGTTCTCCCTCTTTAAGTTCCAGGTCTTCGAGTAACTGCTTCAGTTTCAGTTCGCCAAAATTGCCCTGCACCTTCACCTCGCCTGTCAGCGCACGGGTAAGGCGGTCAGCCGTTTCGCCAAGTGATGCGCTCTTCTCCATATTGAGTTTGATGGTGGCATCAAGGCGTGTGAGTGCTTCACGCTGCTGTTCCTTAGAGAGGTTTAGCGCCTCTTTCATCTCATTAAGACTCTGTGTGAGAGGGGTAATGATTTTCGAAACCTGTTCGTTATTACGCTCACCGAGTTCTTTTTGACGCGCCCTAAGCACAGCCTCCGAGGTGGTTTTCATCTGCTCACGAATGAGGTTGAGCTGTGAGTCTATCTGCTCCTTGTTCATCTCGCGCAGGTTCTGCAGCTGCGTGGCAGAATTCTCCTTCAATGTGGCTATCTGTCGCTCGTATGACGATTTTACCTCTTCTATCTGTTTGTCGTAAGAGGTTTTCAGGTCAGCAATCTGTTTTTCGTAAGTCTGCCTTACAACATACAGAATGATGACCAGAATCAGGACTATGGCTACAACTAATAGTATTTCCACAAGAGGAAGGTGCGTCTTATAAAATTTGATGTGATAAGCTTATGGGGGTTAGTCAACAAGTGTTGACGAACGCACTCTTGAGAGGGTTTCAGGAGTCATCTCGAGGAATGACGCTATGAACACCAACGGAGCTCTGAGCACTACCTTAGGCATCTGCTTGCAAATGCGGCGATAGCGGTCCTGTGCCGTTTCGAAGCGCACCAGGTCTTCATGTATCTGACACTCTATGAGTGCTTCCTCCAGAATCTTACGATACAGTATCTGTATGTTCTGGTTGTGAAGAGCCACATTCTCCAGTCTGCGCTTAGGAATAGCGAAGATGTAGCACGTTTCGAGTGCCTCGATCACCTCGCTTGATGGTGTTTCGCGGAACATACTCTCTATAGACATGAATATGGAGCCATCTACAGCCAGGTTGCTGGTCATCTCCTTGCCATTCTTGTAGTAATACTGGCGTATCAGTCCCGTGTGCAGGTAGTAGATATACTCAGCCACCTGACCCTGAGACAGTATGTCAGCACCCTTCTTAAACTTCATGGGGATGAGCAGATTCTCGAGGATGTCAATCTCCTCATGTGTCATCGTACTGAATCGTCTTGACAATTCGCGAGCGATGTCTCTAACTGGTATTACTGGTTCTTTCATCTTAGATAAAGTGGGTTAATTATTTTTTTTTAGTGGGTTAATTATTTTGTGAATTCTATCGTTAATCCAACTTCAGAACGGCCAGGAACGCCTTCTGCGGCACCTCTACGTTGCCTATCTGCTTCATGCGTTTCTTACCCTTCTTCTGTTTCTCAAGCAATTTGCGCTTACGGCTCACGTCGCCTCCGTAACACTTGGCGGTAACGTCCTTACGTACCTGCTTGACGGTTTCGCGTGCTATTATCTTCGACCCTATAGCCGCCTGTATGGCTATGTCAAACTGCTGACGCGGTATCAGTTCCTTTAGTTTCTCGCACATGCGCCTGCCGAATGTTACGGCATTGTCATTGTGCGTCAGTGTTGACAAGGCATCCACTGGTTCGCCGTTGAGCAGTATGTCGAGCTTCACCAATTTTGACGGACGGAAAGAGTCTATGTGGTAGTCAAATGATGCATAGCCCTTTGATATGCTCTTCAGTTTATCATAGAAGTCTATCACTATCTCGCCCAGCGGAATGTAGAAATGCAGTTCTACGCGGTTGCCGCTGACATATTCCTGATTGATGAGTTCGCCGCGTTTGTCCAGACAGAGTTTCATTATCGGACCGATATAGTTAGCATCGGTAATAATCGTAGCCCTTATGAATGGTTCGTCGATATGTTCTATCAGCGTCTGGTCAGGCAGTCCTGATGGGTTATGCACCTCCTTGCTGTGTCCTTGCTTGTCATATACCATATATGAAACGTTAGGCACGGTGGTGATGACGTCCATATTAAACTCTCTGTCGAGTCTTTCCTGTACTATCTCCATGTGGAGCAGTCCGAGGAATCCGCATCTGAAACCGAATCCCAGCGCCACCGACGACTCTGGCGAGAACGTCAGCGATGCATCGTTAAGTTGCAGTTTTTCCAGTGATGCACGCAGGTTTTCATAGTCCGTAGGGTCTATGGGGTATACACCGGCAAAGACCATCGGCTTCACCTCCTGGAATCCCTCTATCGCCTTGTCACAAGGGCGGTCAGTATGGGTTATGGTATCGCCCACCTTCACCTCTTTGGCATCCTTGATGCCCGATATGATATAGCCCACCTCGCCGGTCTTCATTTCCTGTTGTGGCACCATATTCATCTTCAGCACACCTACCTCGTCGGCCACATATTCCATGCCTGTGTTGAAGAATTTCACCTTGTCGCCCTTCTTAATCGCCCCGTTTTCTATCTTGAAATAGGCTATTATACCACGAAAAGAGTTGAATACCGAGTCGAAAATCAGTGCCTGAAGTGGTGCATTGGGGTCACCCTTGGGTGCTGGAATCCTCTCCACTACGGCGTCGAGTATCTCGGGAATACCCTCCCCCGTCTTGCCGCTGGCCCTTATTATGTCGCTGCGGTCACATCCCAGCAGGTCTATTATCTCATCCTCCACCTCGTCAGGCATTGCCGCAGGCATGTCAATCTTGTTTATCACAGGTATAATCTCCAGGTCGTGGTCTATGGCCATATAGAGATTAGAGATGGTCTGCGCCTGCACGCCCTGCGTGGCATCAACCACCAGCAGCGCACCCTCACAGGCAGCAATACTGCGGCTCACCTCGTATGAGAAATCCACATGTCCCGGGGTGTCGATGAGGTTGAGTTTATATTTCTTGCCTTCTCTGTCATAGTTCATCTGTATGGCATGACTCTTGATAGTGATGCCTCGCTCCTTCTCAAGATCCATGTCATCCAGCATCTGACCCTCTGTTATCTGAATGGTGTTGGTGTATTCAAGCAGACGGTCGGCAATGGTACTTTTACCATGATCTATATGTGCTATGATGCAGAAATTTCTTATATTTTCCATATTCATTTTGCAAATTTATCATTTTTTTTTCAATTTGACAAATATCAAGTCGATTTTTTTTCGTAAATTTGCACCATGAAGTATAAAATAGTTGTATTTTTCATCCTCGCAATAGCTTTTTCCTCATGCACTGATCGTCAAACTCTCGAAGAAAAAGCCGCTGCTGATGCTCGCGAGTACAATCGTCGTTACTGCCCCACTCCGGTAATCAATTTCATGCGAACCGACAGCATCACATTCAATCCCCAGAGTCACACTTTTACATACTCGTACAGCTTCTGTGACATGCTCGACGATGCGAACGTTGTAGCAATCAATAAGAGTAAGATTACCAGCATCTTAACATCGAGCATTAAAAACTCTACTTCAATGAAGAACTACATCGAGTCTGGCTACCGATTCCACATCGTGTGCCACTCCGATAAATCACCCCAAACCACACTTTTCGAACTCAACCTTTGAACCTTTGAATCTTTGAACTTTTTAACCCTATACAAAGGTACTACTTTAACTTAACCCCTGCAAGGAATCACCAACTTTTAACATTTCCGTGATGCACCTCCTGACGGGGATGATCTCTAGCATTACTTTAAGCCGTTGAAGCCATGCCGCATTTTGTTGAAGCCATGCCGGAAATCGTTAAAGTAAAGCAGCAATACCTTGAGCCTAAAGTACGCTTGTAAATAGCTGAATAATAGTACGTTACAAGAAGGTCGCACCCTTTCTTCAAAAATCTGTACTTTATGCCCAAAATTGCTCATTTCCCTCAAAATGTGCAACCAATTTTTAACATTTCAGCTGTCCTGTGTTACAGCGTTACAGTGTGACAGTTCCCAAACAGGTATCCAAGTACCCTAAAAAATATGCCAAAATATATTATATATATTTATATATATAATATATTTTGAGGTGATTTTTGACCTTTTCAATAAGTGTTTTAGAACTGTCACACTGTAACGCTGTAACGCATTCAATCGATTTTAGTCTTTTCCAAAATTTACTACCTTATTTATTTTGCCATGTCAGAAAAAATTAGTACCTTTGTACTGAAATTAAAAACAACCCCGATAACAAACTCATAACAACGATGAACATATCTTATAAATGGCTTAAGGAATACGTTGACTTCGACATGACCCCTGAAGAGGTCTGCGCAGCCTTAACAAGTACAGGACTGGAGGTAGATGCTCTGGAAGAAGTGCAGACTATCAAGGGCGGACTGAAAGGTCTTTACGTAGGCAAGGTGCTGACATGTGAACCCCACCCCGACAGCGACCACATGCACGTTTGCACCGTCGACCTTGGCAGAGAGGAGGCTTCGCAGATAGTATGCGGTGCACCCAACGTAGCAGCCGGACAGAAAGTGATAGTAGCCGACCTGGGCTGTGTGCTCTATGACGGCGACAAGGAATTCAAGATTAAGAAGTCTAAGCTACGCGGTGTGGAGTCATGCGGCATGATATGTGCCGAGGACGAGATAGGCGTAGGCAACGACCACTCTGGCATCATAGTGCTGCCTGAGGACGCTAAGGTGGGCACACCCGCTGCTGAATATTACAACCTGGAGAGCGACTGGCTCATAGAGGTGGACATCACAGCCAACCGTGCCGACGCCCTCTCCCACTACGGTGTGGCTCGCGACCTCTATGCATGGATGAAGGCCAACGGCAAGCAGACATCACTGCATAAGCCTGATTGCGAGGCATTCAGCGTGGACAATCACGATCTGCCCATCGACGTTGAGATACAGAACACGGAGGCTTGTCGCCGCTATGTTTGCCTAAGCATCACCGACTGCGAGGTGAAGGAATCACCTGAATGGCTCAAGAACAAACTCACCGTAATAGGTCTGCGTCCTATTAACAACATCGTTGATATCACCAACTACATCATGATGGCCTACGGACAGCCTATGCACTGTTTCGATGCCGACATGGTGACAGGCAATAAAATCATTGTCAAGGACCAGAACGCAGGCAAGAAGTTTATCACCCTTGATGGTGAGGAGCACACACTGGGTGAGCACGACCTTGCTATATGCAATGCCGAGGAACCTATGTGCATAGCCGGTGTATTCGGAGGCAAGGGTTCAGGCACTTACGAGACCACCAAGAACGTAGTGCTGGAGGCAGCCTACTTCCACCCCACTTGGATTCGTAAGTCAGCACGCCGTCACGGACTCTCTACCGACGCCTCTTTCCGCTTTGAGCGCGGCATAGACCCTAACATGGCCATCTACGCTATGAAGCAAGCTGCAATACTGTGTAAGGAACTGGCTGGCGGCAAGGTGAGCATGGAGATAAAGGATGTGTATCCCAACCTAATAGCCGACCCAGAGATGCGTTTGGACTACAGCTATGTGGACAACCTCATAGGCAAGAAGATAGGCAACGACAATATCAAGTCTATCATCGAGAGTCTGGAGATAAAGATTAACAAGGAAGACAACGACGGCCTCGACATCAGCGTACCAGCATACAGAGTGGATGTGCAGCGTCCTTGTGACGTGGTGGAAGACATTCTGCGCATATACGGATATAATAATGTGGAGATTCCTACCCAGCTCAAGTCAACACTCACGGTGAAGGATTTCGAAGATCAGCGTCATAAGCTGATGAACCTCGTAGCTGAGCAACTGGTGGGCGCTGGATTCAACGAGATACTCAACAACTCACTCACCAAGAAGGCTTACTATGCTGACCTCAAGAGCTATCCTGAGGAGAAACTGGTGACGATAGTCAACCCACTGTCAAGCGACCTCAACGTAATGCGTCAGACCCTCTTGTTTGGCGGACTGGAGAGCATCATGCGCAATGCTAACCGCAGAATGCCTAACCTGCGCTTCTTTGAGTTTGGCAACTGCTATCAGCACTTCAACGAGAAGGCTGACGACGAGAACCCAATGAAGGCATACGCTGAGGAGAGCCACCTGGGTATATGGATTACAGGTAAGCGTGTGGAAGGTTCGTGGATGCATGCCGACGAGGATTCTACCTTCTATGAGCTCAAGGCACACGTTGACAACATACTGCGCCGCATAGGAATGCCTGAAGGAATGCTTGTAACAGAGCATACGGACAATGACATCTTCTCAAATGGTTTCTGCATCAAGAACCGCGATGGCAAGGTGATGATTGAGATGGGCGTGGTGAGCAAGCAGATTCTTAAACAGGCTGAGATAAACAACAGTGTGTATTACGCTGAGATAAACTGGACGGCCGTTACCAACGCTGTGAAGAAGGCTGAGGTACACTTTACCGAGATACCTAAGTATCCTGCCGTTTCACGCGACCTCGCCCTGCTGCTCGATAAGAACATAGAGTTCAGCGAGGTGGAGAAGATAGCCAAGCAGACAGAGAAGAAACTCTTGAAGAAAGTAGAACTCTTTGACGTTTACGAGGGCGACAAACTGCCTGAGGGCAAGAAGTCGTACGCCGTAAACTTCGTACTGCAAGACCCTGAGAAGACGATGGGCGACAAGCAGATTGACGCTATCATGCAGAAGCTTATAACGAACATCAAGAAACAACTTGGGGCTGAACTGAGATAAGCTTCCAGGTATATCATTCAACTTTAAACTTTAAACATTCAACTAAATAACAATGGGAAGAGCATTTGAATATCGTAAGGCCACCAAGATGAAGCGTTGGGGCCACATGGCAAAAACATTCACCCGTCTGGGCAAACAGATAGCTATAGCCGTGAAGGCTAGCGGTCCTGACCCTGACACCAACCCTACTCTGCGTTCTATCATCGCTACATGTAAGCGTGAGAACATGCCTAAGGACAACATAGAGCGTGCCATCAAGAACGCTATGGGCAAGGACCAGTCTGATTATAAGGAGGTGACATACGAAGGATACGGTCCTCACGGAATAGCTGTATTCGTAGATACCCTTACTGACAACACCACCCGCACCGTGGCTGACGTTCGCTCAGTATTCAATAAGTTTAACGGCAACCTCGGAACAACGGGTTCGCTGTCTTTCCTCTTCGACCATAAGTGTGTGTTCACATTCAAGAAGAATGACAGCATAGACATGGACGACCTGATTCTTGAACTCATCGACTTCAATGTTGACGACGAGTTTGATGAGAACTACGACGAGGAGAAGGACGAGACCACAATCTCAGTATATGGCGACCCTAAGTCATACGCTCAGATACAGAAGTTCCTGGAGGAGAAAGGTTTTGAGGACATCGGTGGTGAGTTCACCTATATACCTAACGACCTCAAAGACGTAGATGCCGAGCAGCGTGCCACCATCGACAAGATGGTTGAGAAACTCGAGGAGTTTGACGACGTGCAGACGGTATATACCAACATGAAACCAGAAGAGGAATAATCCTCACCTTAATTATATAGCATCAGTCAGGCTTTTAAAAAAGGAAGTCTTTCTGATGCTATTTTTCTCTCTTAAATCACTACCTATAAACCCTAAACCCACACCTAAACACCTATGAGACAACTACTTTCACTTATCCTCTTGTCTGCATTATCACTATTTGCACAAGCCGACAACTGGAATGACGCTCTATACAAGCAGATAGAGTCACGCATCGTTGCCCCAACATTCAAGGCAAAGGAATACAAGGTAACAAAATACGGTGCCTCACCAAAGGCCACTGCAGAGAAAAACCAGAAAGCCATCAACAAGGCTATAGAGAAATGTTCTAAGGCTGGAGGCGGAAAGGTGGTAATACCAGCTGGTGACTACCTGACTGGCGCCATACGACTACAGAGCAACGTAAACCTTGAGATACAGAAGGGAGCAAGAATCATCTTTGCCTTCCAACCAGAGCTGTACCCTAACGTCGTAACACGTTGGGAGGGACTGGACTGCATCAACTACTCTCCCTGCATCTATGCCTACAAGGCGCAGAATATAGCCGTAACAGGTGAAGGCACCATAGACGGCAACGGCTCAAACGACACCTGGTGGCAGTGGAACGGCAATGCCAAGAGGTTTGGTTACAAAGAGGGAGTGACCAAGGAGTGCCAGAACCGAATACCATACAAGGGAATAGCTAAATACGAGAAAGATGCTGAGGGTAATACCCTCTTCAGCCGTCAGGCTCTGCAGGAGATGATGAACGATGGTGTGCCTACCGACCAGCGTGTGTTTGGTATGGGATACGGATTGCGCCCTCAGCTGGTGAATTTCGTTAATTGTGAAAACATCCTCATCGAGGGTGTGCAGATGATTAACTCACCATTCTGGGTGATGCACCCTCTGTTCTCTAAGAATATCACCGTACGCAAGGTGACAGTTATCAATGAAGGACCTAACGGCGACGGTTGCGACCCTGAGTCATGTGAGGATGTGCTCATAGAAGACTGCGTATTCCATACCGGCGACGACTGCATAGCTATCAAGTCTGGACGCAATGCCGACGGTCATCGCACCCCTATCCCTTCACAGAATATCATCATCAGAGGCTGTTCTATGGAAGACGGACATGGTGGTGTGGTACTGGGCAGTGAAACATCAGCAGGAGTGAAGAACGTGTTTGCTGAAAACTGCAAGATGGACTCACCCAATCTGGACAGAGTCTTGCGTATCAAGACCAACTCATGCAGAGGCGGTGTGACAGAGAATATCTACATGCGCAACGTGACTGTGGGACAATGTAAGGAAGCCGTGATGCGCATCAACCTCAACTACGAGCCTCGTGAGGCTTCACCACGTAATTATATACCTGTTGTGCGCAATGTGTATATGAGCAATGTGACAAGTCAGAAGTCTAAATACGGTGTGCGTATCGACGGACTGGAAGATCAGTCGCAGATATATAATATCAACATCACAGACTGTGACTTTGAGGGTGTTACCGACAAACCTATCATCTTCTCAGGACGCTCTCACGACATACACTTCAACAATCTGATAATCAACGGCAAGAAGATGCTGGAGCAGGCACCATTCAAGCGCTATTCAGAATGGATGGCGTGGAGCGAAATGCAGCGTGTGCCTAACCCTATACACCTTGATTTCAATAATGCACAGAAGCGACCTAAGGGCAGATGGAACTATGGCATAGGTCTGGAGTTGGAGGCTATCTTCGACTGCTACAAAGCCTATGGCGACACCATATTCTCTAACTATGTGGCAAAATATCCTGGACAGATGGTGCATGAAGACAGTTCGGTGGAGGGATATAACTATGACGAGTTCAACCTCGACAATATACGTCCTGCACGCCTGCTGTTGCAGTATAACCGCCTATTCCCACAGGATAATGTGAGCAAGGCTCTGCCTACCTTCTTCAAGCAACTGGAGAATCACCCAAGAACCAAAGAGGGCGTATGGTGGCACAAGAAGATTTATGCCAACCAGGTATGGCTCGACGGCATCTATATGGGATTGCCATTCTACACCCTCTCAGCTCAGGAACTGAAGGGCAAGAAGCAGGCAAAGAAATATTATGACGATGCTGTTGACCAGATAACCAAGACATTCCGTCGCACATACGACGAGAAGACCGGACTGTGGAAGCACGCTTGGGATGAGACCCACTCTATGTTCTGGGCTGACAAACAGACAGGCCTCTCTAAGCACACTTGGGCAAGAGCTATGGGTTGGTTTGTTATGGCTATGACCGAGATTCTCGACGCTCTGCCTGCAAACTATGCTCGCAGAGGTGAGGTTATCAACATTCTACATCAGGCTATGACAGCAGCTGTGAAGTATCAGGACAAGGAAAGCGGACTGTGGTATGACGTGATGGACGTAACCTCAGACAAGAATTATCTTGAGGCTACAGCATCAGCTATGTTTACATACGTACTGCTCAAGGGTTCACGCTTGGGCTATCTGCCAGAACCAGAGTTCAGGGCAGCTGGCGTAAAGGGTTACTACTCTATCATAGAGCGCATAATAAAGGTAAATCCAGACCAGACCATCTCACTCACCGATTGCTGTGCTGTATCTGGTTTGGGACCTGACAGCAACCCTAAGCGCGACGGAACATTCGAGTACTACATGTCTGAACCAATACGCGACAACGACCCTAAGGGCGTGGGACCATTTATATGGGCTGCGCTCGAAATGGAG
>JAZLBU010000060.1:0-6725 GCA_045613845.1 Prevotella sp. | reverse complement strand
GATTGCTGTGCTGTATCTGGTTTGGGACCTGACAGCAACCCTAAGCGCGACGGAACATTCGAGTACTACATGTCTGAACCAATACGCGACAACGACCCTAAGGGCGTGGGACCATTTATATGGGCTGCGCTCGAAATGGAGAGATAATTTTATAATTAATAACTCAACTTTCGCAAGTAGTCAGTAGTCAGTAGTTAAGTAGTTAAGACAATACCAGAGATTCGTCTTAACTTCTGACTCCTTAACTCCTGATGGCTCAAGAAGTTGAGCACATGCGAAACTTTAATAATAAACAATTAACTCGTGGCAACAGTTGACGATAAGAAAATAATCTTCTCGATGGTGGGAGTGTCTAAGATTATCCCACAGAATCAGAAGCAGGTATTAAAGAATATTTACCTCTCTTTCTTCTACGGAGCAAAGATAGGTATCGTAGGTCTTAACGGCGCAGGTAAATCTACGCTCATGAAGATTATCGCTGGACTTGACGACAAGTTTCAGGGTGAGGTGGTATGGAGTCCAGGCTATTCTGTGGGCTACCTGCCTCAAGACCCTCCGCTTGATGAGTCAAAGACAGTATTAGAGAATGTACGCGAGGGCGTGAAGCATGTCTATGACGCCCTGAAGGAGTATGACGAGATAAACGAGAAGTTTGGTCAGGAGGAGTATTACGGCGACCCTGACAAGATGGATAAGCTGATGCAGCGCCAGGCTGAGGTGCAGGACATTATCGACTCTACCGACGCATGGAATATGGACTCCAAGTTGGAGCGCGCTATGGCTGCTCTTAACTGTCCTCAGAGTGATAGTTCGGTAAAGAATCTCTCAGGTGGTGAGCGCAGACGTGTAGCCTTGTGCAAACTCCTTCTGCAGAAGCCTGACGTACTATTGCTTGATGAGCCCACCAACCACCTCGATGCTGAGTCAATCGACTGGTTGGAGCAACACCTGCAACAGTATGAGGGAACGGTTATTGCCGTTACCCACGACCGTTACTTCCTAGACGATGTGTCAGAATGGATTCTTGAACTTGATCGTGGCGAGGGCATTCCTTGGAAGGGTAACTACTCTTCATGGCTCGACCAAAAGACTAAGCGTATGGCTCAGGAGGAGAAGACAGCCTCTAAACGTCAGAAGGCACTACAGCGTGAGTTGGAATGGATTCGTATGGCTCCAAAGGCTCGTCAGGCAAAGGGTAAGGCACGTCTGAACTCTTATGACGCAATGCTCAACGAGGAGACCAAAGAGCGTGAAGAACGTCTGGAGATATTCATTCCTAACGGTCCTCGTCTTGGTAATAAGGTTATTGAGGCAAAGGACGTATGCAAATCATTCGCACAGGCTGATGGCACAGAGAAGGTGTTGATGAAAAACCTCAACTTCATGCTTCCGCCAAACGGCATTGTGGGTGTGATAGGTCCGAATGGTGCAGGCAAGACCACACTGTTCCGTCTTATCATGGGACTGGAGACGCCTGACTCAGGTACCTTTGAGGTTGGCGAGACCGTAAAACTAGCTTATGTTGATCAGCAGCATATCGATATAGACCCTAAGAAATCTGTCTATGAGGTCATTTCACAGGGTGTGGAGACATTCCGCATGGGAGGCCGTGATGTTAATGCCCGTGCCTATCTCTCACGCTTCAATTTCTCAGGTAATGATCAAGGCAAACTATGTGGTGTGCTTTCAGGTGGTGAGCGTAACCGTCTGCAGTTGGCGCTGGCACTGAAGCAGGAGGGCAACGTATTGCTTCTCGATGAGCCTACCAACGACATCGATGTCAACACACTGCGAGCTCTGGAAGAAGGTTTGGAGAACTTTGCCGGATGTGCTGTGGTTATATCCCACGACCGTTGGTTCCTTGACCGTATATGTACTCATATCCTTGCATACGAGGGTGATGGTAACATATTCTTCTTTGAGGGTTCATACTCTGACTACGAAATTAACAAGGCACGTCGCTTAGGTACTGATGAGATTAAGCGTCCGCGCTACAGAAAACTGATGGAGGATTGATTTACCCTGATAATTTTGAAAAGAAGATAGGTTTCTCGGAGATTCGTAAGATGCTCAGAGGTAACTGCCTTAGCACCCTCGGATGGGAGTGTGTGGGCGATATGGAGTTTATGACCGATGCTAACGTCATAAATACCCATCTGAGCGAGATAAAGGAGTTTCGGAGAATACGTAAGGAGGAAGACGACTTTCCCCTCAGCTATTTTTTTGACGTCAGACAGAGTGTGGCACGACTGAAATTGAAGGGTACACACATGGAGGAACAGGAACTGTTTGACCTCATGAGGTGTCTTATCACCATTGCTGGCATCAAGCAGTTTCTGGCTCCCATAGACGATTCTACACCACCACGCTATCCTCACCTGCACCAGTTGTCGAAGGATGTACAGACATTCAACAACGACATTCGCAGCATACAGGGAATACTTGATAAGTTTGGTCACATAAAAGACCAGGCATCCTCTACCCTATTCCATATCCGTATGGAACAGAAAAAGGTGGAGGGAAGCGTATCAAAAACACTGAGCGCCATATTGCGTTCTGCTCAGGCTGAGGGACATATAGACAAGGATGTCACACCAACTATGCGCGACGGCAGACTGGTGATACCTGTTCAGCCATCCATGAAACGCAAGATTCAAGGTATAGTGCACGATGAATCGGCAACGGGTAAGACGCTCTTCATAGAGCCCACCGCTGTAGTGGAGGCAAACAACCGCATTCGTGAGCTGGAGGCAGAGGAGAAGCGTGAGATTATCCGCATACTCACTGAGATAAGCGACCAACTACGTCCTGATGCCGACGGAATACTCGAATCGGTGAAGTTTCTCGCAAGGATGGACTTCATACAGGCCAAAGCACAACTCGCCGAGCAGTTTGATGCGTTCGAACCCGAAGTGCTCTCTCATCCACACATCGACTGGATTCGTGCCATCCACCCACTGCTGCGTGAGTCACTGCAGAAACAAGGCCGAAACGTGGTGCCACTGGATATAGATTTGAGTACCTCAAAACTCAAAACTCAAAACTCAAAACCTACAATACTCATCATCTCTGGTCCTAATGCCGGCGGAAAGTCTGTGTGTCTGAAGACCGTTGGACTGTTGCAGTATATGCTGCAATGCGGACTGTCTATTCCACTTGGCGACCGTAGCACATGTGGCGTCTTTGAGAACATAATGATTGACATCGGCGACCAGCAGAGCATCGAAGACGACCTGTCAACGTATTCGTCACACCTTCTTAATATGAAGATGATGATACGAAATGCCAATAGCAACACACTGTTGCTCATCGATGAGTTTGGTGGTGGCACCGAGCCCCAGATAGGTGGAGCCATAGCCGAAGCCGTATTGAAGCAATTCTGCGAGAAACGCGCATGGGGTATCATTACTACCCACTATCAGAATCTCAAGGATTTTGCTACAAGACAGGAAAACAATGCTCAAGCAATAGACCCCAAACCTCAAATCTCAAATCTCAAACCTGAGACTTCTAAAGTCATCAATGGTGCGATGCTATATGACCGCCACGAGATGAAGGCGCTCTTTCAACTGCAGACAGGCAGACCTGGTTCTTCGTTCGCCATAGAGATAGCACGCAAGACAGGACTGCCAGAGACAGTAATTAAGGATGCCTCAGATATAGTAGGCAGCGACTATATACAGTCGGATAAATACCTGCAGGACATAGTGCGCGACAAGAAGTATTGGGAGCGCAAGCGTGAAACCATTCATCAACGTGAGAAGGATATTGAGAAGACTATCACACACTACGAGTCGTCGGTAGAAGAAATAGAGAAAGAACGCAAAGCTATTCTTAACCGAGCAAAAGAGCAGGCAGAGGAATTGCTTCGTGAGGCTAATCGCAGAATAGAAAACACCATTCGCGAAATACGTGAGGCTGAAGCCGAAAGGGAAGCCACACGCCGACTGCGTGAAGACCTCAACGACTTCAAATCAGAAGTGCAGAGCATTGACAGCACACAGCAGGATGAAGCCATCGAGAGAAAGATGAAGCAAATCATTGCCCGCAAGGAGCGACAAGCTAAGAGGAAGGCGGAAAAGGTAAAAAAAGAGGAACAACAACAAGTCTCAGCCAACAGTGCTGGTAACACTTCCCCTCTCTCTAAGAGAGGGGCTAGGGGTGAGTCTTCTCTCTCACCCAAACTCTCTGCTCTACTCGACCATTGGCAAGGTGGCGGAGAAGTGAAAGAGGATAGTCGTATAAACAAAGTACGACAGGACTCAAAAATGACGCGTCAGGTTATCGATGAACACAAGGCTGTGTTCCGTCAGGAGATTGACATTCGTGGAATGCGTGGTGACGAAGCCCTGCTTGAGGTGCAGCATTTCATTGACGATGCCATTCTCATAGGTTCTCACAATGTACGCATTCTGCACGGAAAGGGTAACGGCATACTTCGCGAACTCGTTCGCAACTACCTCAATGCCCTTCCTAACGTCATAGGTTGCAGGGATGAACACATACAGTTTGGAGGGTCAGGCATCACCGTAGTCGATCTCGGCTAAAAAACATTTTCAAATAAACATAAAAAAAGCATTACAGGCAAAATAGCTTGCAATGCTTTTCTTTTCTATAATATGGCGTTCTGGATGTTACCAGAAACTAATGAATATTCAATGCTTAGTTGTTATACAGACGCATAACCTTGTTGTAGTAACCTTGTGTGCCTCGCTTTGTGTAGTTTGCTCCACCATTCCACAGACGGATGGCACGTTCTACGTTGTTTGATGGGTTGTAGTGACTCATGATGAGTACGAACATCTCTCTGCTCTTCTTTACACTGAAACGGTCGTTGAGTGTGTAACGCTTGCTGCTACCGCGCTTCTTGAGTATTATGTTGCAGTCCTCCACAAGTATTGGAGTAATCTGCATGGCGCCGCAGCTCTTGCCGCTTACCGCACGACTGTTTCCTTCACTCTCCACCTGGATGATAGCATCCATGAGTGGTCCCCAGTTAAATTTACGCCCGTTGTCACGAGCATTAGCCTCGAAAAGGAAGCTGTTGATAATGAGTGTAAATAATACTACCTTAGCAATCTTGTTAAAACGCATAATGTTAATGTTTCAGAAGCCTGAGGTGGTTTGCCTCCTGACGTCTTACCAAAACTACCCCTTTTGGTGGGTGCGGGGCAGAGTGCATCGCTTATTGCGGAGCTAAATGCTGAATGGCAGCAGTTCAGGTGCAGCTCTGGAACGGATGGTGTTGGTCACGCTCTATGAAAAAAAGTGTGGGTGTAAGGTTGTGTACCACCAAGCCTGTTCCGACTTCCTGTTAATAAATCTGTCAGCTCATTATACACATTTAATGATGTCTGACACTTGTAAGCATTTAGAATGTGGGCGAGTTTCCAATAAAATACGCTGTTTCCGAAATGCGAGTGCAAAGGTACGAAAAATAATTGATAATTGATAATTGATAATTGAAAAGTTTTTACGTAAACGTATGATTTCTTGATAATTATCAAAAGGGGTGCTCTGCACCACGATACGCCCTAAAGGGGGCTACGATACGTGGCTGAAGCCGCTACGATACGGCTCTGCCTACGATAATCTCTGCTGGATGGTTTTACAAAAACAGAAAATACTCCCATCGTCAGGAGACAAGTGCTTTCAGCACTCTGTTAGATGCTGTTCGCAGACTTTTTCTTGCCAGCAAGCTGTCAGATAAAAATCTCCGACTCGCATCTAAGTCTCCTTCAGAGCCTTAGCATCCTGACAATGGGCAAAAACATTAAAAACATGACTCGCACAGCATCCCTTGTACTTGGTCACCTTGTCCCTTGTACCTTGTCACTTTGTACCTTGTCCTTAGAATGGTTTTTATTGTTTTTGCCTGACAATGGCATAACCTGACGTTAGGAAGGTGCAGGACTGCAAGGGATACGGGCTTAGGAGGCTTGCTCATAACGACCATATAACTTGAAGTGCTGCAAAAGTCTGAGAGACTTATGCCATTGTCAGGGGTTCTTTCTTGTTTTTGTATTAGAACCTTACTGGTGGGAGGAAAGTTGCTGCTGGATGGTCTGCTGCATCACGGTGAGCATGGTGTTCATGTTCTCGGGTGTGCGACAGACGGCGAGGAACATGTCGTTGAGGTCGGTGTCGTCGCTGAATTCCAGGGGACGGGAATGGAGCATGCACTGCATGTTGTCGATGAGCAGACGGAAGAGGTATATCTGGTTGTCGCCTGAGGTAGCGGAGGGGGCTACGCTTCTGCCAGCATAGTAGGCATTGACCACGGTCTGGGTGAGCAGGCGCACGGCTTTCTCCTGATTGCCCTCGGCATCTTGCAGATAGCCTGAGGGGAAGCCATCGTAGTAGTCGTGGAGCGAGAGCACCCTACCCGACAGCAGGGAGGTGAAATTGCGACGGTATTCGGCTACCATATCGTCATGTGCCTCAGGAGTGCGACAGACGTGCCTGAAGAGGTCAACGGGGCTCTTGAGGGTTGGTGCCACCTCGGGCGAGCGCAGTATGGCGATGAGCTCTTCTGCCGTATCGTAGTGGAGCACGGCAAGGGGATTGAACATTATATCAAAGAAGTGCTGTGAAATCTTCTCATAATATTCTAATAACAACTGTTTTACACGTTGTGGTGTAAGTGTCTCTTCACCCTCGTTACTATACACTTGGGTGGACAGGATGCCTTCAGCAAAGGATGAGAAGAAGGCACGGATAAGGGC
>JAZLBU010000059.1:0-19721 GCA_045613845.1 Prevotella sp. | reverse complement strand
AGCATCAGTGGGTGCCATTCAGCGTGCCCTATTGCAGTTGGAGAACCAAGGTGCCGACAAGTTCTTTGGCGAACCATCATTCGACATCTACGACCTCATGCAGGTAGAGGACGGCAAGGGAGTGATGAATGTGCTGGCAGCTGACAAACTCATGATGCAGCCAAAGCTATACTCCACCTTCCTGTTGTGGCTGTTGAGCGAACTCTACTCTACCCTGCCTGAGGTGGGCGACATGGAGAAACCTAAACTGGTGTTCTTCTTTGACGAGGCTCACATGCTCTTTGAGGGCACATCGAAGGCTCTGCTCGACAAGATAGAACAGGTGATACGCCTCATACGCTCAAAGGGCGTGGGCATATACTTCATCACACAGAGTCCGACGGATATCCCAGAGAACATTCTCGGGCAGTTGGGCAACCGTGTGCAGCATGCCCTGAGGGCTTACACGCCAAAGGACCAGAAGGCTGTGAAGACAGCAGCTGACACGTTCCGTCCTAACCCTGCATTCAAGACCGACGAGGCGATAATGAATCTGGAGACGGGCGAGGCACTGGTGAGCTTCCTCGATGAGAAGGGTGCCCCAGCAGTAGTGGAAAGGGCAAAGATACTCTTCCCTCTCTCACAGATAGGTGCGATAACCGAAGGACAGCGACTCGACATCATAAAACAGAGTCGCATATACGGCAAGTATGACACCCCAGTGGATAGGGAGAGTGCGTTTGAGAAGATAAACGAAGCACTTGACCCCACCCCTATATCCCCTCCCGAGGGCGGGGAAAAATCACAATCTTCTAAAACAGAAGATGATGGTAATACCACCTCTCCCTCGGGAGGGGGCAAGGGGAAGGGGTCCTCTGGCATCATGGGCAAGGTGCTGAAGGCCATTATGACGGCTGTCACCTCTACCTTCGCTGCTATCCTCGGCACCTACGTGAGCAATAAGATTGCTGGCAAGAAATCACGCTCCAGAACCTCAACCAAAGAACGAGTGGTGAAGAATGCCACCAGTGCAGCAACTCGCACCATCACACGAGAACTGACGCGAGATATACTGGGAAATCTGAAACTATAAAAAGATAAAGGGCAGCGATTTGCTGCCCTTTATTGTTCCCGTTAACGTTAAAGTTCCCGTTATTATACCAAGTGTGCTATCAAGTCCTCACGCTCACCTGGCAGGTAGTCTATTACTGGTATCTCCACCATGGTGTAGGCAGCAGGCTGCTGCTTCATGGTAGCACGAGCTACGTTTACGAGCACCTGAGCAGTGAGGGCAGGGTTGTTAATCTTCATGTTAAACTCAAAGAGCTGGTTGTGAGTCTTACCGCTCACACCCTTACGAGTGAGGTTCACACCATGACCTACATCATTCAGAGCATCCACACTCTCCACCTGGAATACGTGCGTCTCATCATTAGCAAAGTATGGGTCAGCCTTGATAGCCTTAGTCACCTCAGCGAGGTCAGCACCTGACTCCAGCTCCACATATACCATACGACGATGAATGCCCTCGCCCACAGGAATAGTCATTGACAGAGCATCCTTCACGCCAGCCTTAGAGCGCACACATACTGAGTGACCCATAGAACGACCAGGACCGAAGTTAGTGTATGACAATCCCTTAGGAGCCAGTGACTGCATCAGTGTGCGCACTACTGAGTCTGAACCTGGATCCCAACCAGCAGCTATCACAGCCACAGCGTTGTTAGCCTTACAGATAGGCATGAGCGCCTTGCGATAGTCCACGATAGAGGTATGGATATCGAACGAGTCAACAGTGTTGATACCCTTAGCCAGTATCTTCTCAGCAAACTCCTGACAAGAACGAGTAGGCGTAGCCAGAATAGCCACATCCACATCCTTCAGTTCGTCGATGTCCTTCACCACCTCGTATGGAGTGAGCTCCAGAGGTTTGTTCTCAGCACCATTGCGGCGCACTACGCCAGCAATCTCGAAATCCTCAGCTGCCTCGAGAGCCTCGATGGCAAACTTTCCAATGTTGCCGTAACCTACTACGGCTGCTCTAATCTTTTTCATCTTTTTTATCTTTTTAGCTTAATTTTCTATCTTTTTGTAAAGTTTTGACCCAAATACGGTTGCAAAATTACACAATATTTGCGACTTTGCCAAACATTTCGTCACTTTTTTGTAGAAAAAGAACATTTTCCTGGTTTCATAGCATCTATACGGATAATTGTGAAGTGCCCCCATTTGTTTGCAAAGTTTGCAAAGTTTGCAACCCGATTGCAAGAAGTTCTTTGTAATTTTGCAGGCAGAAAGAGATAAGAGAATAAGGAATAAGGAATAAGGAATAAAGAATATAAAGTTATGAATGAAGTATTACATTTAATCAATGAGATGTCACCCTTCTTGCTGTTGGGTTTCTTCTTTGCTGGTCTGCTCCATGCTTTTGTGCCTGGAGTGGTGTACAGTCGTTATTTGAGTGGTCATGGGTTCCGCTCTGTGTTATATGCAGCCTTGTTGGGTGTGCCCTTGCCGCTGTGCTCATGCGGAGTGTTGCCTACGGCAATGTCACTAAGGAAAGAGGGGGCATCAAAGGGTGCCACAGTATCATTCCTCATTGCTACGCCTGAGACTGGAGTCGATTCCATAGCTGCTACCTATTCGCTCATGGGACTGCCCTTTGCCATCACCCGTCCTGTGGTGGCATTCCTCACCTCGCTGTTTGCTGGGTGGTTGGTCAATAAGGCAGACCCCCTCAATCCCCCTGTGCAGGGGGAAGCACCAGCTTCTGAGACCTCAAATGAGGAGCACAGCTGTTGTTGTCACCACCACCATGAACCAGCTCGCACCAGCGAGCGTTTGAACTCTCTTGAACCAGCGAGTGCAACGAGCGACTTGAACTGCTCCGAAGGAGCTCTTGAACCGTCCCTTTGGGACAAATTGGTGGAGGCTCTCCGCTACGGCTTTGTTGATATGATGGGCGATATAGGTAAGTGGCTTGTCATCGGACTGGTGGTAGCAGGACTCATCACTGTGTTTGTGCCAAACGAGTTTTTCGCGATATTCAAGGATAACACTCTGCTGTCTATGCTCCTGGTGCTATGCATCGCCATACCTATGTATATATGTGCTACGGGTTCCATACCCATCGCCGTAGCCCTGATAATGAAGGGTTTGACGCCTGGCGCAGCATTGGTGTTGCTGATGGCTGGACCAGCCTGCAACGTTGCCTCTATGCTGGTGATAGGCAAGCGACTGGGCAAGAAAACGTTGTTGCTCTACCTCTTAGCCATCATAGCGAGTACCGTAGTAGCAGGCAACATCATCGACCTCATGCCAAGGGAGTGGTTTATGCCAACGATAATGCAGTCAGCATGCTGCTCGCCTGAGGACACATCCTGGTTTAACTGGACCTGCACAGGCATTCTGGCAGTACTGCTGCTCTTCGCCCTC
The DNA here is from genome assembly GCA_045613845.1 of Prevotella sp. Taxonomy (GTDB): domain Bacteria; phylum Bacteroidota; class Bacteroidia; order Bacteroidales; family Bacteroidaceae; genus Prevotella. The sequence continues at coordinate 16,307 of JAZLBU010000059.1, read as the reverse complement.
ATTCGCCATCTGGATGGAAAGGATGAGTGTCATTGCCACGAGCATGAGCACAAGCACGAATGCAAGTAAGCACAGCTTCTGCATGCTGAAGTATAGCCTCTAAATGCAGTGGCTATGCTTTTGCGTTAAATTAACAAGTAAATTTTTAAAATTAACAAGTAAATTCACGAAATTAACTTGTTAATTTTTGGTGGAAGCTATGCTTTAGTATTCTGAGGCATAGTTTCCTTGCTTTGAAGCATAGTTTCCTTGCTTTGAAGCATAGCTTTCTTGCTTTGAGGCAAAGCTTCCTAAAGCAGTTTCTTAGGCAGTTTAGCCTGATAATCCTTAAAATACTGGGGGGTGAAATAAGCCACATCCTCAAACTGTCCCTTGCGGAGTCGCATCTCGGCAAGGGGCATCATATTTTTGGCAAGGGGCTGAATGCACTTCACAAAGTGGGCATTGGGGTGATTGATAACCTCCATGCACTTCTCTGCTCCATTGCCAAAGAAGAAAACGGGATGCTGATCGAGGAATGACTTATAGGTGTCAGCATCTACTATATCAGACTGCACCTCACGCACCTCATGGAGCGAAGTATCGTAAATGGCAGCAAAAACCTCCATACGGCGAGCATCAATCATAGGACAAAGGAGCACTTTGTCCATCTCGGCAAGAGAGCCGAAGTGTTTCTCTTCATTAAGCAATAAAGGTACGCAAAGCAACTGCAAGGTGGGCACAGCTATGAGTTTGGCATCACTGCCATAGGCTATGCCCTTAGCCATTGAGGTGCCTATGCGCAGACCCGTGTAACTGCCTGGTCCTGAGGAAATAGCAACAGCATCAAGCTTCAGTTTGCCTGACTCCACACTCTTCATAGCCTCATCAATCATGGAACCTATCTTCTCTGAAGCCTGAGAGCCTCTTTCACCACCTTGTTCCACAAGGTCGAACAGGCACAGTCCGTCATTGCTGACAGCTACGCTGCACACATCAGTGCTCGTCTCAATATGTAAAATACATGCCATAATCAGGTGCAAAGGTACGTTATTTTTCTCAAATTCACAAAAAAATGACGTTTTTGCCTCATTCTGCCCTTCTCTTAACATTTATTAACAGGGGGGGGTAATTTTTCTCCTTTATTTTGCGTACATTTGTACCCAGAAGACATAACTAAACAAATCAATTAACCCTAAAAACAAATCATTATGAAAAAAGTATTTACCTTATTTTCAGCAATTGTGATGCTTGCTTTCTGTAACACTGTTTCAGCAGAGTTGTGGACAATCACTAGTGATATGAAATCTGACAAGTGGACTTGGTATGGTCAGGCAAGCAGTAGCAACATTCTATTCTCTTTGTCAACAAACGTTGGCAGCCAGGGCCCTACCAGCGATGGTTTTACGCTACAAGTACAACACATTAATAGCGGTGGCGCTACATTCACACAAGCTTTGGTTGACGACAACAACTACTGGGAGCCTTATTTCAAGCGCACAACCCAGCAAATGGCAGGCGAAGAAATGACTGCACAGGACAATGTGAAGACATTGGTAATAGACAATGTTGCAGTTCTTCCTGGACAGTTCAAAGGTTATAATGAACTAAAGAGTATCAGTTTTTTCTCTTCTGGTGACTACAATATTCCTGATGGTCTGTTCTCAGAGCTGACCTCTTCAAAAGAAAGAGCAATCTACTGCACTAATGTTTCGGGCACTTTGACCTTGGGAAGCAACATATTCCCAGGCAATGATGTTACACGCAATGTGAAGATTTATACATCTTCTGAGACTCATGCAAAGCTTTGGAATGACTACAAGGCTGCTAACAATGGACTGAGCTATCAGGTATATCTTAATGGTCAACCTTATGACGAGACGAGCGGAGACCAAGGTGATTCTAATACTCCAAAAATCAACAGCGTTATATTTAATGGAACCATGAATGGCAGTAGCTCTAGCAATTTGAATCTTCCTGCAGAATCCATGAAATTTCCTAGCGAAAGTAATTCTGTCACCGAATTGAAAGTGAATAGTTTCACCGTAAATACAACTGGACAGATATCAGAAGTATATATGGAGTATCGTATTCGCAAGGGTGGCGAAGGTTATGGTAATCCTTGGAATCAGCTGAAAGCTACTAACCAAGGCAATGGAGTCTGGACATACACAGGTCCGTTCGATGCACTCACAGGCTTAGATAGCAACCACAACTATTACGTACTAGAATTCTCTTTCCAAACTGACAATGGTGAATATGGACGTGCTTCTTATCCAAATAGTGGTAGTAGCACATACACATTTGAATTCATAACTGGCGATCTTCCTACTGCCGTTCAGGGTGTAAGCGAGTCAGTAGTTAACACGAATGCTCCTAAGTACTCTGCTGCTGGCGCACGTGTAGGCGACGGATACAAGGGCATCGTGATACAGGGTGGCAAGAAGGTCATGCAATAATTTCTATATCATATAACAGCAATCTATTAACAACTAAAAACAGTATCTATTATGAAAAAGTTTCTTTCAATCGCATTGTGCATGCTGGCTATCTTTGCCTGCGCAACATTCGTTTCATGTGGCGATGACGACAACTCTAATGACAACGCCGCTGTTGTAACACCTGAGAAGCAGTCAACCACTGACAGCCCTGTTTACTGGTCAACAGACGCTTCATTAAGCGCTTCTAAAATCGGTGTCCTTGAATTCAAGACAACCTCTTTGGTAGTACGTAGAGAGTACAGAGACGGTACACTGCGTTATGAAAATGAATATACCTTTGCTATCAATGGCAACACAATCTCTGTGACTGGAGATTTTGACGGACAACAGCAGACCGTGAACGCTACAATCAAGGAGTGGACTGATGACAAGCTCGTAATAGACATGGGTGAGATAGAGACCTATTATAAAGTTTCATCATTACCAGGCGATAAATAAGCACCCACTAACTATAAACTAACATATAACGGGGAGCCCTGCAGAGTAAAATCTGTGGGGCTCCTACCTTATATATAAGGTAAGCTCGGAACGGAAAAATCCAAATAAATTTGGTTTTTCGCTCTTTTATGTGTACCTTTGCACCTAATATATAATAAGGTGAAAGATGATACTATCAATGACAGGTTACGGCAAAGCCGTAGCAAAATATCAGGACAAGACCATACACGTGGAGGTCAAGGCGCTTAATTCCAAAGCGTTAGACTGCTCCACACGCATTGCGCCCATCTATCGTGAGAAGGAGATGGAGATACGCAAAATGATACAGGAGAGTGCCGTAAGAGGCAAGATAGACTTCTCCATCTGGGTGGAGAAAGATGTGGCTGGCGATGCCCAGACTGTGAACATTCCGCTGGTGAAGAGCTATTTTGAGCAACTGAAGGAGGTGACACAGCAGTTGGGTATCACTGCTCAAGACATTCTGCCCGTGCTGATGCGCATGCCTGATGTGGTTTCACGTCAGGAGATAGAGGACATATCAGACGAGGAGTGGGCTGTGGCTGCCTCTTGCGTGAAGGAGGCTCTCGAAAACCTGCACGACTTCCGCAAGCAGGAGGGTGAGGCTCTGCAAAAGAAGTTTGAGGAGAAGCTGGACAACATAGCCAAACTGATGGGCGAGATAGAGCCCTACGAGCAGAGCCGCGTGGAGAAGATTCGCCAGCGACTGACTGAAAACCTCAAGGCTATTCCTGATGTGGAGTATGACAACAACCGTCTGGAGCAGGAGCTGATATACTACATAGAGAAACTCGACATATCAGAGGAGAAGCAGCGACTGACTAACCACCTGAAGTATTTCCGCGACACAATGAACGGGAACGATAACGGGAACGGGAACGGCAAGAAACTGGGCTTCATAGCTCAGGAGATGGGCAGAGAGATAAACACCACGGGTTCGAAGAGCAACAACGCTGAGATGCAAAACATAGTGGTGCAGATGAAGGACGAACTGGAGCAGATTAAGGAACAGGTGCTGAATGCACTATAGAATTATGAATATAGAAGGTTTAGATTATAACACTGAACGCGAGAAGATGCGCCTAAAGGCGTATGGTCGCGACATACAACAGATGGTGGAGCATGCCGTAACCCTGCCTACTAAGGAGGAGAGACAGGCGTGTGCCGAGAACATAATAGAGACCATGAAGAGAGTGGTGCCCAGTCAGCAGAGCTACAAGGAGCGCACTCCGATGTTGTGGTATCACCTGGCGCTGATGAGCGACTTCAAACTGGATATAGACTACCCAGTGGAGTTTGAGCATGAGGATAAGATGGCTACACCACCTGAGAAGATAGAATACAGCAAACAGTCAGTGCCTGTGCGCCATTATGGCAAACTGCTCTTTGAGATGTTTGAGAAACTGAAGGAGATGCCCGAAGGACCAATGCGTGATGCCCTGGCTCAGGAAACAGCTGAGCAGATGTATCGCAGTTTGGCATCATGGGGATTCGGTTCAGTGAGCAAAGAACGTGTGGTGGACGACCTGGCACGCTTTACTAACGGAAAGATACAGATGATGCCTGACGAGGTCAGGATAAGTTCGACAGCCAACGTAAGCCAAAAGGCTGTAGCCAAGAAGAAAAAGAAATAAAACCAAGAGAGAGAATAAGCATGGAGACTTTCATCATTGAGGGCGGAAACGCCTTGAAAGGCGACATAATACCACAGGGAGCCAAGAACGAGGCTCTGGAGGTGATATGTGCTACACTGCTCACCGATGAAGAGGTGACGATAAGCAATGTGCCTGACATACTCGATGTAAACAACCTCATAAAACTGCTGAAGGACATAGGCGTGAAGGTGGCTAACCCCGAAAAGGGAGTGTTCACATTCAAGGCCGATGAACTGGACCTGGAATATCTGGGCAGTGACGAGTTTGTGAGGGAGTGTGCACAGTTGCGTGGCTCAGTGCTGATGATTGGTCCGCTGCTGGGACGATTCGGCAAGGCCACTGTGGCAAAACCTGGTGGCGACAAGATAGGAAGAAGGCGACTGGACACCCACTTCTTAGGATTCCACAACCTGGGAGCACGCTACGAGCGTGTGGCAGGAAGGGATGTGTATGAGCTGAATGCCGACAAACTGAAGGGTTGCTACATGTTGCTTGACGAAGCATCAGTGACAGGTACGGCTAACATCATCATGGCAGCAGTAATGGCTGAGGGCACCACCACCATATATAATGCTGCGTGTGAGCCCTACATACAGCAACTGTGCCACATGCTCAACCAAATGGGAGCAAGCATAGCAGGCATAGGAAGCAACCTGCTGACCATAGTGGGAAGCAGCAAACTGAATGGCACGAAGCACCGCCTGTTGCCTGACATGATAGAGGTAGGCTCATTCATCGCTATGGCGGCAATGGTGGGCGATGGCATAAGAATAAAGAATGCATCGATAAGAAATCTGGGCATTATACCTGACGCCTTCCGCAGACTGGGTATAACGATAGAGGAACAGGGTGACGACCTGTATGTGCCTCGTCATGACCACTACCAGATAGACTCGTTCATAGACGGCACTATAATGACACTGGCTGATGCCCCTTGGCCAGGACTGACACCAGACCTGCTAAGTGTGTTGCTGGTGGTTGCCACCCAAGCACAGGGTAGTGTGCTGATACACCAAAAGATGTTTGAGAGTCGCTTGTTCTTTGTGGATAAACTCATCGATATGGGAGCACAGATAATACTCTGCGACCCTCACAGAGCTGTGGTGGTGGGCCACGACAGAAAGAGAACTCTGAGAGCTGCCCGCATGTCGAGTCCTGACATTCGTGCTGGTATTGCACTGCTCATTGCTGCCTTGTCAGCTGACGGCACATCGCATATCAGCAACATTGCACAGATAGACCGTGGATACGAAAACATCGAAGGCCGACTGAACGCCTTAGGGGCGAAGATTGTTAGAAGTTAATATTCACAATTCACAGTTGAGGCACTCTGTATCGTCTTTAACTCCTAGCGGCTGCAAGCCGCGATAACTCCTTTAACTCCTTTAACTCCTAAAAGAAAATGATTAAGGACGAGGTATATAAGATAGGTAAGCTGGGCAAGGCGCACGGCATAAAGGGCGAGGTCAGCATGTTTGTGGATGACGACGTCTTTGACCGTGTGGATGCTGAATACCTCATTCTGGAACTGGACGGTATCATGGTACCCTTCTTCATGGAGGAATATCGCTTTAAGACAGACGAGACGGCACTGATAAAGTTTGAGGGAATAGACACCCAGGAGAGGGCTCGCGAACTGACTGGTGCCGATGTGTATTTTCCAAGAGAGATGGCCGAGAGCGAGGAGGGTGACGAACTGAGTTATGCACAACTGGTGGGCTACACCCTGATAAACGCTAATGACGGCAAAGACGTGGGCGAGATAGCCTACATAGACGAGCAGACTATCAATATAATGTTTGAACTCACTGACGGAAGGCTGATACCTGCCTCAGAAGAACTCATAACAGATATAGATACGGAAAAGAAAACCATAACCCTCAACATAGCAGAGGGAATACTTGACTTATAAATGACAAAACAACAGATATGCATACTGGGCTCCACAGGATCCATCGGCACACAGGCGCTGGAGGTGATAGCCGAGCATCACGAACGCTTTGAGGCATACTGCCTTACGGCAAACAACCAGGTGGAGAAACTGGCTGAACAGGCAAGGAAATTCCAACCTGCATGTGTGGTGATAGCCAACGAGGAGAAATACGACCAGCTGAAAGAATTGCTTAGCGACTGCCCTGATATCAAGGTGTATGCTGGCGCGAAAGCATTATGCGAGGTAGTAGAGGCTGAACCCATAAACATGGTGCTGACAGCTATGGTGGGATTTGCAGGACTGGCTCCAACGATACACGCTATCAAGGCACATAAGAAGATATGCCTGGCAAACAAGGAGACACTGGTGGTGGCTGGCGAACTGATATGTGAACTGGCACAGGAGTATCGCTCCCCTATCCTGCCTGTAGATTCAGAACACTCTGCCATATTCCAGAGTATTGTGGGCGAGGCAGGCAACGAGATTGAGAAGATACTGCTGACGGCAAGCGGAGGACCATTCAGACTGAAAACCCTCGACGAGATGCGCACGATGACAGCAGCTGATGCCTTGCGTCACCCTACATGGGACATGGGAGCCAAGATAACCATCGACTCTGCATCAATGATGAACAAGGGTTTTGAGGTGATAGAAGCAAAATGGCTCTTTGGCGTAGAGGCTGAGAAGATTCAGGTGCTGGTGCATCCGCAGTCGATAGTGCACAGTGCGGTGCAGTTCCGCGATGGCGCAGTGAAAGCACAACTGGGTGTGCCTGATATGCGACTGCCCATACAGTATGCCTTCACCTATCCAGACCGTCTTACAATGTCTGGCGAAAGACTCGATTTCTTCAAGCACAGTCTGGAGTTCTTTGAGCCCGACCTGAACAAGTTTAAGTGCTTGGCTTTAGCATTCGAAGCCATAAAGCGTGGAGGAAACGCCTGTTGTGTGGTGAATGCTGCCAACGAGGTAGTGAACCTCGCCTTCCGTCAGGGTAAGATAGGATTCCTGGACATGGGCGACATAATAGAAAAGACACTCGACGAGGCAACGGTGATAAAGAAGCCAACATACGAAGATTATATAAATTCAGATACTGAAGCAAGAAAAATAGCAAATGACACCATTTTTAATAAGAACGCTTGAGTTTATTCTCGCTATAACCATATTGGTAGCACTCCATGAGGGAGGCCATTTCTTTTTTGCCAAACTGTTTGGCGTGAGGGTAAACAAGTTTTACGTTTTCTTCGACTACAAATTTTCTTTGTTCTCTACCAAGTTCAACTGGTGGCGCAGACTGCGTGGCAAGGTGGATAAGGACGGCAAGGTGATTCCTGCTAAGAAAGACAAAGACGGCAACTACGAATATGAGGGAACGGAGTATGGCATCGGCTGGATTCCACTCGGTGGATACTGCCAGATAGAAGGCATGATAGACGAGACACAGCATGATGTAGAGAAACTGAAAGAGCCCGCAAAACCTTGGGAATTTCGTGGTAAACCTACATGGCAACGTCTGCTGATAATGATTGGCGGAGTGTTGGTGAATTTCCTGTTGGCACTCGTCATATACTGTGCGGTATTCTTTGCATGGGGTGAGGAATATTATGCACTGAAGGATATGCCTTACGGCATGAAGTTTAATGAGATGGCGCAGTCATACGGATTCAAGGACGGTGACAAACTGATAGGTACGGAGAAAGGTGCTTTCCGCGAGTTTAGTGCCAACATGATGCGCGATATCTCTACGGCCAAAGAGGTAACAGTAAACCGCAACGGCAAAGAGGTGAAGGTGCAGATGCCTGGCGACATCTCTCTGCTCAGCATGCTGAAGACTGACCCCGTGTTCTGTCGTCCGTTTGTTCCTGCTGACATCGACACCGTGATACCTGCATCATCAGCTGCAAAGGCTGGACTGATGAAGGGCGACCGAATAATGGCTATAGGAAACAAGCCAGTGGATTCATGGAACACCTTCACTTATGAAACAGGCAGGATAGCTGACGCCCTTGCCGACTGCAATACCACAGCTGACTCCACCAAGGTGCTCACCCAGACCATTATATATAAAAGAGGTGAAAAGGTGGACACTACGAAGGTGGTGTTTGAGGCTAACGAGGACAGTCCATCAGGCGTAGTGATGGGTGTGGGTATGACCACAATAGGCAAGTATATGGAGCCTACCCACATAGACTATAATCTGCTGACATGCATCCCTGCTGGCGTGGGCTACGCACTGGATATGCTTGGTGGATATGTGTCAGACCTGCAGTATGTATTCACCTCAGAGGGTGCGAAAAGCTTAGGTGGATTCGGCGCTATAGGTTCTATGTTCCCACCAGTGTGGGATTGGTATATGTTCTGGATGATGACAGCATTCCTAAGCATTATCCTTGCATTCATGAACATACTGCCTATACCAGCACTTGATGGTGGACACGTATTGTTCCTGCTATATGAAATGATATTCCGTCGCAAACCAAGCGACACATTCATGGTCAAGGCTGAATACATCGGTATGGGCATACTGCTGTTGCTGATGATAGTGGCAAATCTGAACGATGTCTTACGCTTTTTCGGCATAATGTACTAACACTATGGGTAATCTCATAATCTTCGCTGCACCAAGCGGTAGCGGCAAATCTACGATAATAAACTGGTTGATGCAGGAGCATCCTGAACTCAACATGCATTTCTCCATCAGTTGCACATCGCGTGCTCCACGCGGCACAGAGCAGCATGGTGTGGAGTATTTCTTCCTTACCCCTGAAGAGTTTAGGGCTAAGATAGCAAATGACGAGTTTGTGGAGTATGAAGAGGTATATGCCAACAGATATTACGGCACGCTGAAATCACAGGTTGACAAACAGTTGGAACAAGGCGAGAACGTAGTGTTCGACGTTGATGTGCATGGTGCCATGAATATAAAGAAGGCATACGGCAATCGTGCCCTCAGCATCTTCATTCAACCACCATCAATAGAAGAGCTACGCCGACGACTTAACGGCAGAGGAACAGACGCCCCTGAGGTTATAGAACAACGCATAGAGCGTGCTGAATACGAGCTCTCATTTGCACCAAAGTTTGACAGAGTGATAGTTAATGATAACCTGGAAGAAGCAAAGCAGCAGGCGCTGCAAATCATCAGCGAGTTCATAGTTCATAGTTGAGGCTCTCAGGTATTGTCCTTTAACTCCTAGCGGCTACAAGCCGCGATAACTCCTTTTAACTACTTTAACTCCTTAAAATAGAAATGACCAACATTGCAATATTCGTTTCTGGCAGTGGTTCAAACTGCGAGAACATCATAAAATACTTTGAGAATTCAGATAACGTAAAGTGCGCTCTCGTAGTAAGCAACAAGGCTGAAGCCTATGCCCTCGTTCGTGCTGAGAAATACGGAGTGCCTACAGCTGTCATGCCCAAGGCTGACCTCAACGACCCTGACAAGATGATGCCGCTGCTCAGTAAGTACGACATCAACTTCGTAGTGCTTGCAGGCTTCTTGCCTTTGGTTCCTAATTTCATTATTGATGCCTTTCCACGTCGCATAATAAACATACACCCTGCCCTACTCCCCAAATATGGTGGAAAAGGTATGTGGGGACATCATGTGCATGAAGCCGTGAAGGCAGCAGGAGAGAAGGAAACAGGAATGACCGTTCACTATGTCACACCAGTGTGTGACAGCGGCGAGATTATAGCACAATATAAAGTAGCGATATCGCCTGATGATTCAGTTGACGATATCGCTGCTAAGGAACATGAACTGGAAATGAAATATTATCCAGCTATAATCGAAAATATTATCTTCGGCCAAAAAGATCCTTCAAACCATCAAGATCGAAGTTAAGAGAGAAGCGCAGGGTTTTGTCAAGAGGGTTTGACTGCGCTGTTGAGATAACGTAAGCAGCATCGAGGGTGAAAGCACTCATGCGGAAACCTGCACCAACGGTGAAATACTTACGGTTACCCTTTGACTGAGCCTCATCGTGATAACCAGCACGCAGAGAGAAACGGTCATTATACACATACTCTGCGCCCACGCTCCACTGTATCTCCTCCAGTTCTTCCTTGAAACCACCAGGAGCATCAGTAAAGCTTGAGAACATACCAGCTATAGAACCCTTATTGTAATACACCTCGTCAGCGTATGCCTCAAGGTTGCTGGAATTCTCAGTACCATCACCCACTGTTGTTTCGCCATTCTTGTAGGCATCCATATACTGTTGTATTGTTGGATACGTTGGAACAAGAAGCTTGTTGGCATCAGCAGCTATGGTGAAGCGGTTGTACTCATTGATAGGCACCATAAGCGAAGCACCCAGTCTGAGGTTGGTAGGTATAAACTCTGAACGGTTGCTACCAGCAAACGTCATCTTTGAACCCATATTCCTCAAACTCAAACCCAGACCGAGCTGGCACTCACGCTGACCAATGTTTACGTAGTTTTGGTAGTAGCAAGCCAAGTCAGCAGCAAAAGCGCTTGCAGCCTTAGACTCCTCTGTGCGTGAATATGAGATATCAGACAACAGGAATCGAACACCTGCTGCGATAGAGAATTTCTCAGAAAGCATCAGTGAATAAGCCACATCCACAGACATCTCATAAGGTTTGATAGACTGGCTCATATCCGCAGCACCACTCTCATCGGCAAAATACACCTCACCAAGTGAGAAATACTGCAAAGAGGCTGATACGGCACTATAGTCACCTATACGATAATAACCTGAGAGATAAGCCAGGTTCATATCGTTCACCAACTGGCGCAACCAAGGGGTGTAGCTCAACTGAACACCTGCACGTGATATACAGAAAGGATATTTGGCAGGGTTCCAATATTGTGAAGCCACATCAGGGTCGGTTGCAGCACCTACGTCACCCATACCGCCTGCTCTTGCGTCAGGGGCAATATTGTTTGACACCATCGCAGTATGTATCGGATTGAACATACTGGTTTTGGAATCTGCTGCCATAGAGTTTATGGCAACACACAAAAGGGCTGTTATGGTTAGTATTTTCCTCATCATACCTTAAATTAACGTTAGAGTGTTTGTATTATTGCGCCACTATCAGTTTTTTAGTCTTTGAAGAATAGTTAATACCATCACACGAAACACGAATGCGATAGAGATACAATCCGTTAGGCACTGAAGCTGAACTCCAGGTCAGACCTGTCCTACCCTCTGAAGCACTGAGAGCCTGGTTCCATACGCTTGTCTGCATAATGCGTCCTGTGGTATCTATGATGTCGATAGTTATTTCGGCATTACTACCCATGAAGTCGTGATAGATATAGAATGTAGCCAGTCCCTTCACTGGGTTTGGTGAAACGAAGACATCTGAGATGGTTGGCTCCAGACTTCCGTCAACATTGAAATTGACTGTCTTGGTTGACATATTGCCCAGCAGGTCCCAGGCACGCAGTCTGAGACTATGACTACCTGCTGACAACTCAGGTATTACGTATGACACAGAGCCGTCAGTGTAACTACCGTCATCAAACAGGAAGTAGTCGTTGAGGTTATAGGTAGTGCTCTGATTGCCGTCCACCACGAGTTCCACATTGTGGCCTATGCTGTTACCCATTACGTCCAGTCCGTCCTTGTCATGCAACACAGCATGCAGATAAGGTGTCTTGCCCACTGTTCCGCCTGTGATGAATGATGGAGTGTTCAGGTATATGGTCATTTCAGGACCCTCTTCATCGTTCTTTGCTTCCTCAATGCCTGTAAACAGGATATTGTTACATTCGCCAAAGGCTGTTGATGACTCAGCGCTGTTGGCAACAAACACATTGATGAGTCCGTCATTGCCATTATCTACTATATCGCTGTTCACACGGAACTTAAAGGAGAATTCTCCCTTGCTCACGCTAGCCGTACCTTTATATATCGTATTGAGGCGATCGTTGTATGTAATTTGTGACACACCATCATTATTACGTGTGGTAATACTTTCAGTGGCATCCTTCACAAACAGAACAGCCTGACCAGCATAATCCTCGAGTTTCTTGCCATCAAAAGACTCCACATGACCATTTACAGTGACCACCTGATTAGCCTTTAGTTCTACCACATCCTCACTCACTGATGCATCGTTAACCTTATCTACCACAGTCTTATAACGAGGTATGGCTAGACGCAGTGCTGGGTCGCCAAAGATATGATACTGGTGCTTATTGAGTGTACGATCCCTACCTGTCGCTATCATGTTATTCTTAGCCAGACGCAGTGCTTCGCCTATAGTTATCGGCGTACCATTGTAATCTGAAGACATGAGGAAATCCATGAAGGCATAGTCAAGCGACTCATTATAGCTGGCATACACAGTGCGCAGAGTGCCCAGGAATGCTATCGCTCCACCATTTGCATTCAGCACAGCAGCAGTACCCAGACTCTCCTTGGTCTGGTCGAACGGCATTGTTTCACATGCTGCAGTATATATTAGAGAGTAATTAGAGCCTGAGAGGTTCTTTATATCTGATAGTACTATAACATTCTCATGTGCTAACTGCGCAGGTGATGCATGTCCTCCGTAGTTTACCACCAATGCGCCCTCATTCAGATATTTAATAATTTCTTCGCTGGCAGTTGGATAACGATAGCCTGTGGATGTTGACACTCGCTCATAGGCGTCAAGCAGTATCTTATGAACGTCAAAACCCAGTTCTTTACCTATTATATTGTCGGCATTGCTATTGATAGCCCTCATGTGGGTATTACCTGAATTGGCATCATCATCACCCACATAAACCAGGTTGTTGACCCACTTGCCTGAAGCGCGCCTGTTCATGTATGTCTCTATCTTATCCACCATCTGGGTGGCCTCTGACAGGCTCATCACGCACAGACGTCCCACACCCACGTCAAAACGCATTGATAATGAGGAGTATGAGCCATCATGCACTGTCTGACCGTCGCCTAAGATGGTTATAAAGTCGTCTATACCAGTAGATGATGTTGTCACCCTTGAATTCTCTGTTTCATAGATAAGCAACATATCGTCAGCTGAGTAGGTAGGCAGGGTGTTAAGACGGTTGTCCCATCTGCAAGCGCCAAACAGCAATACTGACTGTGGTATCTTGTCCGTACTTGCGGCATTACTGCTGTTGGCACGATCATAGAACATTTTGAGGTATCTACGATAAGCCGATACGTCAGGTGTTCCGCTTGAAAACTCATTATACAGCTCGTCAGCAGGCACTATGCTATAGGTAAAGGTGTTGCCATACGCCTTTTCTTCTGCCACATGCAATTCGCCGAGACGCTTTGCCTGGCTGTACCACTTTTGCGATGTAGGGATTATGATAACGAGGTCTGCAGAAGCATCGGCATGATGATTCTGGTTCGTTATGTTATACACATATTCCGCAGCTGGATAGTTGGTACTGCTCAAAGCAGCCACCTCTGAACTACCGTCAAAGGCTGCTGAGATATGGTCAAGTCTTACAGGACCACCGCTGGTGCAGTTTACCGTCAGGTTTACCATATAGTTACCAGCTGCGTCTTTCTCACAAAGGGCTAGTTTCTCTGCGTCGAAATAAAAGGTGTTGCTAAACTCTCGCACCAGCTCGTAAGTTGACGTCATGCCCTGGAAACTATAGGTGTATGTCTGCTCCGTATCGCTTGTGTTTACCGTCACAGCCGATGCTTTGTCAGCTGAAAGGTTTATGTATATATCGGCATAGGTACTGTTGGCTGGCACCGTTACGGTATATGACAGTGACGAACCCACATTGATAGGTTTGCTGTCATAGAGTTTTCTGCCCAACTCAGTCCACGCAAAGTTCTCCATCTCATAGAGGAAGTGATGATGATCAGTGCTGTTAGCCACCTGTTTCATCAGCTCTTCTTCCGTAGTGGTCTTCTGCTCTTCATCGTTTTCGGTTATGAAGTAATAGCCATAGTCTGAGTATGGATTACGTGTTCTGCTTGTTGTGGTGTTGCTTGACCACGATACAGGACCATAGGCATAGAAATATTTCTCGCCATTCACCGTCACCGTAGGCACCTCAGGCAAATCATCGTGCTCGGCTATCCATTCCTGAGTAAGTCGCTCTGGCACTAGGTTTCCACCATAACCGTAGATATGCACCTTTGACATATCTGAGAAACCTGCCCTGCGTATCACATCCTGAGTGAGTCGGCATATTCCTGTTGACGAAACACGAATCTTTCCCCACTTGCCACTGCTCAGTCTTGAATTCTTCACATAGCTGTCAGCACTGGTAGTTATGTCGGCATCCTCAAACCCTAAGTCAAGAGAGTTAAGGTTAACGTTAACGTTCCCGTTCTTCCCCCAACTCATCAAAGTAGGTTTGAAGGAACTGATATAATAATACCTGCCTGCCTGCTTCACTATTGGGGTAAAGTTGGCATTCAGGTAGTTTTCTGTCCTCTCCTTTGCATATACATATTCTATTACTGGGGTGGCTGGTGCCTCAGCGTTTCCCGTCAGTTTCTTGTATTGTCGCACCTCCTTCTTGGTCAGCGGCACATACTCTGGGTATAGCAGTCTTACGCTATAGACTGAGTCGCGGTAGTTCTTTGGCAGTGCGAAACTGAATGACTGTGTGGGCAACATGCTGTCTATCTGCATCTCCTGAGCTGACAGGTCCACAAAATCATGTGCAGACAATCTCGTCACTGCCCACACCAACAATAATATAATATGTGTATATCTCAGTTTCAATTCCGTTTCTCTCGTTTTATCGGCAATAGAAGTCGAGCACCTTTCGCTCTTCCAGGTAGCCCACTATATGGTCGTCAGGCTTCACTGGTCCCACACCCACTGGGGTTCCAGTAAACAGCAGGTCGCCAGTCTTGAGGGTGAAGTACTGCGATATGTAGGCTATCAGCCTATCCACAGAGCAGAGCATATCGCTGGTGCATCCCTCCTGTTTTGTTTCGCCATTCATCTCCATACGGAAATGCAGAGCCTGTATGCCCTCGTTGGCTCCTGTCATAGTTGGAGAATAGAGTTTCTCCTTCTCTATCCACTCGCCTATAACGGCTGAACCGTCAAAACCCTTCGCTATCTCCCAAGGCTGTCCTTCTTCGCGAAGTCGCTTCTGCATATCTCTTGCCGTAAAGTCTATGCCGAGCGTAACAGCGTCATAATAGCGATGGGCAAACTTCTCGTCTATGCTCTTGCCAAGCTTACAGATACGCACCACCACCTCTGTCTCGTAGTCTATGCGTCCCATGAAGTCTGGCACAAAGAATGGTTTGCCATCCTTGAGCAGCGAACTGTCTGCCTTTGTGAATATTACGGGCTCACGCTGTGTGTCGTCATCAGCAGTGCCAACGCCCTGTTGAAATAACGATGTTTTTATCTCTTTATTGTGCTGGGCATAGTTCATGCCCACGGCGAAAATCTTCATAGAGCGAAAAAAGCGCCAGCGCCTTGTGGGCACTGACGCTCTGCTATTTAATTGTTTATTGAAAACTTAGAATTAGTCAGCCTGGAGTGAGAAACGCTTGAAGGCAACAACTGTGAGGTCCTTGTCAGCAGACTTGAGGTAGTCAGCAACAGACATCTTGCTGTCCTGGATAAACTCCTGATTGAGCAGACAAGACTCCTTGTAGAACTTCTTCACACGACCGTTAACGATACCAGCGAGCATCTGCTCAGGGATGTTAACTGTTGCAGGAACTGAAGCAATGATTTCCTTTGCCTTGGCAACGTCCTCGGCAGTAATCCAGCCCTTAGCCATGTTAGACTCCATGTGATCCTCAGAGTCAACGTGTGCTGGGTTGATACCTGCCTTCTTCAGAGCAT
>JAZLBU010000058.1:0-10950 GCA_045613845.1 Prevotella sp. | reverse complement strand
CACGATAAGCTCATCGAGATAGCACGCTTTGTGAAGCATGAGCTGTGCTGCGTGAAGAAAGACCTGAAGGACTTGGAGGATACCGACCTCGCTATCTACCTCAAGAAGAAGCTGAACCGCCCAATGCGTGTGGCTGGTATGGTGAAGAACGTAGGTGAGCCTGGCGGTGGTCCATTCCTCGCTTACAACCAGGATGGCACATACTCTCTGCAGATACTCGAGTCAAGTCAGATAGACAAGAATAACGAGCAGTATATGAAGTACTTCAAGGAGGGCACACACTTCAATCCTGTTGACCTCGTTTGTGCTGTTAAGGACTACAAGGGCAATGCCTTCAACCTGCCTGATTATGTTGACCGCACTACGGGCTTCATCTCAAGCAAGTCAAAGAACGGCAAGGAACTGCAGGCTCTGGAGTTGCCAGGTCTCTGGAATGGTGCTATGTCTGACTGGAACACCATCTTCGTGGAGGTACCACTCGGCACATTCAACCCTGTGAAGACTGTAAACGACTTGCTTCGTGAGCAGCACCAGTAAACGGAGTATAAAGTATAAAGAATAATGTATAACGTACTTTAAATAAATAGAAGGGAGCAGGAAGCTATTGGCAACCTGCTCCTTTTTTATGACACTAACTAAACGCAAATCATAAATAAACACAGAAATCAAATATGAGAAATACACTTATGCTAATGTCTTCTGCCTTGCTACTCGCAGCTTGTCAGCAGATAGACCTCGGAGAAAACGGCAAGGCAACCGCTGCTCAGGACGATACCTATAGCGTGAAGATAACCTCAAAGACAGGCAACCCCAGCGTGGATATTCCATCACCCCTAACCATATATGCCGTAAATGCCGACGGACTGGTTGAGAAAAAGGCTGGTTCGACAGAAGAGGGAGCCACATCAGTGAACCTCTCATTGGTAGCAGGCGACTACACCTTCTATGCCATAGCAGGAGCAGATGCTGGTGACGACGATGTGCCAGAAAACAATATTGTGACGGCAGAAAACGGATACTTCACTAAACCCATTATGCGCTGTGCTCAGAATGTTACGGTGGATGATGATACCGAATTGCCCTTGACCCTTTCATACGCTGTGGCCGCTGTTGACTTTACGCTAAGCAGCATACCTGCGGATGTTAAGGCGGTAACAGTAAAACTGACAGGGGTGAGAGAGTCTATGAATTTGGCAGGAGAATATGCAGGAACCACCACAGCCATATTCGACCTAACGAAGCAGACTGACGGCACTACGTGGAAATCGGCTACGGCGTACGTGTTCCCAACTGTTAGCGCTCCTACCTCGCTCACTATCACCCAAACCATGACGGATGATACCAACCAGTCATATACCGCTTCATATAATGCAAAACTCCTCGCTGGCACACCTTATCATTTCACGGGAACAGGTACTAACATCGCCAACCACGAACTGACAGTAAATGTTACGGCAGATGGATGGGAGAGTGCAATAGAAGAGGAACTGGTGCTGACCCCAATAGGTGCTGGTGACGGCACAGGAACAATAGACTCGGATGGTGAGACATACCTTGTTTCAGCGATGCCTACGGAATCGGGAGTGGTGTTTGAGGGACATGTGCTTGCCTATTTGGACGGAGATAAAGGATTGTTCTATGCCAAGCAAGACTGCGAACAAGACAAGGTGTCAGAATATTCAGAAGGTGACATTACAGGTTGGAGCGTACCAACATTGGAGCAGTATAATCAGATAAAGACCTCAGCAGGAATAGCCAAACTGAGTGGAGCTGTTGATGCAGCAAATAACGCTACGACAAAGTCAAAGAAATATCCCTACAATGATTATTTCTACTGCAACGCCTGTGAGGAAGCTTTTTCATGGCTCAGTGGTTCTGTTGCTGTTGGCAACACAAGCAAGACTTACCACCTCCGCCTTGTAAAGGAAGTGACATTCAAATTAAAATAGGATAGATGCTATTACCACATTATTATACTGGGAAGATTGAGGCTGGCTGCGACGAGGCGGGTAGGGGATGCCTTGCTGGTCCTGTGTTTGCAGCAGCCGTAATCTTGCCTGACGATTATCATAACGAGGTACTGAACGACTCCAAGCAGTTGACGGAGAAGGCTCGATATCAGTTGCGTGAAGAGATAGAGCGTGATGCCATAGCGTGGGCTGTGGGCACTTGTACGGCGCAGGAGATAGACAAGATAAACATTCTCCATGCCTCATACCTCGCCATGCACAGGGCGATAGACCAACTGAAGGTGAAACCCGAGGCGCTCATCATCGACGGCAACCGCTTCGACCCCTATTACCCTACGGTGGATCACAGCACCATAGACTGTTATGAGAGTCTGCCCCTGCTGTATGACTGTCAGCCCTTGCCCCACACCACTATTGTGAAGGGCGACGGCAAATATCTCGCCATCGCTGCTGCAAGCATCCTCGCCAAGACTTATCGTGATGATTTTATGAATGCCCTTGCTGCCGAGTATCCTCAGTATGACTGGCTCTCTAACAAGGGCTACCCCACAGTTAAGCACCGTGAGGCAATAAAAAAGTACGGCATTACGCCGTACCATAGAGTAACTTTTAAGTTTTAAGTTCATTGTGAATTGAGAACTGTGAACTGCCTAAAACTCCTCCTCTATTTGATTCAGCATCTTAAATGTTGCCTTGATAGCAGCCTCCGTTTGGTCGGCATCCAGAGCGCGGGTGCGTAGCACTCTGCCGTCCTTCATGCGCCATGTTATCTGTGTCTGCACTAAGGCGTCTGTCCTACCACCAGGTGGGATGGTTACGGCATAGTTCTCCAGCATGGGGAAGGTGCGCCCAAGGGTTTCCTTATATATATGGCGCAGAGCCTTCACAAATGCGTCATACTGTCCGTCGCCTGTAGCATCAGCCTCATAGCGTTTGCCGTCGATAGAGATTTTTATTGCGGCATGAGGTTTCAGTCCGTATGACAGGCTCACCATGTATCCCCTCAGTTTTACGCGGTCCTCTGGAGCAGAGTGTTTGAGCACGTCAGCCACTATGAATGGCAGGTCTTCCTGCGTCACTATCGCCTTTCTGTCGCCCAGTTCGGTAATACGTTTTGTTACCTTCTTAGTCTGCTCTGGCGTCAGGTCCAGTCCCAGTTCCTGCAGGTTCATCTCTATGTTCGCCTTACCTGAGTTCTTACCCAGCGCATACTCACGTTTTCTGCCGAATCGTTCTGGCACCAGGTCGTTGCAGTATAGGTTGTGCTTATTATCGCCGTCGGCATGCACTCCAGCCACCTGCGTAAATACGTTGCCACCCACTATAGGTTGGTTAGGTGCTACGGCTATGCCTGAATAGCCCTCCACCACGTGGCTCACCTCGTTGAGCATGCTCTCGTCTATACTCGTCTCTATATGCAGCTGGTCTTTCAGCACCGCCTGCACACTCGCCAGCGGAGCATTACCGCATCGCTCACCCAGTCCGTTCACCGTTACGTGCAGTCCCTTCGCTCCGTATGTTACGGCGCTGAGGCTGTTGCCTACGGCAAGGTCGTAGTCGTTATGAGCATGGAAGTCGAAGTGTAGGGTAGGGAAGCGGTTTGTCATCTCCTTAAAGAATTTCGCCGTCTCCTTAGGTGTCAGCACGCCGAGGGTGTCGGGTAGCATAAAACGCTTCACGCCGCAGTCCTTCAGCGCCTCCACCATGTGATAAACGTACTCCGCATTATCACGCATGCCGTTGCTCCAGTCCTCCAGGTATATGTTCACCGTGAGTCCCTTCTCCTGTGCCAGCGTTATGTTTGCCTTCACGTCGGCGATATGCTCGTCAGGAGTCTTCTTGAGCTGGTGTGTGCAGTGGTTCTCCGAACCTTTGGTGAGCATGTTGATAACCTTGCCGCCGCAGTCTGCTATCCAGTCTATTGATGCTCCGTTATCCACAAATCCCAGCACCTCCACGCTCTCCAACCTTCCCAGTTGGTTGGCGTAGCGGCATATCATCTTCACGGCATCCTTCTCGCCTTCACTCACACGAGCCGAAGCCACCTCTATGCGGTCCACCTTCACATCTCTGAGCAGCATACGCGCTATGCTCAGTTTCTCGTGTGGCAGAAAACTCACGCCGTTGGTCTGCTCTCCGTCGCGCAGCGTGGAGTCCATTATCTCTATTTTCGTAGGGTTGTTTGTCATTCTGTGATACAATTTGGGTGCAAAGTTACGAAAAAAAGTATAAAGTACAAAGTATAAAGTATAAAGTTTTTGCCGAGTGCATATAACTTACCTAAAAATATAAAAACAAAAGCCCTGACACGTGATGTGCCAGGACTCTTGTTTAGATATGTGTATATGGCTGTGCGGATTACATCTCCTGTCCTGCCATGTTATATAGCTTGCCGTCCTTGACGATGACGAGTTTGCCGTTTACAAGCATCTTCTTTGAAGAGTTAACGTTAAGGTTATCGTTAGCGTTAACGTTGTCGATAGCTGTAGCCTCGTTCATGTCAAGCTCCAGAGCGTTAGATGATGATGATGGTGTGAACACAATCTTGGTGATAGTCTGGCCACCGCTTACGAAGTATGCGTAGTAGGTGGTGCCAGAGGTAACGCTTGCTGATACCTGACCCGTAGCGCATGTAGCGGTAGCGAGTGGTGAGCCAACTGCTGTGCCGATAGCTGAGGTGCGGTTGGTGTCAGAAGTGTTGTTAGACTGGAAGTAAACGGTCAGTGTACCATTAGATGATGGTGTGTACTTGATATAGCGGATGCTTGAAGAAGAAGCGCCGTTACAGTGGAAACCGTTCTTGTTCACGTAGTCCTTGGTGTAGCTTGAGGTGGTGTTACCCACGAGTGTCAGTCCATTGTAAGAGTAGTTGTAGTTGCTGCCTGCGAGGGTAACAGTAGATGAGAACTCACTGAAGTCCCATGTGGTAGCTGAAGCCTCAGAGGTCTTAGGAATGAACTTCACAGCATACACGTAAACACCGCTTGCCTCATCGGTAGAGATGGTGATGGTGGTGTTGCTTGATGTTGATGGGTAGAAGGTAGAGCTTACCGCACCGCTTGGGGTAACAGCTGTGGTCTTGGTCTTTGTGCCATCGGTAATCACGAGGTTACGTGTAGCAGAGCTGTTGGTGTGGAAAGCGTAAACCACTACGTAGTGAACGCCAGTAACGTTGAAGCTCAGTGTGCGTGCGTTCTTTACCTGAGCAGCAGCACATGCAGTCTTTGATGATGTAGAACCAACAGCCTCGGTTGATGGGTTGATGTAGCCTACAGTGCCTGAGGTGGTAAATGATGTCACGTTGTTGTTGGTAATCCAGTTAGCTGACAGACCGCTAGCTGTGAAGTCAGTGAAGATAGTCTGGCTGCTGATGCTCTTATAGGTAGAAGCGCTTGAGCTAGAAGAACTTGAGCTGCTTGATGAGCTGCTAGAGCTTGAGCTTGTAGAGCTGACAGTAACTGCTGAGCTTGCTGTGCCGAAACCACCCATAGAGTTAGCCACACGCACGGTGTAAGAACCTGTTGATGATACGGTGTAAGAGGTAGAGGTGGTGATAGCCACGTATGAGCCACCCTTCTCTATGAGGTATGCCTTAGCACCGCTCACAGCTGACCATGATAGTGTAGCACCGCTCACGTTAACTGTAGGAGCAGTGAGCTGCTGACAGTAGTTGTATGCCTCATTACCCCATGAGCCGAGCACGTCAGTCAGGGCATAGCCTGAAGTGCTTGACAGGTAGAGTGACTCTGAACCTGATGCACCACCGAGTGCGCTGATAGAGTGTGAGGTGATAGCTGAACCGTTGTAGGTGTTGTTATACTCGTGGAAACGAAGAACGAGACCAGAGCTCATGGTTGTCCAACCAGCTGAAGTAGGCTTGATATAGAACTTAGTGTTGAGCCATGCTGATGCTGGGCTGTTCTGCCAAGGACGACCGAGGTTGTATGTGCCAGCCTGTGAAGACTCGCCGTTGATGCCACAGTAGTGGAATACGTAGCCCTTCTCTGAAGAGTATGTAGAAGGTGCTGTGATGCAGTCGCCTGAGGTCTTGTTGCTGCTGTTCTGACAGTAGATATTCACTGAGTTGAAGAAGATAGAACCAGAGCCGCAGATGAAGTCGGTAGTACCCTTGATGTAACCACCCTCGAAGTATCCGAGCATACCCTCAGAACCGTTAGACCAGTATGTGTCCTGTGTGCCGTCGAGGGTCACGTTCTTCATCATGTTCTTTGTGCCGTGATCCCACCATGCCACGCTGCGCTCAGCCTTGGTAGAAGAGTTGTATGAAGCACGACAGTAGAGTGTGAGGTCCTGCATGTAGATATTGCTGCCAGTGGTGTAGAGCGTAGCTGTGGTGCCAAGACCCTCGGTTGATGGGCTGTTCTTGATGATAACGCCGTCACGGCTCTCACCGATGATGCTGACGTATGATGACACCTTAGTATTATATGCTGTGCCGAGGTTGTATGTACCGTTAGGCACAAAGATGTATGCACGCTTGCTTGATGAAGCCTGACTGTTAGCTGTAGAGATAGCTGAGAGCAGTGATGAAGCGCTGCCTGCTGTCACCACGATATAGCTTGATGAGGTAGAAGCGCTAGATGAACTAGAAGAACTAGAACTGCTAGAACTGCTAGAAGAACTAGAACTGCTAGATGAGCTAGATGAACCACTCTCAGAGATAGAACCAGAGGTAGTAACGGTCAGCGTAGCACCAGCGTAAGACTTGATGTCTGAGTAAGCTGAAGAAGCTGAGAGGGTGCTGTAGCTGTAAGATGGTGATGATACAGAACCTGAGTTGGTCATGTAGTCAGAAGGACCAGAGCAGTTATTGAACTTACAGTAGTTGGTGCCGCCGTAGTTCTGGTAGAATATGAAGTTCTTGCTTGATGAAACGCGTGCTGATGGTGTGATGAAGTAACAAGCATCAAACAGGGCTGTAGCATTCTGCGGACCAACGAAGTAGTGTGAGTCGTCTGATGTCCATGCGCAGTTGAGGAAGTGCAGGTATGCGTTGCGGCAACGTGCCTGGCGCTCTACACAACCTGAGTCCCACCAGCAGTATGCCCATGTCATAGAGAATGTGCCGTCAGATGGTTTGTCTGAAGATGATGAACCGATGAGGTTTGAGAAACGGTGGTCGTCAGTACCGCCTGAACCGCCTGCCTTAGGTGACTTAAGGTAACGGAAACGACACCATGAAACGGTGATATTATCGGTCAAGCCCTTGCTGTCGAAGTTGCCGTCGCAACCGTCCTGAAAGTCGCAGTGGTCAACCCACGCCTTTGTTACGCCGTCGAAACAGAGGTTGTCCCAACCGTCGCAGTCGTATGCGCCAGGACCCACGAAGGTGAGGTTACGCAGTATGAGGTTGCTTGAACCTTTCTTAAAATAAAGGATACCAGATGTGGAAGAGTTCTGCTGGTTAGAGATGAGCTTTGCGCCATTCACAGCGAGCAGAGTCTTGTCGGTAGCCACTACTGAGATGTGATTAGTTACGGTAATGTCCTGTGTGATGATGATCACCTTAGAACCAGATGCTTTGAGTGCGGTTTCAAGAGCCGATGCCGAAGTGACGAGGGTAGGGGTAGCTGAACCACCACCTGTTGCGCCAGAGGCAAAACCGAAAGCTGATGATTTGTACGCACTGGAGCCAGCAAATGCTGATGTAATGCTCATTGCGAGGCATACTAAGCCTGCGAGTAAACTCTTTTTCATTTTGTTGTCAGAAAGTTTAAGTTAGTTTATAATTAGTAGTAAAATTCTATTTCATTTATATATAGGTCAATCGGCAAAAAGGCTTTCCGCCCTCTCGTCTATTCTTGAATAAGTAGTAAAATGAAATGTAATTGTTTCGTTAGCTAGTAGTTGTTGTAGAAACCTGGGCGCAAAGGTAGTAATTATTTTACATAATACAAAAAAAAAGCGTTTTTATTAAATAAAATTAAGATTTCCCTTGTTCGGGCTAAAACAAAAACAGCATCCTCGCTTGGTTGCGAAGATGCTGTTTTTTACTTCTACTTTTCTTCCTATTTTGAAGCCTCGTAGGCTTCGATTTTATCCTTATTGGTGAGCAGGAAGTCGATATCGTCGAGAGCGTTCTCCAGACAGTATTTCTTGTAGCCGTTAATCTCAAATTTCTCTGAGTGGCCTGTAGCCTCGTTTGTTACGGTCTGGTTAGGCACGTCAACAGTCACTATGGTCTGAGGGTCTTTCTCTATTGACTGGAAGAGTTCAGCCTGAAACTCAGGTGTTACTATAACGGGTAACACGAAGCAGTTCAGCAGGTTATTGCGATGTATGTCAGCAAAACTGCTGCTGATAACCACTCTCACGCCGTAGCCTGCTATAGCCCATGCAGCGTGCTCACGTGATGAGCCTGAACCCCAGTTTTTGCCGCCTACTATTATCTGGCGAACGCCCTCACGAGGTGCCTCAGAGAACTCAGGCTGGTTCATTACGAAGTCTGCTACGGGTTTGCCATCGGCATCATAACGCAGGTCGTGCATGAAGGCAACGCCAAAGAACTTCGGGTCACGTGTGGTGGATGCCAGGTAGCGTGCTGGTATGATGAGGTCGGTGTTACAGTTGTCAATGTTTATTGGCAGACATGTTGACTTTATTATGTTGAATTTTTCTTTAGCCATTTTCCTTTAGATTATATAAATTTACGAGGATCCGTTATTACTCCAGTGATAGCTGATGCCGCCACGGTGAGGGGTGATGCAAGGATGGTGCGTGCACCTGGTCCCTGACGACCTACGAAGTTGCGGTTAGACGTTGAGATAGACAGTTTGCCTGCAGGCACCTTGTCGGGGTTCATAGCCAGACAGCTGGAGCATGATGGCAGACGCAGTTCGAAACCTGCCTCCTCGAGTATCTTGTCAATGCCCTCGTCTATAATCTGCTGACGTACCAGCCATGAGCCTGGCACCAGCCATGCCACTACTGAGTCGGCCTTCTTCTTACCCTTCACGATTGATGCGAAGGCGCGGAAATCCTCTATGCGACCGTTGGTACACGCACCGAGGAAACAGTAATCGACTGGTGTGCCCTCCAACTTCTGTCCTGGCTCAAACTGCATGTATGAGAGCTGTGCCTCCAGCTGTGCCTTCTCCTCATCTGATACTGAGTCGTAGGTAGGTACGGTGCCGTCGATGGCTATGCCAGCGCCTGGGTTGGTGCCGTAGGTGATGCGTGGGGCTATATCCTCAGCGCGGTAGGTCACCTCTTTGTCGAATACGGCGTCGTCGTCGCTCTTGAGGGTCTTCCAGTATTCCACTGCCTTATCCCAGTCGGCACCCTTAGGAGCGTACTCCCTGCCCTTGAGGTAAGCGAAGGTGGTCTCGTCTGGTGCTATGATACCAGCTCTTGAACCCATCTCGATAGAGAGGTTAGAGAGTGTCAGACGGCCTTCCATCGACATATTCTTGATGGTTGAGCCAGCATACTCCACTACGTAGCCTGTAGCGCCTGAGGTGGTCATCTGAGCCATGATGTAGAGTGCTACGTCCTTGGCTGTCACGCCTGGCTTCAGTTCACCTTCTATATTTATGCGCATAGACTTAGGCTTAGACTGCAGAATGGTCTCTGATGCCAGCACCTGAGCTACCTCAGAAGTACCGATACCCATTGCCAGCGCACCTACTGCGCCGTGGGTAGAGGTGTGTGAGTCGCCGCAGACTATGGTCATGCCTGGCAGTGAGAGTGCCTTCTCAGGACCCACCACGTGTATGATGCCGTTGTCTTTGGTGCCCATAGCGAAGTGCTTGATGCCAAACTCAGCGCAGTTCTTAGCCAGTGTCTCCACCTGCTTGCGGCCTACAGGGTCGTCGATGCGCTCCTGCTGGTCTGATGGGGTGTTATGGTCGGGCATAGCCACCACATGGTCGGGGCGGAACACCTTGATGCCCTTGTCGCGCAGGGTGTCGAATGCCTGCGGACTTGTCACCTCGTGTGCATAGAGGCGATCTATGTAAAGTTGGGTAGGACCGTCCTCCACGTTCTGTACTACGTGGGCGTCCCAGATTTTGTCGAATAGAGTGTTCATATGTTTTTAGTTTTCAGTAGTTAAGTAGTTAAGTAGTTAAGACATTGGCATTTGCTGCTTGTAAGTCATAGAGTGAGGCGCTCAGTATCGTCTTAACTCCTTAACTCCTTGACTCCTTTAATGACTTTTTTATATTTTCGCTACCTTAAATTTGTTGATACAATCGATATAGGCCTCCATGGTGGCGGTCACGATGTCGGTATTTGAGCCGAAGCCGTAATATACCACACCCTCGTGCTCCACCTGCACGTGCACCTTACACATGTCGTCAGAGCCCTTGTTGATAGCCTGGATGGTGAGCTCTTTGAGTTCCATCTGGCGGTGTATAATCTGCTTGAGCGCCTTGATAGAGGCATCCACCGGACCGTTACCCGTAGCGGCAGCCTCAAACACCTCGTTGGCTATCTTCAGTTTGATGGCTGCGATAGGTGTCACGCCCTTACCTGACGTTACCTGCAGCGATTCCATCTGCACCAGGTTCTCTGTGCCTGATGTCACGCCAGCCAATACCAGCAGGTCTTCGTCGCCCAACTGCTTCTTCTTGTCGGCCATCTCGAGGAACTTCTGGTATATCTTGTCCAGGTGCTCCTGATCCTTCATCTCTATGCCCAGAATGTGCAGGCGGTGCTTCAGTGCAGCGCGTCCTGAGCGGGCTGTCAGTACTATGGCGTTATCGTCTATGCCCACCTCCTTAGGGTCCATAATCTCGTATGTAGAGGTGTTCTTCAGCACGCCGTCCTGGTGTATGCCTGATGAGTGTGCGAAGGCGTTCTTGCCCACGATGGCCTTGTTAGGCTGCACGGGCATATTCATCAGCGTGCTCACCATGCGTGAGGTAGGTCATATCTTCTGTGTGTTGATATTGGTCTCGATGCCCAGGTCGGGGTGGGTCTTGAATATCATCGCTATCTCCTCGAGCGAGGTGTTGCC
>JAZLBU010000057.1:0-30335 GCA_045613845.1 Prevotella sp. | reverse complement strand
GCCATTGCAGGCTATTTCAAGTGGAAGGCGCAGGCAAAGCATATGAAACCCCATAAGATGCACTAATCGTTGGTGCATCTTTTTTTATCTCCTTGCATTGTTTTTTCAAAAATATTTTTTAACTTTGCAAGGTGATGTGCTTCAGACACCATATTGCGATACTTCTGTGTGTCTTCTTTTCGTGCTACTGTGGTGATATATCAGCAGGCGGACTGAGGGCGAGATACACAGCTGAGCGCCCACTCATCTATGAGGATGCGTGGGAGAAATGGCCGTATGCCTTCATCAATGATCATGGACAGCCCGATGGTTTTGATGTGGAACTGGTGAAGGAGGTGATGCGTCGCCTGAACCTGCCTTATGAGATAAGGCTGAGGCATCAGGACACGGTGCATGTTGACCTGAAGAACGAGCGTGCTGACCTGTCATTCGGTGTAGCAGCCAACTACAACGCCCCTTACGCTGGGTTTGGTGATGTCACGATATGTCTGTTTGAAAACAGTCTGCTGGTGCCCCGTCGTGATTCGGTGCCCCTGGCAACGACAGGCATGTTGCGCAGAATGCCGCTGACGGTGAGGGCTAACAGTCGTGCCCACCATTACATACATGAGATAGGCGTTCCTGACAGTTTGGTAACAACCGAGGTGCACATGTCGCGAGCCATACTGCAGATGGTAAGCAGGGGCGAGGGTGGAGCACTGTGGAACACCATGATGCTGAAATGGATACTCAGAAAATACCATGTAGAAAACTATGCACTCGTGCCTACTGAGATACCACCAGGTGAATACCGTTTCATGTCCCACGACCGCGAACTGCTTCATGCGCTCGACAGCGTCAGTCTGGTGATGCAACAGGAGGGTAAGATAGACCGTATGATAACCCGTTGGATGTATCCTGAGCGCAAGGAGTCTAACCTGCTCTTTCTGTATCTGATACTCGCATTCATCGGGGCATTGGCGGCTGTGGTGGCTATCATCTATGCCATACGCTATTATCGCACCTATTACTCGCACAGCACCCTTGGCGATGTTAACAGTCAGATGGAACTCATACTCTCGTCTAATGGTGTGAAGGTGTGGGTTTATGACGTCATTGCTGGCACTTATGCATGGATGACACCCAACGGAAAGGTGGAAGAGGAATACAGTTCGTTTGAGTTCTCACGGTTCTATCCCGACCAGGACTTTAACATCATCCATACTGAGGTGACACACCTGATAACCCATCCAGGGGTAGTGTCGACCAAGACTCTGCGTGGCTACATAGACGAAGACACCAAGACCATAGTGGATATAGAGGTGAGCATGCAGGCCATCACCGATGACTACGGCAAAATCTACCTTATATATGGTGTGCAGAATAATATCACCGCCAGCAAGGCGCACCTTGACCGCATGAGGGTGTTGCATGAGCGTTACAAGACCGCCTTCAGTATAGCCCTCGGTGGAATCATACGTTTTGATGCCGATGGCAATGTGATAGGCATGAACAAGGTGTTGTGCGACCGAATGGGTGTAAACAACATCCAGCACCTGTTGGAGACCCCCTTTAACATCAGGGATGTAAAGATACTCGAGGGCATAGACCTGGAAAACGGGTTTGACCACGACATACGCTTCTGCATACACACCAGCAAGCTTGAGGACTATGCACCCTTCTCGCTTAAGGGCGACAACTATTTCTATGTTCATCTACTGAAGACCTTCGACGATGATGGGCTATTGGTGGGCTACATGGCATTCCTCAGCGATATAACAGACGATGTGAGATACCATCGTGAGATAAAGAAGAAAGAACATCGCATGATGCAGATGAGGGATGAGGCCCAGCAGTTGCGTAACAGACGTGACGAGGTGTTGCGTAATTCCAACATAATTATGTTGCGCTACTATCCCGAGGCCAAGCGCCTGTTCTACTTTGACCAAGCCAGAAAGCGCATGGTGGGAGTGCCACAGTTGCGCATCATACAGATGATAGAGAGTCGCGACATGAAGTTGGTGTTTAAGTCATTCTATCGTGCCGATGCCTATGAAGACCGCGAAGTGCACATAATAGTGGGCACCCTGTTGCGCAATGCCCAGGGTGAGCGCATGCACATGGAGATACACGTTTGTCCGTTCAAAAATGCCGATGGAAACGTGCTTTATTACTTTGGTTCATGTAAGGATGTCACCCCACAGATAAAGTTGCACAGGCAATTGATGAAGGAAACCGAGAAAGCGCGTGAGGCAGAACAGGTGCGACAGAATTTTATCCGCAACATCTCTTACTCTATTCGTCAGCCATTGGTGATGATACAGAAGAACCTGTCAACATTCAGAAACGACGAATCCATCGAGAATGAGCATATACTGGTGAACGGAATTAAGATGAGTACGCAGCGACTGGTCACCCTCTCCGACGATATCTTCATTCTCTCGCGCATAGAAGCCGATATGTACACGCCTGAGCTGAGGCAGCATGACTTTGTAAAGGTGTATCATGAAGCCATAGAACAGGGATTGCAGCCTTACAGACAGAGTACGGTGACATACAGAATAGACAGCCTGTATGACGAATTGCTACTCACGTTTGATGCCACCATAGTGAGCAGAATATTAAAAGAGGCGGTGGCACTGTCGGCTCGCTACACACATTATGGTACTATAAACGTGCGCTATATGTTTCGTAAGGACCACCTGAGCGTAGCCATAGAGGATAACGGACAGGGCATACCCCCTGACATTCGCGACAACATATTCGAGCCACATGTGAACACCAATTACCGTACATTCACAAGTGAAGCCATACTCTCAGGACTTGAGATGCCCATCTGTCATGCCTTTGTGAAGATGATAGGCGGAAGCATCGACGTCGAATCGCGCATAGGTCATGGTACGGTGATATACATGGATCTGCCATTAAAGAAAAATGAGGAATAGTAACTGGACATATCGCATAGTGGCATTCTTCTTCTTCTGCATGCTGTTCATTCCGTCTTCGGCATTGGCATCAGCATCAGGAGCAGCAGGGTGGATGACACAGTTTGGTACGCGTGAGGGCGACAAGACACTGCCCTTGGGCATACGCTATACCAAGGCTCATCCGCTGATAGTGGTAGCCGACTGGATATTCCAACCCTACACCTTCCGCAATGATAAAGGCGAGCCCGACGGACTGCTCATTGAAATGCTGGAGCAGATATTCAGTCAGTTGCATGTGCCGTATGAGATACGCATGACCGACTATAAGACCGCCAAGCGCATGCTCTATTCAGGTCAGGCACAGCTGATGATGGATGTGAAGAAACCCGATGAGATGCAGGGTGTGAAGTATGGCAAGGCTGAACTCACGGGCTATAGAGTGGGGGTGGTGAGACTCAACACCACACGTTCGCTGCACAGCATTGAGCTCATAGGGCGTGGTGATACCATATACACCAACACATGGAACTACATAGACCGCTATCTGCTGAAATACTTCAATAACTCGCCGTCGTTCACGGTCAAGTGGTGCGACCCTCACGATGCTCTCGACGAGATACATCATGGTAACATAAAGCATTACATCTGTGGCAAGACAGGCATAGAGAATGATATAAGGAGGTATGGCTTGCGTGACCGCATAGTGGTTGATGATATCGATATACCCGAGGGTCATTTCCATTTCCTCAGCAATGATGAGGCATTGCTCCGAGAGCTCGACATGCAGTTTGAGCGCCTTCAGCATTCAGGACGCTACCAGCCGCTGATAAATAAATGGCTATCCAAGAACAGCAACAATGAGGAAGGCAATGCCTTGCTCGATATCATAGCCATCGTGGGTATCATACTGTTGTTTGTGGGTGCCACCATAGCGCTCGTATTCACTATGCGAGGCGGCAATACGGGCAACCTCAAGCGTGAGTTCAAGGCCGTTGCCCACATGTCGATAACACTTACTGACTGCAATGTCTTTGCCATTAACGTGCGTCGTCAGTGGGTTTATAATGTGTCAGGCGACTTCCTGCCCCCAAGGGGTTTGTCGATGAAGGACTATGAGAAACTCATTCACCCTGACGACCTTTACATAGAACAGGAGGCATGCAGGCGCGTGGATGCAGGCGAGAGGAATATGCCACTCATCTCCTTCCGCATGCGTAAGTATAAGTTTGCACCCGATGAATGGCGACAGATGAGGGTGGATGCCTCAGTCAAGTCTGATAAGAGCGGCATGCCTATCTATGTGTATCTGGCAATGCACGATGAAACCGACCGTTTGAAAGAACAGAAACAGCTCGACATGCAGTTGCGCGAGTTCTCACATATCACCGAGATAACTGATTTCGGTATGGCATATTACGATGCCAAAGGCCGACTGGCCAACTGCAACAATGCCATGATACAGATATTCGACAAGGGTGGAGTAGGCAAGGGCGAACAGTATTTGCGTTCCACCACCCGCGATGAACTGAAGATGGTATTCAATGGCTTGCAACTGGAACAAGGCGAAAAAGCCTGGTTCTGCTGTCCTGTGGATATACCAGAGCTGAACCTTCACGTCACGCTGGAGTTGCGCATCAACCCCGTGATGAGCGATGATGGCAAGTATCAGGGATTCTCAATATGTGCCCTCGACCTTACTGACAAACTCGAGATGCATCACCGCGACTCGGTGGTAAACCGTAAGGAGGTTCATAACCAGCGCGATCTGCATCGCTACCATTTAGAGGAAGAATATGTGGTGCGTGAGATGGAGATGCTCAATAATAAATTCCATCAGGTGCAGCAGTTGCTTGAGGAACAGACCCAACTTGCCAGCGATGCAGCAAGGCAGAAGACCATCTTCCTTGCCAATATGACCCACGAACTGCGCACCCCTCTCAACCTCATCAATGGTTTTGCAGAGGTGATGCAGGTAGGTGCCACCAAGGAAGAGAAAGAGCAGTATCTTGGCATCATGCAGCATAACTGTATCATGCTTATCAATATCATCGACAATATCCTGCGACTCTCAAGCATTGACACCGACGGCATAACGATAAAGCCTCGCCACATTGATTTTGCCAAATACTTCACAGAGCGAGCAGCTGAGATGCAGGTTTACCTCGAATCGCCCAAAGTGAAGTATATAGTTGAGGCTCCACAGCAAACCCTCGAGCTTGAGGTGGACTTCGAGCAGATAATGAATATTCTCGATGCCTTCGTCAATAATGCAGCCAAAAACACCCATGAGGGCACCATTCGCGTAGGTTTCACTTATGAGCGCAACCAGCGCTTGCTGTCAGTATTCTGTCAAGACACTGGTTGCGGCATCCCAGCCGACAAACAACACGATATCTTCGAATGCTTCAAGAAAATCAACGCCTTCGTGCCCGGCACTGGTGTAGGACTCTATGTCAGCAAACTCATAGCCGATGCCATGAATGCCCGCATCGAGGTCGAGTCCCGTGAAGGCACGGGAAGCACCTTCACACTCATCATGTCGATATGAGCACAAATCCCAACTAATTTATCCATCTGCAGAGACATTATTTCTGCATGTTAAAGCAATGCCGGAAGTTGATAAAGTAATATAACAAGGTGTAAGGGAGAGGGGAAAGTTAATAAATCTTAACGGCAAGAAGATTTTTCAACATTCTACTTTCAATATTCAATTTTCTTTTTAATTTTGCAGCGCTAAACGCAAAATACCGAAATGCAAGGTAGGAAATAATCATTATTCACTTTATTGTTTAACCCTTTAACCCAAGCCCAGATTTTCTCCTGAGGAGATGCTCTGTGTGCTGACGTCTGCGCTCTTTGACTTATTGTTACAACCCTGCAACCTGAGCATTAGCAAAGGTCAGGTAACGTGTGTAGTCCAATACTCTAACTATCAATTTTTGTTTAATTTTAATATTTTCATTTCTCATTTCTCAATTTATATATTGCGATGGAAAACAAATACTACTTCACACTCAATATGTTTGCTACAAAGGGTAGCGAAAATAATGATTCTATGTATAACCCCTGCGACTTGCAGGTAATAATGAAGACGGGCAAGGCACTGCCCGAAGGCACACTATGCGATTTCTACCTATATGGTGACAACTACACACTAATGGGATATGCACGGCAGAAGAATAATTCAGACTCCTACGCAGTAGAAAAAAGAAAGATAGATGCCATAATAAACATCTGGTATCCGTGGACTGAAGGAAAATACACTCTGCTCGCCAATATCATCAGGCCTGCTGATAAGGGAAGGGCAGAGAAGATAAAGACCATAAAGGTGAACTTCGTGGTAATGGATGTGTTGCAGTATGAGGATGAAATGAAGATACACATAGACAGCACGGAGGTGTGCAAAGGCATTACGCCCGAGGTAGCTTTGGCGCAGCGCCTTAACGAAGAGGCGGCACCTGCATGGTGTTCCTACAACTTCCACCGCCTGCCAGGAATGTATCCCCTGAAGTTCTGGATAGTACGCCGCAAACAGTGGGAAATGGTTGACGGATTGCTGGAAGAGGGTAAGCCAAACCCCGTCAGCTTTTGCAATAACTACGTCGTCAAGACAAAAACAATGACCATGATAATACAGGCGGTAATGCGCCTGAAACTGGCAGCATTCAACGAATTCAAGAAGTTTAACATAAACTGCGCCACGCTCTATGATGACCTCACACCCTCCGACCCCTACCATAAGGTGAGGGAAATGTTTAATCCAAACGATGCCTCAAATGACATCTACACCACAATGTTCGGAGCAAGAAAGAGGGGTAAAGAGTTCTACTTCATATACAACATCGGCATACTATCAACTCCCAAAGGCGAACCGATACTCAATGCCCTGAAATGTAACGTCATGTGTAATTCTCCCGAGATAGTAATCTTCATGGTAGGAACAGAGCAGGAGGTGGACGCTCTATTCAAGGCTGACCCTTCAATGTACACATTCTTTCCCTTGGTGAGCTGGGGCGATGCAGGATACCTGTCTTATCCCGAGATACTGCGCTATATGTACTCATGGATAAAGGTGGAGAAGATGAATCTCAGCACCTTAGCGGAAATAGTGCTGAAAGGCGACATCAGAACGGCATATAAGTCAGGAGCAATAGCTCATTGGACCATTGATGACATGAACGACTATATCAGGAGCGTGCTGAAGCCCCGATATACCAATCGCGTCACATCAAACATAGATGTAAAAGACCTGCTCTCGCAAACGGGAGACATACTCGTAAAGGTGGAGGATTTCGACAGAAGCTACTTTCTTGGCAAGGAGACCGCAGATGAGATTCTGAACCGCATAGAGGAACAGCAGCAGGAAGAAGAAGAGGCTGAACAGGAGGAGGAAGAGGATGACTTCGAGACAATGCTCAACGACTTCATATATAAGATGGGCGAGGATGCCTGCAGCGATGCTGACAGCAACACTGCAAAGAGTGATGACGGTGATGCAGACATAGA
Source organism: Prevotella sp. (assembly GCA_045613845.1). Taxonomy (GTDB): domain Bacteria; phylum Bacteroidota; class Bacteroidia; order Bacteroidales; family Bacteroidaceae; genus Prevotella. Next base: position 22,923 of record JAZLBU010000057.1, on the reverse strand, counting down.
TGCCGACATTGATATTGATAATGATGACGACAACGATGATGTTGATGCCGACGATGATGACGGCTTCGATAGCAGCCCGACGTCATTCACCCACGAAATAGACCCTGACGAGGAAGAAGAGATGTTAGCACGCGAACCTAAGGTGAAGTTTCAGGTTCTGCTTCCTTTCAACAATCCCAAGGAAGAGATGGATAAACTCGTGGGGTGTGAGGATATAAAGCAGCGCATAGAACAGCTCTCGATGTTATCACGCTATAACCAAGTGATGAAGAAGATGAATCCAGAGGCTAAGAGCCACGAACTCTCGCTTCACAGCATATTCTTCGGCAAACCAGGAACGGGAAAGACCACCGTATGCAAGATAATGGGAGGACTGCTGAGAAAATCGGGTGCGCTGAGCATAGGCCATGTGGTGGTATGCACTCGCAAGGATTTCATAGGCAACCGTTGGGGCGATGAAGAACGTATGGTGCGCAAGGCAGTGGAAGAGGCGATGGGGGGTGTGCTGATGATAGATGAGGCTTACCTGCTCAACAGCGATAACCCCAACGACCCTGGCAAAATGGTAATACCACTGCTCATGGACATTCTATCAGACGAGAAACAGCGAGACATAGCCATAGTGTTATGTGGTTATAAGGATGAGATGAAGAAACTCATGGAACTCAACCCCGGACTCAACTCGCGTTTTCCGAATGTGTTTGAGTTTAAGGATTTCACCATCGATGAACTGCTGGAGATAACTCAGCGCCGAGTGGCTGAATATGGTTATGAGTTTACCAAGGCAGCATGGCGCAAATATCGCACCATAATAGAAGAGGCATACCAAGTGCGTGATGCCAAGACCTGGGGCAATGCCCGCTTCATAGGCAACCTGCTTGAGAAAACATACCTCAACCATGCTATGCGGTGTATGAAAAAGAGTAATCTGGATCGTCGCCACCTTCTGCAGATAACCCCTGCTGATGTGCAACCAATAGAAATAGCCAAGCCCAAACCCCGCATCGGGTTTTGACTTGGCTAGTGTATTTTCCTAGATTTCCTAGAATTTCTAGAATATCTAGATTATATAGAATGTCTAGATTATCTAGTTATTAAAGTAGTAAATGAAGATTGCTATGCCTTCGATAGCTTTCTTGCCTGTTTCCTTCACGTTCATGGTGAATTTCACCTCAGTCTTTACGGCTCCGCGCAGGTTGGCAATGCTCTGCAGACTAGTGGTGAGGCTGAGGCTCTGACCGCTGAGTACGGGCTGACCAAACTTCATCTTGTCGATGCCGTAGTTTACAAGCATCTTCACGTTTTGCACGTCAACTATCTGGTTCCACAGATAGGGGAGCACTGACAGTGTGAGATAGCCATGAGCTATGGTAGTGCCAAACTGACTCTCTGTCTTTGCTCTCTCAGTATCCACATGAATCCACTGGTGATCAAGTGTTGCGTCAGCAAAGAGGTTGATGCGCTCTTGGGTGAGCTCTACGTAGTCTGATGTGCCTAGCACCTTGCCCTCATACTGGGCAAATTCCTCGTAATTCTTAATAGTTACCATCGCTTTTTAATTGATAATTGATAGTTGATAATTGACAAATGAAAATAAATTCTTGATCTATATTTTTGTGCAAAGGTAGTAAAAAAATAATAATATGTAGGTATTTTGGGTATTGTTTAGTATAAAAAATCGAAGGAAAGAGGCTTTTTTCCATATATTTTGTGTATTTTTGCATTTGCAAAAAAAATAAATAAGGAATGAAACTTTCAGAATTAAAAATAGGACAGACAGCCACCATAACGAGTGTGGGTGGCGAGGGAGCGTTGCGTCAGCATTTTCTTGATATGGGTGTGATACCCGGTGCTGAGGTGACGCTTAACAAGTATGCTCCGCTGGGCGATCCTATGCAGTTGACTGTTCAGGGTTATGCCCTTACCCTGCGTAAGGATGATGCGAAGAAGATAGAAGCCTCTCTCCAAAGACTCACCCCTAACCCCTCTCCTGAAGAGAGGGAAACAAAAACCATAGAAGTTTCGGCTGGAGGTGAGTCTTTTCACCCTGGACTGGGTGAGGGTGGTCGTTATCATGACTCAAAGCATGAGCACCCATTGCCTGAAGGCACTAAGCTGACATTCGCACTTGCAGGCAACCAAAACAGCGGTAAAACCACGCTTTTCAACCAACTGACAGGTGCCAACCAGCATGTGGGCAATTTTCCAGGTGTGACGGTGGACCGTAAGAGTGGCAGCATTCGTGGACGTTCAAATACCGAGGTTACCGACCTTCCAGGCATATACAGTCTGTCGCCATACAGTGCGGAGGAGATAGTCAGTCGTGACTTTATCCTTGGGGTAGAGAGACCTCAAACCTCAAACCCTCCAAAGGGTATCATAAACATTGTTGATGCCACGAACATAGAGCGTAACCTCTACCTTACCATGCAACTCATGGAACTGGGCGTACCTATGGTGCTCGCCCTGAACATGATGGACGAGATGGAGGGCAACGGTGGTACGGTGCATGTGAATGAAATGGAGAGTTTGTTGGGCATACCTGTTGTGCCTATTACAGCAAACAAGAATCACGGTGTTGACGAGTTGATAGAACACGCTATGCACGTGGCTAAATACCAAGAGAAGCCAGCAAGACAGGACTTCTGCAGTCCAGAAGATCATGGTGGTGCTGTTCACCGTTGTCTGCATGCCATCATGCACTTGGTGGAGGATCATGCAGAGCATGCAGGAATGCCACTGCGATTCGTTGCAGCCAAGATAGCTGAGGGCGACAGCATAATAGCTGATAGTCTGGGACTGTCACAAAACGAGAAAGAGACCATAGAGCATATTCTCTGTCAGATGGAGGAGGAACGTGGTATGGACCGTGCTGCTGCTATGGCTGATATGAGGTATAGCTTTATAAAGAAACTATGCAGCCAGACGGTGGTAAAGCCAAGTCACAGCAAGGAGGCTCTCCGTTCGCAACGTATAGATAAGGTGCTCACGGGCAAGTGGACCGCCTTGCCAGCCTTCGCGCTGATAATGGCATTCATCTTCTGGGTAACGTTCGACATACTCGGAGGCACCATGCAGGAGTGGCTTGAGGAAGCGATAGATTGGTTTACGGGCATAAGCGATGAGGCACTGCAGTCATGGGACATTAACGACTCGGTACGCTCGCTCATCATCGACGGTGTGTATGCTGGTGTGGGGTCAGTGGCTACCTTTGTTCCTATCATCGTGATACTATTCTTCTTCCTCAGTATGCTGGAGGATTCAGGCTATATGGCTCGCATAGCATTCGTAATGGACAAATCGCTGCGCAGGCTCGGACTGTCAGGACGTTCCATCGTACCACTGCTGATGGGATTTGGCTGTTCAGTGCCAGCAGTAATGGCAAGTCGCACACTGCCTTCAGAGCGTGACCGCAGACTGACCATCATGCTTACCCCATTCATGTCATGTACGGCAAAACTGCCTATCTACGCCTTCTTCGCTGCTGCTTTCTTCCCTGAGAATGCCGCTGGGGTGATGTGCATAATGTATGTGTTAGGCATAGTGATAGGCATAATGGTGGCATTGATGCTGAAGCGTACGGTGTTTAAGGGCGAGGCAGTGCCCTTCGTCATGGAGTTGCCTAACTACCGTATGCCAGGAATGCGCAACACGTTGCGACTGCTATGGGACAAGGCGCGTGACTTCCTGCAGAGAGCGTTTACGGTCATATTCTGCGCTACCATCGTAATATGGTTCTTGCAGAGTTTCTCATTCAGTCTTAATATGGTGGAAGACCAATCAGAGAGTATGTTAGGGCATATGGCATCAATAGTGGCACCAATATTCCAACCTTTAGGATTCAACGACTGGCGTGTGGCAACAGCCCTTGTTGGTGGTTTCCTTGCCAAGGAGAGTGTGGTGAGCACCGTTGAAGTGCTCTTTGGCGGAGTGGCGCTTACCAGTGTCATCTCAGCAGCTGCGGCATTCTCGCTCATGGTGTTCTGTCTGCTCTATACCCCTTGTGCCGCTGCCATAGCGTCAATAAGACGTGAGTTAGGCAATCGCGATGCATTGATAGTGGTTTGCGGACAATGCCTCATAGCCTACATCGTGGCATTGATAATCTATCAGATAACTGTAGCATTATGAATGTGCAATCATGGATATTGCTGGCTATAGTGGTAGTGGCCTTCACGCTTGTACTTCGCTACATACATCGTGGTGGAGGGAAGAGAGACTGTTGTAAGAGTTGCGACAGTGACTGCTGCAACTGCCATAACCGTTAAATTTACCTAATAAATTTCCGCATATTGTCAAAACTCACTATCTTTGTACGACAAAAAGACAAGGAAAGATGAGTATCACCTCTATAGCATCATTATATTTTCGTAAGCGCCAAAAGAATTTGGAGCGACACTTCACTATGCCTGAAGAGATGCAGGCAAAGGTGTTGCGTAGCCTCTTAGATAGGGCGGTGGACACGCTTTACGGCAAGGAACATGACTTCAAGCCAGAGTACGATCTCGGAGCTACATACGAAGCATTCCGCAAGAGTGTGCCAGTCAATACCTACGAGGAACTGAAGGAATACATTGGCCGCATGCGCCATGGTGAGAAAGATGTGCTGTGGCCTGGTCAGGTAAAGTGGTATGCCAAATCATCAGGCACCACCAATGACAAGTCTAAGTTTATTCCTGTAAGTAGCGAGGGACTGAAGCGCATACACTATCAAGGTGGTAATGACGTGGTGGCTTACTACCTGCAGAATAACCCTAAGTCAAGACTCTTCGATGGTAGGGCGCTGATACTCGGTGGCTCGCATAGTCCTAACTATAATGTGGCAAACTCGCTGGTGGGCGACCTCTCGGCAATTCTCATCGAGAATATCAACCCACTGGTGAACCTTGTGCGTGTGCCAGATAAGAAGACGGCACTCATCAGCGAGTTTGACCGTAAACGTGAACTAATAGCTCAGCAGTGCCTGAAAGCCAATGTAACCAATATCAGTGGTGTGCCGTCATGGATGATGTCGGTATTGACGCGAGTCATGGAACTTTCAGGCAAACAGCATCTGGAAGAGGTGTGGCCAAACCTTGAGGTATTCTTCCATGGGGGAATAGCTTTCACTCCTTATCGTAAACAATATGAGCAGCTCATAACCAAGAGCGACATGCACTACATGGAGACCTACAATGCCTCAGAGGGTTTCTTCGGAATACAGAATGACCCAACGGACAGTAGTATGATGTTGATGCTCGACTATGATGTGTTCTATGAGTTTGCTCCTACCGAGGCAATAGACGGCAACGGCATGCTGACGGATGAGAGCAAGGTGGTGCCACTTGAGGGCGTTGAAATGGGTAAAAATTATGCCATGATAATCTCCACCTCATGTGGATTATGGCGCTATATGATAGGCGATACGGTTAAGTTCACAAGCATTAAGCCTTATAAGTTTGTCATTACGGGCCGCACCAAGAGTTTCATCAATGCCTTTGGCGAGGAACTGATAGTGGACAATGCGGAGAAAGGACTCCAGTATGCCTGTCAGCAGACGGGTGCCGAAGTGCGTGAATACACTGCTGCACCAGTATTTAGGTCTGAAGGCGTAGTGCCTCACCACCAATGGCTGATAGAATTCCGCAAAGAACCAGATAACATCGATGAATTCGCAAGGATTCTTGATGCCAAACTGCAGGAACTGAACAGCGACTATGAGGCAAAACGCTTTAAAGATATTAATATGGTGTGCCTCAAGATAGTGAAGGCTCGCAAGGACCTCTTTGACGACTGGTTGCGCAGTAAAGGCAAACTTGGTGGACAACACAAGGTGCCTCGCCTTGCCAACACCCGTAAGCATATAGAAGAACTCATGAACCTTTGAACTATTGAACAATTGAACCTTTGAACTCTTTAATCAAAATAACAAAGATTTTCCTCCCCCTCTTGGTGGGAGTTGTAGGTGGGATTTTACTCTCCTCCTGCGCTCGTATGGGAGCACCCGATGGTGGTTGGTATGACGAGAAACCGCCATACGTAGTCAGTGCCACACCAGAGGAGAATGCTACCAATGTTACCAATAAAAAGGTAACCATAAGGTTCAATGAGTTTATCAAGTTGGAGTCGGCAAATGAGAAGGTGATAGTATCGCCTCCACAGATGCAACAGCCAGAGATTAAGGTGACGGGTAAGAACATTTATGTCACACTGCTCGACTCGCTGAAACCAAACACCACATACACCATAGACTTCAGCGATGCCATCAGCGATAACAATGAGGGTAATCCTATGGGCAACTACTCCTACACCTTCTCCACGGGCGATGCTATAGATACCCTTCAGGTTAGTGGCTATGTGCTCGATGCCAGCAATCTTGAGCCCGTTAAAGGTATACTCGTAGGACTGTATGCCGAGGGAGATACCATCATGAGACGTGTGGCAAGAGCTGACTCGCGTGGACATTTTATAATTAAGGGTGTAGCACCAGGTAGTTATACTGTCGGAGCGTTGATGGATGTTGATGGCGACTACCGTTTCACTCAGCGCAGTGAGAAGATGGCATTCAGTCACGATATTATTGTTCCATCCAGCAAACCAGACGTTCGACAGGATACCCTTTGGCAAGACCAGAACCACATCAAGGACATCACGCTTAAGGGGTACACACACTTCTACCCTGACGATATAGTGCTCAGAGCCTTTGACCATCAGTTGAGCGAGCGTCATTTTCTGAAAGCAGAGCGTAAGGAAGCCAACAACTTCACACTCTTCTTCACGGCACCAGTGGTGGATTCCCTGATACATCGTGGCAACGAGCCTCTTTTAGATAATCCAGCCATACCTTCTCTACACCTTTTGAACCCTCCTTCACAATTGCATGGGGCAGGGGAGAGCCTCTTCATTGTTGAACCATCACTGAAGGCTGACACCGTGAGATACTGGTTGCGTGATATGGCATTGGTAAACCAGGACACTCTGAAGGTAGAGATGGCAACGTATATTTCAGACAGTCTTGGAGTACAGCGCCTGACCAAAGATACGCTGGAGATACTGTCCAGGTCGCCTTACGCCAAGCGCCAGAAGGCATTAGAGGAAGAAAGGGCTGATTGGAAGAAGGAGGTAGCAAAACGTTTGCGTAGGGCAGAACCAGGTGAGGTGGTTGATACCATCATGCCTGCCAAGAAACTGGAGGTTAGGTACTCAGCTCCTACGATGATGTCGCCAAACGAAGGTGTGAAGATAACCTTCCCTTCACCTTTGGAGAAATTTAACAAGGAGGCAATACATCTGTATATGGAACAGGATTCCTTGTGGTACCGTTCTCCGTTTACCGTTACTCCAGTTACCAACAGAACCTGTGAGGTATATACAGATTGGTTGCCAGGTGCCAAATATTCTTTCGAGGTCGACTCACTCGCATTCGTAGATATATATGGTGTGGCAAACGGCAAGTACAAACTGGGAATACAGGTAGGAAGGCTCGAAGACTATGCATCGCTCTTTGTTAACGTTAGCGTTCCCGTTGTTGTCCAGCTCCTTGATAAGCAAGACAAGGTGGTGAAGACAGCCAAGTCTAAGGATGGTACGGCAGAATTCTATTATATAGTCCCTGAGACATACTACTTGCGTGCTTTTGTCGATTCCAACGATAATGGCGAGTGGGATACAGGCGATTATTTTGCCGATCGTCAGCCAGAACAGATGTACTACTACAGCGAACCTGTAGAGTGCAGGGCAAAGTGGGATATTACCAAGACATGGAACCTTACGTCAAAACCATTGTTCAAACAGAAGCCCGATGCCATAAAGAAAGAAAAAGGTGATACAGAGCGCACCATAAAGAAGCGTAATGCAGAGCGTGCGCAGAGCAAAGGCATAGAACTGCCAGAATACTTGAGATAAAGATGAGAAAAGTACTTATTATTTTTTCCTTTTTCCTTTTTACTTTCTGTGCGCTACCCAGTAGCGCACAGAGTCAGTGCGAATACCAAATCACCGCATTCGACGGTGCTGAGACCATCAACTACAACCTTTACTTCAACTGGCAGTTTATATGGATAAAGGCTGGAACGGCATCGCTCAAGACTTTCCCATCTGAATACAAGGGTCAGAAAGCTTATACCACAAGTCTTGTCACTTCATCGTCAAAGAAGGTTGACCGCTATTTCATGATGCGCGACACCATCATGAGCATATACACCGACAAACTTACACCTTTATATTATAGGAAAGGCGCGCGCGAGGGAAAGCGATACTACGTTGATGAGATGTGGTATTCATATCCTAACGGCAAATGCCATACCACTACACGACACATTCATAATGATGGTACTAAAACTGTTGAAAAACACCTCTATCAGCAGTGCATGACAGATATGCTCCATGCCTTTCAGCAATTTAGGAATATTGACACATCCGATTGGCAAAAGGGACAGGTGAAGAATGTTAATATCGCGGGTGGTTCTGAAGTGGTAAAGGCAAAGCTCCTTTATCGTGACAAAAAGACCGTGAAAGGCGATGACGGAAAAAAATATCCATGTCTTGTAATATCCTACATGGAGAAAGACGGAAAGAAAGATAAGGAGATAGTGCGCTTCTTCGTTACCGACGATAGTCGTCACGTTCCCATACGTCTTGACCTGTTCTTGAAGTTTGGCTCGGCAAAAGCCTTCTTTAGTTCGATGAAATAACCCATCAACCCATTCATTTCCTCTGCTTTTTAGTTAAAAAGCGAAGGGTTAACAACTTTTAACTTAATAATATTCCATGTGGTGCAAATTTTTCTTAATTTTGCACTGCTATACGTATGCTAAAACGATAAATCATTAATACTAATCAAACTATTAAACTATGTCTGAAAAAACTAAAAACGTACGCTATGCGCTCGTAGCAATGCTGTTGCTCTTCTGCTCAGCAATACAGGCGCAGACGGTCAGCGGTAACGTGAAGGACCCAACGGGCGAACCAATTATTGGCGCCACGGTTATGGAACAGGGCACACAGAACGGTACCGTGACAGACTTTGATGGTAACTTCACCATTACGCTGAAGGGCAAGAGTCACAAACTGGTGTTCTCTTACGTTGGTATGGTGAACCAAACTGTCGATGTTGCAGGTAAGTCATCTGTTAACGTATCAATGAAGGACGATGCACAGATGCTTGACGAAGTTGTGGCTATCGGTTATACCACAGTTCGTAAGCGTGACCTCACAGGTGCAGTGTCTCAGGTAAGTGCTAAGCAGATTGAGGACATTCCGGTGTCTAACGTAACTGAGGCTCTTACTGGTAAGATGGCTGGTGTAAACGTAACCACAACAGAAGGTTCTCCTGATGCTGATATCACTATCCGTGTTCGTGGTGGTGGTTCTCTGTCACAGGATAACTCACCTCTTTATATTGTTGACGGCTTCGAGGTATCTTCTATCAACGACATCGCTTCTTCTGATATCGAGACTATCGACGTGCTGAAGGATGCTGCTTCTACTGCTATCTATGGTGCACGTGGTGCTAATGGTGTTGTTATCGTTACCACCAAGAGCGGTAAGGAAGGTAAGGTTAGCGTAAACTTCAACGCTTCACTTGGATGGAAGAAGGTAGTGAAGGAAATCGGTGTGATGGACCCATACAACTTCGGTATGTACCAGTATGAGATTGCTTCTGGTACACAGTTCAGCACTGACAGAGGAAACTATGGCCCATATGCTGAACTCGACCAGCTGAAGTCTATGCAGGGACATAACTGGCAGAACGAGATATTCGGTCGCACAGGTTCACAGCGCAACTATGACATCAGCGTTAACGGTGGTACCAAGAAACTGAGCTTCAATGTGTCTTTTGCTCATACCGATCAGGATGCTATCATGCGTGGTTCAAGCTTCAGCCGTAATAACGTGACAGCTAAACTCAAGGCTAAGTTCAACAAGTACCTGTCAGCAGACTTTAAGTTTGCCCTCTCTCATCAGAAGGTAGAAGGTCTTGGTTCAGGTACCGATAGCAACGAGTCTAATGCTACAAACTCTTGGTCTAACCAGGCTATCCGCTATGCTCCAATCAATGCTATCTCTGATAATGGTGAGGAGGATGAAGAGAACTCAACCTCTACTCGTGTAGATCCTCTTACACGTGTACTGAATACATACAAAGAGGTCAAGACTCTCAAGCACAACTACAACGTCGGTCTTACATGGAAGCCTTGGAAGAGCTGGCAGTTCAAGACAGCTTTCTCTATGGCGTTCCAGGATAAGGATACAGACCAGGCTTGGCTTGCAATTGCAAACCGTAACTCTAAGTACCCAGACTCAGGTATGCCAGCTGTAGTATTCGCTGTTGATAACAGAAAGACTCTGACTAATACCAATACAGCTCAGTACTCTAAGAAGAAGATTCTTTCAAATGCTGATGACCTGAAGGTTATTCTTGGTCAGGAGTGGAAGCAGACAAAGGAAGACCAGAACGGTAATGTTTACACAGGTTTTGCTGAGACTTTCGATACATTCGACAAGATTCTGGACAACCCAACTGCAGGCAACCCAATGGCTCCTACATACTACAAGTACCCAGATGATCGTATTACATCATTCTTCGGTCAGTTGCTCTATACCTATAATGATAAGTACTATCTGAACGCTACTCTGCGTGCCGATGGTTCTTCTAAGTTCGGTGATGGCAACCGTTGGGGTTGGTTCCCTGCTGTTCAGGTCGCTTGGCGTCTGACAGAAGAGGAGTTTATGAAGAAGGCTGAATGGCTCTCTAACCTGAAGCTCCGTCTCTCTATCGGTACAGCAGGTAACAACCGTATTGATGCAGGTCTTATCAAGACACAGTATAAGGCATCAGGTAGCACAGGTGTTGCTCCTTACTTTGATGAGCAGCGTAACTACTTCATCGAGACCAATGGATACCTCTACAATCCTAACTTGAAGTGGGAGACTACTGTCACACGTAACGTTGGTATTGACTTTGGTCTGTTCAGAGGTAAGTTGAGCGGTAGCTTCGACTTCTACTGGAACACTACCAACGACCTTCTTATGAAGGCACGCGTACAGAGCTCTTCTGGTTACCTTTATCAGTATCAGAACTTCGGTTCTACTGAGAATAAGGGTTTCGAACTCTCTCTTAACTATGCTGCGCTCAGCACAAAGAGCCTTTCTCTTAACTTCAACGCTAACATCGCGTACAATAATAATAAGATTAAGGAACTTACAACCGATGATCCATTCCAGAGCTCTTCATTCGCAGGCTCTACCATTTCTGAGTACAACGACTTCTACGTAATAGAAGGTGGTCGCCTTGGTGAGGTTTGGGGTTACAAGTATGATGGTTTCTATACTACTGACGACCTTATTCTCGAGGGCACAACTTGGAAGACTAAGGATGGTATGAACCAGACTGCTGGTGGCACTATCTATCCAGGTGCTCCTAAGTATGTTGACCAGAATGGTGATGGTAAGATCACTACAGAGGATAAGATTCGTCTTGGCAATACCGTTCCTAAGTGGACAGGTGGTTTCGGCTTCGACGTAACTTGGAAGAACACATGGGGTACAATTGATCTGACCGCATTCTTCAACTATTCTCTTGGCAACGACATTCTCAATGGTACAAGACTTTGTAACTCATTCTATGCAGGTTCTTCTGCAGGTTACAACCTTATCTCTGATTTCAATGTTGACAATCGTTACACATGGGTTGACCCAGCTACAGGTCTGAACCTTGGCCGTCCAAGCGCAAATACTATTGCAGCTTACGGTGGTACAGATAATGTAGTGGCTCGTCTTAGCGAGATCAATGCTGGCAGAGACAACTGGAACCCAGCTGCAACAAGTGCAATGGTAATCTCTGATTGGGCACTTGAAAAGGCAGACTTCCTGCGTTTCCAGAACCTCACCATAGGTTACACATTCCCTAAGGCATGGATAAAGAAACTCTACCTGCAGAAGGCAAGAATTTACTTCACTGCTTACAACATCGCATGTTGGACAGGCTATTCTGGCTATGACCCAGAGGTTAGCACTAACAAGAATGCTATGTGTCCAGGTATTGACTTTGCTACATATCCAAAGGCACGTTCTTACACCATGGGTGTCAACTTACAATTCTAAATCAAGGGAGGATTATAATTATGAAAAATATATTTAAGACAACAGCAATATGCTTTGGTGCGCTTGCGCTTACAGCATGTAATGATTGGCTTGACACCAGTTCACCTTCCCTGGCTGATGAAGCAATGGTGTTTAGCAACGAGGAAATGACACAAGCCGCAGTAGCAGGGTTGTATGCAGAACTCTGTGCTGATCCTTATGCTCAGCTTATGACTATACACCAGGGTACAGGTACTGACGTGGAACTTATCGATGGTATCGGCGCTACCGCAGTGGGTCAGAACAGTGAGCGTGATGGTATGAACTACAATGCTACCACATCATGGGCTAAGCTCGGTACACTGTGGGAGAAGCAGTATGAAACCATCGAGTGCTGTAACCGTATCATTGACGGTATAGAGGCTAGCAGCATTGCAGGAGAAGATGCAATGATGAAATACTCTGCTGAGGCACGAGTAATCCGTGCTATGGTTTATCTCGACGTTATTCGTGTTTGGGGTGATGTTCCTATGATGCTTCACAGGGCTAATGCAGACCTTTCAAATGTAAATGTTGGTAAGGTTGACCGTGATGTAATCCTTGACGCACTCATCGCAGACCTCGAGAAGGTTGTTGAGGAGAACAAACTTCCATGGTGCGGAACAGTGTCATCTGAGCACGTTAATATGGGTTATGCTAAGGGCCTCCTTGCAAACCTCTATATGACTCGTGCAGGTTATGCTATCCGTGAAGATGAAAACGATAAGGCTGTCGAAGGTGGTTACTCTTCTAAGACTAAGGAAGCTGCAGGCTACGTAAGAGCGGCTTATCCATCAGGTGACAACTATGGTTTCCTTACTCTTCGTCCATCTGACGAGGTATGTGCAGACCTCTATTCAAAGGCTGAGCAGCAGCTCAAGGACATTATCGAGAGCGGTGTTCACAATATGAACCCATCTTTCGCTAATGAATGGGAGAAGATCAACAAGCTTGAACTTGACCAGACCTATTATGAGAATATCTTCGAGATTCCATTCGGATTCGGTAATGCTGGTGAGCTTGGTTATACAGTAGGTGTGCGTATGAATGGTAACACCGCAGACTGGGGGAACTACAACTCTTCTGGTAAGATGAAGACCACGGCTGTGCAGCTCTACTCTTATCAGCCAACCGACACTCGTCGTGACATCACTTGTATCAACCTTGAGATAAAGGATCTTGACCGTTCTGCCTACCAGAGTGCAGCTGAGAAAGAGCAGTACAGCGGTGGTAAGGATGTTGTAACTATCGAGAGCCGTATCTCTAACAAGCCATTTGGTCTCTATATTGGTAAGTGGGATGTTCGCAAGATGTCTGAACGTTGGAAGAAGCAGAACCTTACAGCATCTTCTAAGTTCGGTTATGGTATAAATGTTGTACGCATGCGTTACCCACAGATTCTCCTCTGGTATGCTGAGTGCTTAGCTTATCGTGGCGACATTCAGGGAGCAGGCGAATATGTTAAGCAGGTACACAATCGTGCATTCAATGATGCTACTAATGCTTATCAGGGAAGCACTCCTGATCTGGATAAGGCTGATTTCGCAGCAGAGGTTGACGCTGCTACAGACTACGAGTCTATGCTCGACATGATTGACCTTGAGAACCGTCTTGAGTTCTGCGGTGAGAACTTCCGTAAGTGGGATCTTATTCGTTGGAACCGTCTGCACGATGCTATCTGGAATGCTAAGACAGAGTACCAGCGTCTTATCAGTGAGAAGATCTTCCAGACAAAGATGTACTACAAATATGCTGATGAATCAGAGAAGTATATCGACGCACGCTCTATCACTTACTATGGTGAGGATGGAACAAACTCTAAGGAAGGTGCAGATATAGCTACTGCTGATGGTGGTAGCACCGATTACTCTTGGCTTGATCAGATGGGCTACAAGACTACTAAGGAGGATTACAATCCTGGTAAGGGTACTGACTACAAGGGTCTTAACGGCGATAGCTACAGCACAGCGTCCTTCAGGACAGCCTATGCTAACTATGACACCGAGATGCCATCAATATGCAGTGGTCTCGTAGGTACACAGAAGAACATCACTCCTAACACCAAGTGTTTGGATCAGGATGTAGTGGTTAAGAACCGTTATCTCATGCCTATCTACAGCAACGTGGTTAACTCTTCTATCGGTTCCGACAAGAAGCCACGTGTATATAACTCATATGGTTACTAATCTTTAATCTAGAAGAAGAAATGAAAAAGTTATATAATCTTATAGCATTATTTGCAGTTCTGCTGATGGGCGTGATGGTATCATGCTCACCAGACCAGAACGATTGGAATACGGATTCTTCTGCTAAGCGTCCGTATGCGCCATCATCGGTGACGGCAGAGATCGACTCCTTCTCTCTTGTTATGAGCATCAAGGTGGCTCAGCTGACAACAGCTAAGTCATACGAGGTGCAGGTAAGCCGCGAACCTCTCATGAGTGGATTCGATGAAACACCAGGCATCATCACCATCGTTAGCGAGAGCGGTGTGGTTGAGATTGCTCGCAATGACGATCGTCTTGGCGAAGGTGGCATCAAGGAGGGCGATGTACTCTACACTCGTGCACGTGCTGTCAGTGAGGATGGTACTAAGAGTAAGTGGGTAACCAATGGCATGCTCTATAACGAAGGTTACGTTAAGAGTGAGGAGATTGCTGCCCTGCTGAAGAAGAATGCCACTCTGAAGGTTGCAGCACCTTCTGGCATGTGGGTTACAGGTGTTGAAGAGACCAGCATGAAGCTCAACTGGTACATGTTGCCAACTGAGAGCAAGAAGGCTGATAAGGCATACTGTAAGGCTCCTTCATACATCATCAACGAAACATGGAAAGAAGCTGGTGAACAAGAGAGTGATTACAAGCACATGATCACTGCAGAAGAACTTGAGGCATACCAGTATGAGTGGACAGGCCTTACTGTAGGTCAGGAATACCACTTCACTTTGTATGATCAGGATGGTACCAAGATAGGTGATGCTACTGAGGCTACAGAGTACAGTCCTAACATGGACCTCGCTATGTACATCACTGTAAATGAGCTTTCAGCTGATACCGACAGTCCTGTATATGAGATTGATGAGCAGGGCAACAAGGTTGTAAAGCGTGATCCTAACACTGGTCTGCCTGTTCCTAACGCACGAGGCAACGTGCTGGAAGAGGAGATGACAGGTAAGCAGATGTTCACCACCAAGGCATTCCAGTATCACTTCGAGTCTTCTAACACTTTCAACGATAAGAAGTTCAAGGCTGTCTTCAACAACGAGACAGCAAGTGGTTGGACAGAAGCTCGTAATGACTGGGCTGCTAACCCTGTGAACCAGGCTGTTAACTTCAACATCCGTGGTCAGATTAAGAAGAACAGCACAGTTAAGTTGGAATTCCCATCTGCTGGACGTCTCTACATCCTGGCATACGGCAAGTCTGAGAACATGCTGACGCAGACTGATCAGGAGCCATTCATCTTCAATGTTCTTGCTGATGCTCAGAAGACAGTAATACCTGTCTATGGCAGTGACACAGAGACTTGTAAGAAGTGGTATATGAGCTATAAGGTTCGCGTAGTAGAGGGCGAGGCAATCCTCCAGATTGACAATGCTAACTCTATGTACTGGTTCGGCTTCGTATTCGTTCCTGATGATCCAAATGCAGGCAAGTAATATCTGATTATATTAGTGTGAGGGCGTATTCGGGGATACCGTTTACACCCTCACATTTTTTTTCTTAGTACATAAACAACATGAAGAAGTTTTTATTTATAGCCGTATTGGCAATAGCAAATATCTTTGTTGCTGAGGCTCAGTTTGAATATACTCCAGCCTTCCCAGGTGCAGACGGTTTCGGTCGCTATACTCAGGGTGCACGTGATGAAGAGGGTTCATTCAGTATCTATCACGTAACAAGTCTGGAAGACAGCGGACCAGGTACATTCCGCTTCGGTGCTGCTACAGCAGGTAAGAAGATTATCGTTTTCGATGTGTCTGGCACAATACATTTGAAGTCAGACCTGAAGATACAGGCAAACAAGACCATCATGGGACAGACTGCTCCTGGCGATGGAATCTGTCTTGCCGATTATCCTGTTACTGTTGGTGGTAGCAATGTTATCATTCGCTATCTGCGTTTCCGTATGGGTGATGTCGGCTCACAGGCTAAGGCTGCTGCTAACCCTGACTATGAAGGCGATGATGCCCTTGGTGGTAAGGGTTATGAAAATATCATCATTGACCACTGTTCCGTATCATGGTCAACTGATGAGTGTTGCTCATTCTACGGCAACACCAATTTCACCATGCAGTATTGCATCATCTCTGAGAGTCTAAGGGCATCAGTGCATGCTAAGGGATCTCATGGCTATGGTGGCATCTGGGGTGGTAAGAACGCTTCGTTCCACCACAACCTTATAATGCACCACGACAGTCGTAACCCACGTTTCGACCACGACTATGTGTCAACCCTAAAGGGTCCGATTGATTATGTTAACAATGTGCTCTACAATTGGGGTGGCAACTCTGCCTACGGTGGCGAGTCTGGCAATGGCTATCCTAAGTATATAAATATGGTGAACAATTACTACAAGCCAGGTCCAGCATCATCAGCCAAGACACGTTTGCTCAATCCTACAACCTCATGCGGCAACTGTACCGATCCTGTGAAATTCAAGCAGACTGTGGGTTATGTCACCCCTGGTCAGTTCTATATCAATGGTAATTACATGTATGGCTCAACTGAGGTTACAAACAATAACCTCTGCGATGCAGCTATAGATCCTGACAAGGGAACATCCTTTGAAACGTGGCTTGCAAATAATGCAGCCTCTACTCGTGCCATATCAACAGCTTACGACTTCGATAGCTATAAAGTAATTTCTATGCATGCAGCAGAGAAAGCCTTTGACAAGGTGCTCAAGTATGCTGGCGCAAGTTATCAGCGTGATGAACTCGACAAGCGTCTGCGTTGGGAGGCACTCAAGGGAATAACATACTTCGAGGGCTCTAATGGCTCTAAGAATGGTATGATTGACTCTCAGAATGATGTAGGTGGATGGCCAGAACTCAAAGACACAGGCAAACCTACAGATACTGACAATGATGGCATACCTGACGAATGGGAAACAGCTCATAGTCTGAATCCTAACAATGCAGCAGATGCTTTGACATTCACCATTTGCGAGAATGATCCTAAAAACACCAAGAATGTAATGTATTCTAACATTGAGGTGTATGCCAACTCCCTTGTTCAGGATATCACGCAGTATGAGCGTGCCGATGCTACAGAGACCTTCGATGAGTATTATCCGCTCGGACAGAAGACTCTTGACCCAGAGCCCGACTTCCCTTCAGAGCCCGACTTCGTTTTGCCTGAAATACCCGAGAGTGGCAATGATATTTTCAACGCTAGTAAGGCTACTTCATCTAAGGATGTCGATATTGCTGGTACCTCATGTACACTTGGCAGTGCTGCCAATCCTTCTGGCGCATCAGGCACATACCTTAAGTTGCGCACCAACCAGGACTGGGTATTCACTATCAAGGAAGGCTACATGGTTAGCAGTATAAACATTGTGGCATACCAGCACGCTAACAACAACGGCACTACTGCAAAAATTGATATGAGTTCTATAACAGTTGACGGAGGTTCCAACCTCCTGAGCAGCAGTGTATCTTTGCCACAGCAGTCCACTGGCAATACTGCAAATGTGACCCTAAGCGACCTGAATGCTACCAATAACATTACGGTGAAATTTACAAATGATGTGCCTACATCAGGTTCGCCAACTCCACAGCGACAGTGCTATGCTATCGTTACATTATCTTATGAAAAGGTAACAGGCATAAAGGAGGTTAACGTTCCCGTTAGCGTTCCCGTTAACAGTTACTACTACAACCTGCAAGGTCAGCGTGTGTCACCTGATACCAAGGGGCTGCTCATCTATCAAGGCAAGAAGGTGATTCGATAACCATAAACCTAACCCTAACTAAGTTATACTCACCGCCTGTGTGCACTTTGCACTTGGGCGGTGATTTTTTGTTGTTACATTCACCTTTTTAATTATCTGAATCTCAAAATCTAACCTTGCATACAGAAAAATAAAGAGTTTTATTTCTCTGAATAAAACATTTTTTATACCTTTGCAGAAAAATAAGAAGATAGCATGATGAATATTGTAGGTAGAGAGCAGGAAATAAAGGAGTTGGAGCGACTGTATTCTACAGGACATTCCGAGTTCGTGGCGGTCTATGGTCGCAGGCGTGTTGGAAAGACATTTCTCATTAAAGAAGTGTTTAAGGAGCGTATGTCTTTTTGGCATACAGGTCTTTCTCCTTATGACCGTGACAAAAGACTTCTGCTTAGAGACCAGCTGCAGGCTTTTTATTTTTCTCTGCAAGATTATGGCTTGGAAGGAGAAACGTGTCCCAAATCATGGCTTGAGGCCTTCAGGTTGTTGGAGAAATTGCTTGACATGAAGAATGATGGTAGCAGGCAAGTGGTGTTTATAGATGAACTTCCCTGGATGGATACGGCACGTTCACGATTTATTCCTGCTTTTGAGCATTTTTGGAATGGCTGGGCTGCACGACGTGACAATGTAATGCTTATAGTATGCGGTTCTGCTACATCATGGATAGAAGACAACCTTATAAATAGTAAGGGAGGCTTGTATAACCGGTTGAATAATGAAATTAAGCTATATCCGTTTACATTGAGGGAATGCGAAAATTATTTCAGTCAAAGACAAATAGGCATGAGTCGTTATGATATCGCTCAGGTTTATATGGTCTTCGGAGGTATTCCTCACTATATGAGTTTGTTTGAAAAGGGAATAAGTGCTGCACAAAATATAGATAGACTGTTATTTGATAAAACTGGCAGTCTAAAGAATGAGTTTGATCGTTTGTTTGGCTCTCTATTTACAAACGCTGCAGACTACGTCAAGATTATACGGTTGTTGGCAGAGCGTCGGAAAGGTTATACACGTCAAGAAATTCTTGAGGCAACAGGTATCAAGGATGGAGGCGGAGCAACAAAAATGCTAAAAGCTCTTGTTGCAAGTGACTTCATAGCTCCGTATTTTCCTTTTGGTGAGAAGAAGCAGGAACATTTCAAGTTAATCGACCATTTCTGCCTTTCATACCTTCATTTTGTTGACAGGAAGGATAATCTGGATCCCCAATTCTGGCAGAAAAACAATTTGTCACCGAAGTTGAATGTCTGGAGAGGATTTGCATTCGAAGAACTTTGTTTCTCACATATCAGGCAGATAAAAGAGAAATTGGGTATCTCTGGTGTTAGCACTATAGAGTCCTCGTGGGTAGTAGCTACAGCTGAAAAAAAGCAACAGATGGATTTATTAATCAACAGGTCAGATAATGTTGTCAATATGTGTGAAATTAAATTTTATAGTAGTCCATATACCATAGACAAATCGTATGATGCCATATTACGTGAGCGTGTACAGACTCTTATAGAAAGACTTCCCAAAAAGAAAACTGTCCATATTACCTTTATAGCTTCTTATGGTTTGAAACAAAACGAGTATAGCGGACAGGTTCAAAACGTGGTGACTCTTGATGATATGTTCAATGTGTAGTTTTATTTAGTGAATTTCTCAAAATAAATAGAAGTATGAAAACGAGTTTTATGAGTAAAGTTCTGGCAACGGTGGCTATTATGTGTTTGGTAAGTATAGTGGCTATGGCTGACAGCGATGTGACAGCTGAGAAGCAGGTGGCTGCGTCTTCCTTCCCCTCTGAGTGGGCGTCAGATGCCGAAGCCAAGGTGGTGGAGTTGCCTAACATAGTGGCAATAACGTCAGCTAATACCTTCGACATAACCGCTTATGGTGCAAGTACTGAGAGTAGTGACAATACATCAGCCATACAGGCAGCTATCAATGCCGTTCCTACAACGGGAGGCATGGTGGTGGTGCCTGAAGGCACATGGCTCTGTGGACCTATAACGGTGAAGTCCAATATGGTGCTGCACCTCAATGCTGGTGCCACGCTGAAGCTGTTACCCTTCGGAACCTATCCCTCAAACAATGAGTATCAGGACTACCGCGGATCGTACTCCAACTTTATCAGTACGGGCGGAGCAACTGTAAATGACATCATCATTGAGGGCGAGGGTGTGACATCTGTCATCGACGGACAGGGTGCTGCATGGTGGAAGGCAGTAGAGGATGATGGGAAGTTCACCCGTCCTTCTCTCATACGCTTGCAGAAAGGTGCCCGTCATCTGTTCCGCAATATCAAACTGCTCAATTCCCCAGGCACCAACCTTACCTTAGGACAGAGTGGCAATGCCAACAACATGACCGTGCATGATGTCACCATATCTGCCCCTGCATCAACGCTCGGCAAGGGCAAGGCATCGCATAATACCGACGGCATACCTGTGTGGGGACCTTACGTAAACATCTACGACTGCAATATATCAACTGGCGATGATAACGTGGTGGTTGACACCAACGGCAGGTATGTCCACGCATGGAACATCACCTGCGGCTCAGGTCACGGTATGTCTATAGGTTCTTATACGGTCAACCTGCATCATGTGATATATGAGGACATTACATTCAATCAGACTGAGACAGGCTTCCGCATAAAGACCAGCAACGACCGCAGTGGCAACGACTACAGCGGTACCAGCAGCAACGGAGCTGTCCATGCCCTCATATTCCGCAACAGCACCATGTATGGAGTGGGAGACCCCATCAAACTGTCGTGCCTTTATGATACAGACCCTGCCGACCCCTCAACGGTTGCTACATCAGCAGTTACCAATTCCACGCCCGAATACCGTGACTTCCTCTTTCAGAACATCACGGCAACAGGAACACCAACGTCTTCAAGTTTCAAGTATGGCAATCCTCTCTACATCTACGGTCGTCCCGAAAGCTACATCCACGACATAACATTCGACAACGTCAGCATCGATGCTCAGAAAGGCATGTTCATGGCATATTGTAAGGACATCAACTTCATCAACGGATGCAACATAGTCAACACGGCAGGCACGGGCGACTTCTCTACTAAGTATGAAGCTACATATACTGGTTCTTACAGTTCTGTATCTACGGCAGTACTGAGTTCCAAGACGTGCGAGGCAACCAAGAAGGATGCTTCTCCTTGGGCTTTTCTTGGTGGATATACCATCTCTAACACCAAGGGCAAGACCTATGACCCTTCTGCTACAGAACCTTATATAAAGTACAGTGCCAGTGTGCAGTACACCATCACTCTACCTGAGGGAGTCTATGTCAAGGCAGTGCAGTTTGATGGTTTTAATAACATGAAAGCTGACGACACCAATCCCCTCGATGCCTACATCAGCGAACTGGGTGGCACTACATATAGCGAAACAGATTATGTGTTCCCTAAAGACAAGTCAACGGTATCACACAAGATAAACCTGTCAACCACAGCAAGTGGCACACTGACCTTTACGCCTGCTGGCAAGCAGATATGTGCCACCATAACACTATACACCACTGACACTCCCACTGACGTAGTAACACTCCGTGAGAAAACACCAAACTCAAGCCACGCTGACCACTTGAAGATTATCGACTCTCGTGGTCGCCTCATAATCGATGATTATACTATTACAGGTCAAAAAGTAAAATAACCTCCTAACCTCCCTATCGAGCCTCTGAGCCCAGTGTTTATGCGCCTTCCCGATAGGGAGGTTAAAATAAAAAACCTCCCTAAGAGGTCCCTATAGTCCTCCCTATATTTCATCAATTATAATTTGATTGATTTGATACGATTTGTAGAATTTCTCGCCGTTAGGCGACTAAGTTTTTTGAGTTGCCCTTTGGGCAAGAAATCTTTCAAATCTTTTAAAAATCTAACAAATCTTAGATATTTATTATCCGTGTTCATCCGTATTATCCGTGGTTTTATAGATACATAGGGAGGTTGATAGGGAGGTCTATAGGGAGGTTAATAGGGAGGTCTAGAGCCCCTACCTCCCTATGTTCAGCCTAGTATTCATGCGGGATGAGGGCAAAATAGGGAGGTTGAGCGCGAAAAAAAGTTTTTTTTCGTCAATATGCTCCGGCATTACTTTAACAACCTCCGGCAATGGTTCTACATGCAGAAGTAATGCCTCAAGTTGCAGAAGCAGCCCCTCTGCGTGCAGAAGTAATGCCTCTGCACCAGTAACAATCACGTTACGAATGTTAAAATTAACACAATTTCCCTCCTGAAGCCCGATAATTTTAGGATTTTCCATAAAAAACATGTGAAAAAATTTGTGCAAATAACAAAAATTACTTAATTTTGCAGCAAATTGAGGAAAACTGCGTGCAAACGCCAATTACTAATTACTAATTATTAATTGCTCATTATCCCCAGCGAGTCCTCTCCCGAAGAGGCGCAAGCATTAAATGCTTACACATTATTTATATATACTAATCAAACAATTAAACTAACTATGTCTGAAACATTTAAGAAAGTTCGCTATGGCCTCGTGGGTCTGCTGTTGCTCTTCTGTGCAGCAGTGCAGGCGCAGACCATCAGCGGTAATGTGAAGGACGGCAACGGTGAGCCTATCATAGGTGCCACCGTAATGGAGCAGGGTACCCAGAACGGTACTGTTACTGACTTCGACGGTAACTTCACGCTTAAGTTGCAGAAAGGCGGTAACCTTAACATTTCGTACGTAGGTATGAAGTCACAGGTTATCAAGACTGCAGGTAAGTCATCGGTGAATGTCACTCTCGAGGATGACAACACCACACTTAACGACCTCGTTGTCGTCGGTTACGGTACGATGAAGAAAAGTGACCTCACTGGTTCTGTTTCTTCAGTCAACA
>JAZLBU010000056.1:0-14212 GCA_045613845.1 Prevotella sp. | reverse complement strand
ACCTTCTTGCCCTTAGCCGACTTAGGCAACACGAAATGCTTGCGATACCACATAATAGTGTCGCTAAGTTCGCCACATGATTTGGCAAATGCCTCACTCTGGTTGTAAGCGTATGGAAGGGTAACTTTTAACCAACTGCTGTCATCAATTTTCAAACTGGAGCCTTTTACCTCCTTACCTAAAGCCAACTTCCAGTCAGCATTAAAATTAAAGCGCTGACCTGCTTTAGCGATTGTGCAACAAAATACGCACAAAAGTGATAGTAATAAAAATTTCTTTGTTGTCATAGGTTATGCTTTTATTGTTTAATGTTTTAGGTTCTTGTTGCAAAGGTAAAATAAAATGTCGTGGCGTAGAGTGCGATTTTGTACATAAATGTTAAATAAGCGTGAAAAAGTTTGGTGGTTACGCTTTATTTGTATAATTTTGTACGTGAAAAAACTTACAAATTGCTAACTAACCTGAACAAAACTATGCAAATAAGACAAGTGCTTGGGGCAATTTTGCTTACGATATTGTGTGTTACAACATCGGCACAGCCCATAATTACAGCACACCATTATACTACTGACAACGGACTGCCTAACAACAATATACGCTGCATGGCGCAGGATGATGACGGTTTCCTGTGGTTGGGCACTCTCCAAGGACTGTACCGTTTTGACGGACATTCATACAGAAGTTTTCTGAGGACAACGGAAGGCAACAACTCACTTATGTACACCAACAGGGTGAAGGAGATAAAAAAACTGCCAAACGGACTTCTACGACTACGTTTTAACACCGATCAGATGTCGTGTTACGACATAAAGAGGGATATGTTCGTGGAGTACAAGGATAGCGCTGCATTCATGGAGCAGGAGAAGAAACGCATCAAGAACCACTTCACTGACAATTTAGGCAACCCCATAGTATATGACAATGCTGGCAGCATAGAATATACCAACCGCAAGACAGGCAAGAAGTACACCCTGCGAGTCATTAGCGACAGACTGCTGAAGGCTAATACCGACCTGAAGGTCAATGTGGTGACGGATAAGGGCGGAATGATTTGGGTGAGCACCAATGGCGACGGCATATACCTGTATAATCCCAAGACGGGCGATATGCAGCATATCTCGGCAAAGGATCGCAGTGACCTCATTCCCTCTGACCGCAT
The DNA here is from genome assembly GCA_045613845.1 of Prevotella sp. Lineage (GTDB taxonomy): Bacteria > Bacteroidota > Bacteroidia > Bacteroidales > Bacteroidaceae > Prevotella. The sequence continues at coordinate 13,053 of JAZLBU010000056.1, read as the reverse complement.
TGTGGCAATGATACTTGACCGTAACGGTGATGTGTGGGTGAGCAATGTGTGGTATGGGTTGACACGCCTGCACCTCGACCATTCAAAGTATGAGGTGATAAAAGTAGGCACGGAGCGTACTTCTGAAAACGAGGTGAGGGTGCTCTCCATGCTGCCTGATGGCGACCTCATAGCGGGCAAGAGCCGTGGGGCGCTGGTGAGAGTATCGCTTAAGAACGGAACTGTGAGTCCCTATGACAGCATGCCTACTGACGTGATATACAATTCCGTTGGATTCTTGCCTGACGGTTCGCTGTGGGCTACTACTACCAGCAGCGGACTATTCCTGAAAGACCGCTTCTACTTGGGTAAGGATAGAACTGACCGCGTGCTGGTAGATAGTAAGGGACGCCTATGGGTAGGCAGTATCAATGGCTTGTTTGTCATGAGTGAATCATTCCCCAGGAGCAACGAGTCGTTCCGCAGGTTCTTTACCGATATAACAAATTTTGAAGTACGCTGCATAAGGCAGGATGCCGAGGGTAGGCTTTGGTTGGGAACCAACATGGGAGTGGTGACATTCACGCCTGACCAGTTGATAAAGAACCCCAAGGCATACGAGGTTTATGCGCTGAAGTCTGAAGAATCAGAGCGTGTGAAGGTGACCTCGATATATGAGGATAACAGCCACCGCATCTGGGTAGGCACATCGATGGAAGGACTGTGGTGTGGCATCAGGAAGAATGGCAAGATTGTTTTTGAGAGTCTTGCAGGAAAATTTGTGACTGATGAAAACATACAGAACATTGCTCCTGACGGCAAGGGTAATATATGGATAGCTACAGAGGAAGGTTACTCATGCTATAATCTGAAGACTAATCGCACCAAGACGTTCATGGTGGAAGGCAACCGCCTGCTTAACTACAACAATGCCAACTGCGCAGTGCCCTTGGGCAATGGCAAGATGGCGTTTGGTACGCTCGACGGCATACTTATCGCTGATGCCGATGCATTGGTGGAACATGCCAAGTCAAACAAGGTGGTGATAACAGGTCTGCTCATCAACGGACAGAGTATAGACAAGATGCACGACAATTCGCCGCTTAAGGGAGTGAGCCTGTCTAAAGCAAAGGAGTTAAGACTGGCACATGACCAAAACTACCTCACCATACAATTCTCAGACCTGATGTATGAGCAGGTGGAGAATACGCGTTACACATATTGGCTTGAGGGCAATGGCGAGGATACGGGATGGAATGAACCCACAATGGCAAGCAATGCCAGCTACCAAAACCTGAGTGCCGGCCGCTATGTGTTCCATGTGGCTGAAGTGGTAAACGGTGAGCGCATAGCCGAAAACGAATTGGTAATAGTGATTGAAGAACCATGGTGGAATACTTGGTGGGCATACCTTATATACCTGTTCATGGCTATCATGGTGGGATACCTCGCTTATCGCAATGTGCGTGCAAGCCTCAGACTCAGACAGAAGGTGCGCGATGAGAAGATGCTCTCTGAGTTTAAGATGAAGTTCTTCACCAACATGTCGCACGAGTTCCGCACACCGCTGACGCTGATAATGTCGTCAATAGATAAGCTACAGGCAAGCACGAGCAGCATGACATCGTCAGCGGCAAACTCGGTGAATCTGCTCAAGAACAGCACGGAGCGTATGAAGCGACTCATAGACCAGCTGCTGGAATTCCGCAATATGGAGACAGGAAGGCTGAGTCTGAGGGTGCAGAAAACTAACGCGTGCGTGTTCATATATAATATATGGCAGCAGTTCCATGACATCAGCGACAGACGCAACATCAACTACACCTTCCAACAATCGGAGAAGTCCATACCATGCTATATGGACAAGGGAAAGGTTGACAAGATAATGTACAACATAATATCCAACGCCTTCAAATACACCCCAGTAAAAGGAAGGATTGAGGTGAATGTTGGCACTGAAGGCGAGGAAGGTGACAGACAGGTGGTAATCAGCGTGACAGACAGTGGAGTAGGGGTGCCTGAGGAGAAGCGTGCCACACTCTTTGAACATGACATGGCCTCAAACGTTGCCAGCGACTCCATGGGCATAGGACTGAACCTCGTGGCAGAACTGGTCAAAGTGCATCACGGAACGATAGAATATACGCCTAACGAGGGCGGAGGCTCAGTGTTTACCGTAACACTGCCTATGGAGAAACAGGCATACGGTGATGACGAATTCATATCTGAAGAGGCTCAGCTGCTGGCTGACGGCGAGGATGATAATTCAGAAGAACGAAAGGGATATGTGGAGAAGTTTGTGGCTCCTACAAACACTGAGCCCATGAACGATAAAACGGTGCTGATAGCAGAGGACGACTCAGATATCTTGGAGATGCTTAAGGCTGAGATGTCGCAGTATTTCACCATAGTGACGGCACACGACGGACAGGAGGCAATCAATATGCTTGAGAACAAGGTGCCCGACTTGCTGATTACTGACTGTCTGATGCCTAACAAATCAGGTTTCGAGGTGTTGCAGCATGTGCGTAATAGCCCATACAGATACCTGCCCATCATAATGCTCACGGCGGTGGATAACGACGTCAGCAAGCTGAAGGGTACCAAACTGGGTGCCGATGCATACGTCACTAAGCCATTCTCCATGCCATTGCTGATAGCACAGAGTGTGCAACTCATTAAGACGCGCAGCTATATGATGCTCGACTTCGGCAAGGCTGAGGAGGCTGACGAGACAGTAGGCAAGAAGGTGACGGAGATACAGCAGAGAAACCAGATGAAACTGCCAGAGGTGATAACTGAGGAGCGCGACCGCAGGCTGGTGGCGCAGTTTGACTCATACATCGAGACACACATAGGCGATACTGACCTCAATGTTGATAAGATAGCTGAGGCTCTGGGTTACAGAAGAACAAACTTCTACAACAAGATATCATCGCTGCTGGGTTGCTCTCCTAAGGAATATGTACGTAAACATCGCATAATGCGTGCTGCTGATATGCTGCAAGACGAGAAATGTACCGTAGCAGAAGTGGCATATAAACTCGGATTCTCAAGTCCACAGTATATGTCGTCAGTATTCAAGGCTTACTACGGCATGAGTCCGTCTGACTACCAGAAGGGAGTATCCGAAAATACGCAGAAATAGGGGTGCACGTACAAATTTGTACGGAGTTGTACGCATTGAATTGTGTGGTGTTGAGGTTTTTATGTAAGTTTGCGGCAGAATAAGTTGCATACGAAAACCTAACATAAAAAAACAACACCCATTATGAAGAAACAACTGACAACCCTATTACTTGCCCTATGCTCTGCAGCACTCTTTGCGGCTCCGAAGGTTTATTATGTTGCCCCTGACGGCAATGACAGCGGCAGTGGCAGCAAGGAAGCACCATTTAAGACATTCGGCAAGGCGTACAGCACGATGGCGGCTGGCGACACCGCATATTTTCGCGGAGGTACATACATTATTGATGAGGCTGAGATAATGACACCAGGCAGCGGCACTGGCAGTTACAGTTTTGTGTTCGATATCAATAAGACAGGTTCGGCTGACGGACGAACCGTTTTTGCTGGATATCCTGGCGAGAGACCCGTCTTCGACTTCCAGAACGTGAAGCCGCAGAGTCGCATCAGCGCTTTCTACCTGCACGGTAGTTATCTGCACCTAAAAAACTTTGATATTATCGGCGTTCAGGCAACCATGCACGGTCATTACCAGAGTGAGTGCATATCAGCACGTAATGGCTCAAACTGCATAGTGGAGAATATCTCTATGCACGATAATATGGCTATCGGTTACTACGCCATCAAGGGTAGTAATAACCTTGTAAAGAACTGCGATGCATATAACAACTATGATGACTACTCAGCATTCAAGACTGACGAAGACTACAACAACTACAAGAGCACAGGCACTGTAGCCAACACTTCAGAAACTCTCGGAGGCAACTGCGACGGATTTGGCGTACACCTTATTAATAAAGATTATACTGGTAACCGCTTCGAGGGTTGTCGTGCGTGGTGGAACAGCGACGATGGTTTTGACTGCATCAATAATCAAGCAGCTGTGGTGTGGGATCACTGTTGGGCTTTCTATAATGGTTTTGAACCTAATAGCAGCACGGCACGCGGCGATGGCAATGGTTTCAAGGCGGGTGGCTACGGTATGAGCATTCCTTGCAGTGGCTATGCTACCGATGGTAGCGGCAATCCTCTGATACCTCAGAACACCATATCATACTGCGTAGCATACGAGAACAAAGCCAACGGATTCTACTCCAACCACCACCTGGGAGGAAACATCTGGAAAAACAATACCGCTATATACAATGGCGTGGGCAGTTCTTCAGCCAACTACAACATGGTAAACCGCAGTCAGGAAGATATGGCATCAACGGCTACCGATGTAGCTGGCTATGACCATATTATCGAGAATTGTGTGTCGTATCTGCCTACAGGCTCATCAGGAGCCCTGCGCCACTGGTCTAATATAGGTGAGTCATGCACACTGACTAACAATGCCTCTATCGACAGTCAGGATAATACGGCTTTCGTTGACGGAGCACGCAAAGGCTGGGGTACAGCAGGTATAGAACTGATGGCTGACCGTAAGGCTGATGGTTCGCTACCAGACAACACCTCGTTCATGGTTGCTAAGGCTGGCGGCAGTCTGTTTATAAATAATCAGGGGGCATTGTTCCAGGATGTTGAAGACTATATCAGCGAGAACACCTTCCTGAAATTCACTGAAGCTAAGACATGGACTGAGGACTATGTGCAGGATAAGTTCCTTATATCAACCACGCAGACCACATCTTATAATGCTGTGAAAGCAAAGGCAGCAACATATAGTGATGATGACGAGACTATAAATTTCACCCATTACAATGCTGAACTCTGTGGCGACCCTAACGGCTCTAAGACAACTGGACGCTACATAACTTTCAGCTTACAGGGACCATGCACCATAGAGGTCTTCGCCACTTCAGCTACTGAAAGTGCTCGCACCCTGACCCTGCGTGAAGGTGGACATAATACCAACCACACCTTGCTGAAGGAAATGGAGGTTACGCAAAACACCGTCGGCAAGATGACCTATGAGTATGAGGGCGATTATTCTGGCGTTCTGTATCTCTACTCCGCTTTAGGTGCCATCAATCTCTATGGTGTTCGCATTACCTACCCACAATCAGCTACTGAGACTGTGCCCGTATTCATCACGGCTGGACAGTCTAACACCGCTGGACGATGCATGAACGATAACCTGCCTGACTATATAAAGGCACTTGGTGAGGCAAATAGTGGAGCATACCAGTATTGTAACTGGAGCTATACCAACGGCTCAACAAGACTCAGCGAGAGCGAGGGCGTATTCCGTAAGTTCTGGCCTGAGATGGAGAGTGCCAATAACTCTGGACGCTTTGCCTACGATGCTATCCTCTACTACTGGATAGAGAAGGCTCTGCAGAAGGACTTCTATGTTGTAAAGCACGCAATGGGTGGTACATCTATAGACCCTACATGCACCAGTTCAAAGGACTATCACTGGAGTGCTGACGCTACATGGCTCAGCGAGAATACCTCATGTAACGATGGTGGACTGTCAATGCTCAAAGCACTGTGCAGCAATATCGAAAAGAGTATCGATGCTATCGAGGCAGCAGGCAAGAGTGCCGACATCAAGGCTATAGTATGGCATCAGGGCGAGAGCGACCGCACTGGTACGGGTCCTGACGGCTATCACGACAATCTGCAGGCTGTTGTCAAGTACATTCGTGATTATCTCGTTGATAAGACGGGCGACGCAAAATATGCCACCCTGCCATTCATCTGTGGCACTGTACCACCTCAAAGCAAGCAGTATAATAAGAAGGTGTATGATGCTCTCTTCACCCTTGCTGAAGAGGATGCTAACTTCCACGTCATCAAGACTGAGCCAGGCACATTCATCGGCGACGATCTGCATTTCGATGCCAACTGTGCTGAGCGCTTGGGCATAGGCATGTATAATAAGATGGTGGAGCTGAACATCGTCAATGGTGAAGCGCAGGCTGTGCCTGAAGTGGTATATCCAGAGGGACAGCCCATCACCCTCGACTTCAAAACATGGGCAACGGAGAACGTAGGCGAAAAAAGCATACAAAAGGCTCTGACGCTGAGTGGTGAGAGTATCAAGGCGCTTGACGGAACAACCGCTCTGTACAAGGCTGTTGGTTGTGAGGCTGATGGTGACTTCTCTGAATTTGCCGAGACATTTGCACTCTCTACCAACGATGTCAAGATGCGAGGCAGTGTGGGTCTGCAGTTGGTGAGCAACAAGGTGGTGACTTTCTCCATCCTCAACCTCAACCCTGGCGATGGCGTCACCATCACCTTTGGTGCTGGTTCAGCGGGCACTACCACCCTTGCTGCCCTGTCAGAGAACTTCTTCGTTTCTGACGATGCCACACAGACGGTACTTGCCAAGGGCACTGCCTTGACCAGCAAGAGTGTTACATACGTTGTAAAGAACGGCACACAGATTGACCTCACCTTCGGCAGCACAGGCGGCCACTATATCAACACCATCGTCATCACCCCCAGCATGGTTGAGATACAACCTGAAGAGACCAGCACACCCATAGTACACATGTGTGGCGACTCCATGATGTCCATCTATGGCGATCAGTCATCTGACGAATCAGCTAATGCTACCTACACCCAGGGTATGCGCGGATGGGGGCAGTTTTTTCAGGACTACTTTACGGGGGAGTCTGGTATTATTGTTCAAGACTGGGCTCATACAGGCACTACGGCAAAGGGGTTTTATAGCGGAACCAACTACTGGCCTGTCGTAATGGGAACAAACACAATGACTGACGCATATAAGGCAGAGCGACCATACGTCAAGGATTTCGTGCCAGTAAAGGCAGGTGACTATGTCATCATGTGCTGGGGACACAACGACCAAAAGGGCGGTTCGCTGCATAACGGATATAAGACGCTTGACGAGTCAGAATATATCACCTATATCACAAAAATGGTGCAGGAGGTACAGGCAAAGGGTGCCTATCCTATACTTGCTACCTCTATCTGTCGCAGCCTCTTCAGCGGCAAGACGCTGACACGCCTTGGTAAGATTGATGCCTGCGAGGCAGCTGGCGAGACTCATCAGGAAAGCGACGACCCTTTTAACTATCCTGAAGCAATGCGCCAACTCGCTTCTTCACTCGGAATACCATGCATAGACCTTAACCTTGCTTCACAAACACTGTGGGAGGAGTTCGGACCTGGTCTTACGGCATCAGTATTCTTTGAGGGTGTGGGTACCACCCACACTGCTGAAAAGGGTGCAAGGGCAATGGGAATAGCTGCCAACTTTGCCATACGTGGATGGGACACCACCTTGTCCATGTATTCTGACTATGCTACGCTACAAAATGCGATGAGAACAGATGTAGAACAGTATAAGAAAGAGGATTATGCCAGCGCTGAAACGACTGTTGCCACCGAGACCGTATGGACTTTCGAGAAGAGTGTTGACGGCACTACTACCTATAGCTCTGGCGATGTAATAGCCTCTGCCTTACTCGACTATAATGGTCTGTATATGCGAGCATACGGCACTCACACCATGACAGCTGCTACTCCAGGAGTGTCAAAGGTGGTCTTTACACTTGCTGACAACAGCGAAAAGGAGATTCCCGTTACTATGGCAGCATCCTCTGCGGGCAACACAAATTTTGTATCAAATATTCCAGAGACAGCAGGCACAGCGACATCCAACTACAGCGATCGTGCTTATGCCATCAATACCGCTGGAGCGGGCAGATTATATGTCAGTTTCTACTGCACGGGCAACGGCACTGAAGCTAATCCACGCTACGTACGTATGTCATTCAATGGCAGCGAGATAGAGGGAGTACGTCAGAATGCCATCACCAAGAACACTGAAGTTCAGTTGTCATATCACGGCAACGAGGCAGGCACCTATTGTTTCTGGTCTGAACCTACCTCTCAACTCTTAGCCGTATATTACGTTCCCGATACCGATTCCTCTGAGGATGATATGCATGAGGATGACCCCTCTACAATGATTGTCAGCCCTACAGAGTCACAACAGGTTTCAAAACCTGTGAAGTTCTTTAACGGCAAGTCCATCGTTATTATACAGGGTGATAAAGCATACCGCATCTCAGGCGTTGAAACGGCAGCAAGGCGCCTATAGCCCTGCAGCCTTATTGCAAAGCCTGAAACAGGGGATAGTCATTGCCTGTGCTAACAGGGAATACACACTTGCTGGTATAGAAATTAAATAGTTAAAGTATTGTCTTTAACTTCTTTAACTCCTTTAACTTCTAAGTGGCTTAGCCCCGTTAACTTCTCTAATTTGAGCAAGGGGTTAGTGGATATACTATATTAACAATGAATATGTTGGCTGCAAGGATGATGATGTTCATCAGCAGACCAATGCGCATAAAGTCGCTGAAGCGGTAGCCTCCAGGACCATATACCAACATGTGGGTGGGCGAACCGATAGGAGTGGCGAAACTGCTGCTGACACTCACCATCAGGGCTACGAGGAACGGAAAGGGTTCGTAGCCCAATTTTTCTGCAGCATCATACATGATGGGGAAGAACATAGCTCCAGCAGCGGTGTTCGATATAAACTCAGTGATGAAAGTGGCCACAAGGCATACGGCAGTCATCACTACCAGAGGGTTGGAGCCACATACATCGAGTATGCCATTAGCCAGCCATTCGGCTATGCCCGTCTTCTGTATTGCCAATCCCAGTACGGCACTGCCCGCAAATACCATGAGTATCTCCCAATTGATGGCTCGCATGGCTTGATCCATACTGCAACAGCGACATATAAGCATCGCTGCGGCGGCTAGAAAGGCACACTGCAGCAAAGGCATAATGCCGAAAGCCGATAGTGCCACCATAGCTATCATGATGAGTGTGGAAACTATGGTGCCGCGACCTATGTTAGGCACATCGTCGGAGTCAAAGAAATGAACATCTTTTGTCAGGGGCGATGTGTCTGAATTAAATCCCTTTGGACATACTAACAGCAGTGTGTCGCCAGCCTGCAGCACCACCCTGCGCGGAGCTTCGTCAATGCGCTCGCCACGACGTGATACGGCTGCAAGCACCACATTATTATCTTTCTCCAGCGACACATCGCTGATGGTCTTTCCTATCAGTCGGCTGCCATAGTTCACGTATGCCGTATGCAGTGGGCGGTCGCGGTCAACCTGGTTGATGGAGAATACATGTTCGTAGTCACTCACCAACTGGTGTTGCTTAGCCATTTCTATTATCTCGTCTATCTGTCCGGCATACACCAGGTGGTCGCCACCCATTATGGGCTCATCCTCCACTATGGGCACCAGTATGCTGTCAAAGTGCGACATCTTTATCAAGCTTCCTCCGCTTACATTGTATAGTCCTGCCTCGCCCAGCGTCTGACCTATATGAGGATTGTCTGACGGCACCTGCAGTCCCACGGTGTAGTCGCCAGTCGATTCGAAAGCACTCTCAGGTGCCTTGCGGTTAGGCAACAGACTATGCATGGCGATAACAGACAGCACACCCACTGCCAGACAGAACAGTCCGGGAATGGTCGTAGTCAGTATGTTCATAGCCTCTCCCGTCTTCTCTTCGTATAGTCCGCTGATGATTAGGTTTGGCGGTGTGCCGATGAGGGTACACACCCCACCCATGCCTGAGGCGTAGCTCAGTGGAATGAGCAGTTTTGAGGGCGCTACCCCGAGTTTCTTAGCCCATATCTTTACTATACCCACAAAGAGCGTCACCACCGTAGTGTTGCTAAGAAACGAACTGAGCGCGGCAACAGGCAGCATCAGTCGCGTCACCGCCTTAGAATAGCTATTGGGTGTACCCAGCAGATGTTTCACTATCCATTGCAACACACCCGTGTGAGTCAGTCCGGCTACCACAACAAACAGCACTCCCACCGTAACCACCGATGTGCCGCTAAAACCCGAGAAGGCATCCTTGGCATCGAGCACACCAGTTACGTAGAGCACTCCTATAGCTCCGAGAAACACCATGTCGCTGCGCCATTTGGTGAACAGCAGCACTGTAAACATGCCCAGCACCGTTGCAATGGTAATCCAGGCATAAACGTTAAACCCTAAAAATTCAATAGCCTCCATATCTATTACTTCCTTTTTCTTTGGCAAAAGTAATAAATCAAAAGCAAATAACAAAATAATTCTCGTTTATTTTATCGCTGCGAGGGTGTTAACTGAATAAAGTTGAGAGTTTGTCAACTTTGTAAAGCCTGAAGAATGTCATCGTAGAGGTCGTCAACATGTTCCAGTCCGATGGAGAGGCGAATGGTGGTGTCATAGACATCCATTGCCCTACGCTGAGAGCCTGAGAAGGCGGCGAAGATGGTGGAGGCTGGATGCAGGGCGAGTGACTTATTATCGAAGAGGTTGGAGGCACGGTGTATCACCTTCAGACGGTTGATGAAGTTGATGGCTGCCTGCTTGTCTTCGAGGTCGATGGTGAGCATGGCACCTGCTGTGTTGCCAAACTGCCTGCGTGATATTTCATAGAATGGATTGTCAGGCAGCCCCGTATAGTTGACTCGCTTTATCTGAGGCACCCTTTGCAGTCGCTTGGCTAGTTCGAGGGCGGTAGATGACTGCACCCTGTAGCGGGCATCGAGACTTTCAAGCCCCGTGGTCTGCATATAGGCAGCATGGGGGGTCATATAATATCCCATGTTGAAGAGCAGTTCGAAGCGTGTCTTGCGATTGATCTGGGGGAAGGTGCCATAGTCTATCACCAGTCCGCCGAGACTGGTGGCACCTGCTGAGATATACTTCGTGGAGCTCACCACCTGAGCATCGATGCCCAGTGCCTTGGCATCAAACTCGGTGAAGGGAATGAGGGTGGTATCGGCTATGAGGGGCACACCCTTGGCATGGGCTATCTCAGCCAGGGCTGAGAGGTCGGCAACCTCCATCTGAGGGTTGGTGATGATTTCAAGAAAAACACACGCAGTATCATCGTCAACAGCCGCACGCACGGCATCGAGGTCGAGCAGGTTGACTTCGCGGGTCTCAATACCGAGGGGTCCCAGCGTGTTGCGCATGAGACTGACGGTATTGCCGAAGAGGTGGTTGCTGGTGACGATATTCTTGCCTGCCTTGACAAAGCACAGCAGGACATTAGTAATAGCCGCCATGCCTGAGTTGAAGGCAAACACGTTGGCGGCATCGGTGAGTGCCTTGACGCGATTCTCGAAGAAGGTGACGGTGGGGTTCATCACGCGTACATATTCAGGATCGGGCACTCGTCCCGTGAAGGAGTCGGTCATGTGTTTTGCCGTATCGAACTCAAAGGCGCAACAGTGATATACAGGCATGCTCAGTGCCCCGTAGGCATCAGGCTTCTGATAATTAGTAGTAGTTGCAATAGTCTGTTTCTTCATTTTTGTTTAATTCCTTTTTTGTGAATATTATTATATCCCCGTGCCATCCTCGTAGCCGCGATGACCACGGAAGTTGGTGTATATCTTGCTGTCAGGTGCCACATTCTCTGTTATCCATTTGTTGGCACCTATGACTGAGCGGTCGCCGATGGTTATGCGGCCCAGGATGGAGGCATTGCTATAGATTACGACATCATCGCCTATGATAGGGTGGCGCGCTATGCCCTTGATGGGGTTGCCATCCCTGTCGAGTGGGAAGGAGAGTGCGCCGAGCGTCACTCCTTGATACAGTTTGACACGATTGCCTATGATGCAGGTGGAACCGATTACTACACCTGTGCCGTGGTCGATGGTGAAATGTGTGCCTATCTTAGCAGCAGGGTGTATGTCGATACCTGTCTCAGAGTGTCCCATCTCAGTTATCATACGTGGTATGAGGGGTACGCCGAGTTCGTGGAGCTCATGGGCAAAGCGGTAGTTGCACAGGGTGCGTATGACTGGATAGCAGGCTATTATCTCGCCAAACGATGTGGCAGCGGGGTCGCCCTTGTAGGCTGCATCGATGTCAGTAGCGAGCACCTCACGTATTCCAGGCAAGCGCTCTATGAGCAGAGTGGTGATAAAAGCTGCCTTTTCGCGTATGGGCTCGATGTTCACCTCGCCGTCCTCCTTACGGAGGTCGAAACAGAGTCCTGCAACGACTTGTTTCTTCAGCTTGCTATATAGATTTTCGAGCGACACGCCGATATAGTAGTCGAGGGTATCCTGACCTACCTTGCACTGTCCGAAATATCCTGGAAGGAGTATCTCGCGTGCCAGTTGTATAATTTCCTCCAGCGCGCTGTTAGAGGGCAGCGGCACATGGTCGAGTTTTTGGTGAAGAAGTCCCTTTACGCTCTCAGGCGAGGAAAGGGACTTCGTGGTGTCTTTGATTGTCTGTGTCAGAGTTTTTCTCATGTTCTGTCAGCTACTATTTTCTGTAATGCTATCACGAGGCGGTCAACCTCCTCCTTCGTATTATACACGGCGAAGGTAGGGCGCACAGACATCTCGTAACCCAAGGCACGAAGGGCTGGCTGTGCACAGTGGTGACCAGCACGCACGGCTATGCCCTCCTTATCAAGCAACTGCCCAACCTCGGGGGCAGGGATGCCTGGTATGTCGAGCGAGATGACGCTGACGCGGTGCTTGGGGTTGCCGATGATGGTGATGCCCGGTATGCGTGCTATCTGCTGACGGGCATACTCAGTGAGTTCGTGCTCGTGGCGCTCTATATTGTAGATGCCTACGGAATTGACAAAGTCGAGGGCATAACCCAGTCCGATGGCATCGGCAATGTTTGGCGTACCTGCCTCGAAACGTGCTGGCGGAGCATTAAACTCAGTCTTCTCGATGGTGACATCCTTAATCATATTGCCACCACCCTGCCAAGGGGGCAGTTGGGCGAGCCACTCCTTCTTGCCATATACCACGGCGATGCCTGAAGGACCATAGATCTTGTGGCCAGAGAAGACGAAGAAGTCTGCGTCGAGCTCCTGCACATCGACCTTGGTGTGGGCTATGGACTGTGCGCCGTCAATGAGCACGGGGATGCCGTGTGAGTGTGCTATGCGTATGAT
>JAZLBU010000055.1:0-39985 GCA_045613845.1 Prevotella sp. | reverse complement strand
TAGGAAATGGTGATATACTGTGAGTCGCCTTTGAGGTCAACAGTACCATCGCCCTTTACCTGGTCGGCAGCAGAGCCCGCATTGCCATAGAAGAAGTCGATATTGTGTATCCAAACGTGGGAGTTGTGAGTATCAAGGGAGATACAGTCATCAAGACAGTTCATGATGGCAAAGTTGCGCATCTCGAGGTCTGTAGTGTTGCGGACAAGGAAGCCAAAGCCATGAATCACTGCATCATTGCCTATACCCTCGAAAGTGATAGGACAATCGGAATAGGAATCTCCCTTTATCTGTATGCCCTCAGCAGAAGAACTGAAGGAGTCCATATCATCATAAGACAGAGTGCCGAGCACACGAATGTCGAGAGGAGTAGTTGACCAACCCTTAGAATATGCCTTGGTCCAAGCATCGATGATGGTCTGCAAACCTGTATAAACGGCAGTCTTGGTGGCTGCTGAAGGAACGGTCATAGTGACAGTCTTGGCATTGCTCTTGGTGATGTAAAGAACATTAGCACCACTCTTCAGCGTACCGTCATTCTTGTAGGCTCCTACGCCCTTCGACCAGTTGAGGTGGGCAAAGCCGTCACGATTGTGAGCCTTTACGTTCAGTGCGCTAGAAATGGTGTTGGATGTTTCTGTGCCATTGGAGTTGACTGATGCCACCTTAATATAATAGGTACCAGCAGCGATGCCAACAACATCGGCACGTCCCTTAGAGGAACTATACTTACGCACCAGCTGGTCATCAATTTTGGTCCAGGAAGACTGGTTGGTAGAATAATAGACATTGTAGTAGGATGAGCCATCAGGAGTAAACTCCACGTAAGCCGACTCAAACCAACCACCTTGTGAGGTGATTGTCACAGCTGCATTGGCAACCGTAGTGAAAATCATCAGCAGGAGTAGCGATAACACTCCAGAAAGAAAGGTTTTCTTCATTTATTGGTCTGTTTAATAGTTAGTTATGTAGTTTGAAATTTGGGTGCAAAGTTACTAAAAAAAAAGTAACCGAGCAAAAATACTCGGTTACATTTTTAGTATTACTGAAATATTGGTTACATTAATGTCGCTTTACTCGTCATTACATTTGCTGACCTGCCATATTGAAGGTCTTACCGTCCTTGACGATAACGAGCTTGCCATTAACAAAAATCTTCTTTGAAGATTGAGTGTTAAGGTTATCGTTAGCGTTAACGTTCTCTACAGCTGTTGCCTCGCTGAAATCAGCATCGAAGGCGTTGACAGAAGCACCTGGTGTCATGGTAACAGACTTGATGGTCTGACCACCTGAAACGAAGTAGATGTAGTAGGTAGTGCCAGCTGTGACGTTGCATGTCATAGTGCCAGTAGCGCAAGAAGCGGTAACGATTGGTGAACCTACTGCTGTGCCGATGGCTGAGGTGCGGTTGGTGTCAGAAGCATTGTTAGAAGCAAACTTCACAGTGAGTGTACCATTAGATGTCGGGGTGTACTTGATGTGACGGATGCTTGAAGAAGAAGCGCCATTGCAACGGAAACCATTCTTGTTGACATAGTCCTTGGTGTAGCTTGAAGAGGTGTTACCCACGAGGGTCAAGCCATTATAAGAATATGTGTAGTTGCTACCAGCAAGTGTTACCGTAGAAGAGAACTCAGAGAAGTTCCATGTGGTAGGATCCTCTACCTGAGCAGCAAAGCCGAGAGCGAAGAGGTTGATAGAAGCGCTCTTGGTGATGGTGTAGGTGCCTGCTGCGAGGGTCTTAGTGAGTGTGCCGTCAGAACCCAGGGTGTAAGCAGTGCCGTTGAGCTTGAACTGCTTGCCAGATGCTGAGGTAGAACCACCGAAGACGAAGGTTACATCGGTCTCAGAAGAGAGGGTGAAGGTAACCTTGGTAGCAGACTCCATCTTAACGGCTGTGTTGTAGGTTACACCGCCATAGCTTACAGTGCCCTTAGAAGTAGAGTAGTTTCCTGTTACAGTAACATAGCTTACTGAAGGCTTAGAACCTGTGAATGAGCATACCTCGTTAACTGAAGAAGAACTGCTTGAGCCAGATGTTGAACCAGAACCTGTTGAAGGTTCCTCAACTACTACCTCCTTAACAGTGATAGACTTAGAAGCTACCTCTGAGTTCTCCTTGCCTGACACAACAGCGAGGGCCTTGATGGTGCAGCTGCTGGTAATAGTGAGAGCCGAACTGTACTTAGAACTGCTGGTGGTAGGTGTAGAACCGTTGGTGGTGTAGTATATGGTAGCACCACTTTCAGAAGTGATAGTAACGGTATACTGTGTCTGGTCGCTGTTAGCTGTTGCGTTGATAGTTGGAGTGGTAGCATACTGTACTACTACAGGTTCCTCGACTACTGTCTCCTCAGAAGAAACGGCTGAGTCAGTGATAACACCGCTCTTGAAGTACATATTAGATGTTACACCTACGTAGTAAGAACCGCTCTTGTAGTTTTCAACTGCGCTCTTGAGGGCTGTGATAACTGAATAGTTGTCGTCCTCGTTAGAGCCAAAGGTATATTGATAAGAGCCGTGCTGCAGACGACCTGCACCATAGGTGCCCTTAACAACAGAAGGAACGTCCTGAGCGCTGTTGGCTGTGTAAGAGTACATGAGTGATGAGTTGGTGTCGAAGTTGTCGTAAGAGGTGCCTCCCTTGACGGTCTTGTAAGATGAAGGAACGGTCTGGGAAGGACTGGAAACAACGTAGCAGTCGAATGACTGTGAAGCGGTGTTGGTGATAGCTGAAGCCTCAGCAACGCTTGAAGAATAGCCTGACTGAACATAGAGAGACTTAGAGCCTGTGATATAGTTGCCGTAAGCCTTGATCATACCGCCGTTCTCACTTGAGAAAGTGCCATCGCCAGCAGCGTCAGAACCCTGCATAGATGACATCATAGGGTACTTACAGTTACGGAAGTAATTGCGGTCAACGAAGCAGCTTGAGCCGTATGTTGCACCTACGCCGTACTTAGAGTTGCCATCGAAGTAGTTATTGTAAACGTGAACAGACATGGTACGGATACGTGGGTGACGAGAGTCAGAATGGTCGAACCAGTTGTGGTGGTAGGTAATATAGTTAGGACCTGACTCAGACTTCATGCCACAGAGAGAGGACTTACCAGAATCCCAGAAGTGGTTGTAAGAGATGGTGATATACTGCGAGTTGCCCTTGAGGTCAACAGTTCCGTCACCCTTCTTCTGGTCTGCATCAGAACCTGCCTGGCCGTAGAAGAGGTCGAGGTTGTGAACCCATATGTGAGAGTTGCTGGTGTCGAGAGATACGCAGTCGTCAAGACAATCCATGATGGCGAAGTTGCGCAGCTCGAGGTCAGTGAGGTTACGAATGAGGAAGCCGAAGCCGTGAACCACTGCATCGTTACCTACACCCTCGATGGTGATAGGGCAGTCAGCGTATGCTGAAGCACCCTTGATCTGAATACCCTCAGCAGAAGAACTGAACTTATCCATGTCGGCATAAGAGAGTGTGCCAAGGATACGGATATCGAGAGGGGTAGAAGACCAACCCTTAGAATATGCCTTAGTCCAAGCATCGATGATGGTCTGCAGACCTGTGTAAGAGGTGGTCTTGTTAGATGCTGAAGGAACAGACATGGTAACGGTCTTGGCATTGCTCTTAGTGATATAGAGAATGTTGGCACCAGACTTCAGCGTACCAGAGTTGGTGTAAGCGCCAATGCCCTTTGACCAGTTGAGATGAGCAAAACCAGCACGGTCATGAGCCTTTACGGTGAGAGCACCAGAAACAGTGTTGGAGCTCTCCTTGCCATTAGAGGCAACGGAAGCCACTTTTATATAATATGTACCCGCAGATATACCCAGCACGTCAGCACGGCCCTTTGATGAACTGTACTTACGCACAAGCTGGTCGTCAACCTTGGTCCATGTTGACTTGTTTGTAGAGTAATAGACATTGTAGTAAGAAGAACCATCGGGAGTAAACTCCACATACGCTGATTCGAACCAACCGCCTGAAGAGGTGATGGTTACAGATGCATTAGCAACTGTTGCGATGAACATCAAGAGCACAGTCATGACTCCTGACAAAACATTTTTTCTCATAAGTAATTCTTGTAGTTAGTTAGTAAAAATATTGATATTGTTAGTCGTTAGCTTGGTAAAGCTTTATATAGTCATCGAATGTAAAAATAGTAGTGTTACCTAGTTAGCGATTGTAAAAATAGTAGTGTAGTTTTAAGTTAGTAGTGATTAATAGTTTGTATAGTTAATAAGCCTGGTAGCCACGCTTGGCAATCTCAAACTGTGCTCGCGCACAATCTTTGCGCTAATTTGGGAGCAAAATTAAGAAAATAGTTTGACTTTTGCAAATTTTTTTATAAAAAAGTTATACATTCTTCGTAAATTGAATAAAAAAACCTACCTTTGCACCAAGTAAACTATGCGCATTATTAACATATCTACACTGCCCCTGTTAAAAGGGTTCTATGCCATCAATATTTTTGGCATAGTGTTTGCGCGCACAAAACTGAACAAAACAGAGCAAAGGCACGAGTATATTCACACCCTGCAACAGAGGGAAATGCTTTACGTACCTTTTTATATATGGTATGTAATGGAATGGATTATTAAACTGATTATATACCGCAATGCACTGAAGGCATATCGTAACATAGGATTCGAAAAAGAGGCATACCGCCATCAGGGGGATGCCTCTTATATCAGTAAACGCAAGCGATATTCGTGGTTAGTGCACTAAAAAACTACATCTTCTGCATGGCACTATCAAGGTCGGCTATGATATCATCAATATTCTCTATGCCTACGGAGAGACGTACTAGGTCAGGCGCAACACCTGCCTCACGTAACTGTTCGTCGGAGAGCTGACGATGGGTGTGGCTGGCTGGGTGAAGCACACAGGTGCGAGCATCAGCCACATGGGTGACGATGGAGATAAAGTCGAGGTTATCCATGAACTTGATAGCCTCTTCACGTGATCCCTTGAGCCCAAAGGCTATAACACCACAAGAACCGTTAGGCAGGTACTTCTGCCCGAGAGCGTAGTATTTGTTGGATGGCAAACCGCAGTAGTTAACCCACGACACTTTAGGATTCTTCTCAAGCCACTCTGCTACCTTCTGGGCGTTAGAGCAATGCTGCTTCATACGCAAGGCGAGGGTCTCAAGTCCTAGGTTAAGCAGGAAGGAGTTCTGAGGCGATGGTATGCTACCAAGGTCACGCATAAGCTGAGCGACGAGTTTGGTGGTGTAAGCCATCTTGCCAAATGCCTTGGTGTAGGTGAGTCCGTGGTAAGACTCATCAGGAGTTGTCAAACCAGGGAACTTATCACTATGCTCTTCCCAGTTGAAGTTGCCTGAGTCTACGATGCAACCACCCACCTGGGTAGCGTGACCGTCCATATACTTTGTGGTGGAATGAGTAACGATGTCGCAACCCCACTCAAACGGACGACAGTTGATAGGTGTGGCAAAGGTGTTATCGACAATGAGAGGTACACCATGCTTGTGTGCCATATTAGCAAAACGCTCTATATCGAAGACATTGCCACCAGGGTTAGAGATGGTCTCACCAAAGAAGCACTTGGTGTTCTCCTTGAAACAAGCCTCTATCTTGGCATCATCCCAGTCGGGGTCAATGAAGGTGCACTCTATGCCGAGTTTCTTCATAGTTACGCCAAAGAGGTTGAAGGTGCCACCATAGATAGTATTGGAGGTAATGAAATGGTCACCTGCCTGACAGATATTGAACACAGCATAGAAATTAGCAGCCTGACCTGAACTGGTGAGCATAGCCCCTACTCCACCCTCGAGAGCGCATATTTTCTTTGCTACGGCATCGTTGGTAGGGTTAGCAAGACGGGTGTAGAAATATCCTTCATCCTTCAGGTCGAAGAGACGAGCCATCTGGTCGCTGGTCTCGTATCTAAACGTTGTTGACTGATAAACGGGCAACTGCTGTGGTTCGCCCTTCTTAGGTTTCCATCCACCATGTACGCAGATGGTCTCAAGATTTTTCTTCATTGTTTTATGTTAGTTTTTTTTACATCTAAATTCTTTTGTTCTCGTAGCAAAGTTTTTCTTTAGGCACTCGCTATAGAGCCATGGTTCGCAACTATGAATATCACCAACATTGATAAAATTGCGATACGGACGATACTCTGCACCACTGTAGCCCTTCACGACAAGAACATGATGCTGGGGGTTGAGGATGACGGTTATGGTGTCATGAAGCGTAGCTGGAGTAGCATCAGTACACCAATTGACAGGGTTAATGGCTATACAGGAACCAGCTATTATGGGTTTTGCATACTTCACATCCTTTACCGTGTTATAACAGATGGTGACACCTGTGTCGCTCTCACCCTTAGCAGGACGTATATGGTGGTTAAGCGTATCCTCGGGAGTTACCTTATAGCCTAAAACGTATGCAGCTACGAGTTGTCGGAAATCCTCATCGCTCATATGCTTAAGCAGTGCTACTATTGCCATGCCTCCCTGACTGAATCCTGCTATGATGAAAGGACGACTCTTATCGCGAATATGCTGAAAATAGTCGAATGCCTGACACACATCACCCATTGCCACATGGGAACGATTGCGGATGGTGTCCTCATTCTCTGTTACGAAACCATCAATGGTGGCATGACGATAATAAGGTGCATAGAAACGATTGCCTACGGACATGTATGCAGATGCCTTGCGAATCTCAATAGCCATACGCTCACGATGCTTGGGATTCCACACATCGGCATAGTGGCTCACCCTACCGTCAGCGGAGCTCCAGTCCTCTTCCCACGTTGAAACGACGTAAAACACATCGGCACCATTGTTGGCAGTATCACCATCAGCAGTGTACCACATCATGGCATCAGCATAATTAGGTGCCGAGGGAATGAAGGTGCTGCCTTCAGCTGCCATCGTCAGGCTGACAATAAGCAAACAGAAGACAATTGATAGTTGATAATTGACAGTTGACAGTTTCACAATTCCTACCTCATAAAGAGCATTTCGCGATACTTAGGCAAAGTCCATACTTCGTCGTCAACCTTTGCCTCGAGTTTGTCGATATGGTAGCGAATCTTATCCATCAGAGGCTCAACGGTGTCGTGGTAAGCAATAGCCTTCTCACGCTGTGACTCTATCTTATTGGCTACCTTCCTTGCCTCTGTGAGAGCAGCACAGCCTTCCTCAATATTCCTTACTCGATCGGCTATCTCAGATATAAGTGCTAGGTTAGAAGCACAAAGAGTCTTGAATTCTGATTCTGGCAATATGGACTTCATGGCTGCTACGTTCTCTGCGAGTTTGGTTTGGTAAGCCACAACCTGAGGAATAATATGGTTGATAGACAGGTCGCCAAAGATACGTGCCTCAATCTGCACCTTCTTAGTGTAGGTTTCCCACTTTATCTCGTTGCGAGCCTCCAACTCCTTGCGCGACATAACATTGAGAGACTCAAACATCTGGATGGATTCCTCGTCAAGGTAACGGTCGAAGATAACTGGACAAGAGGTTTCAACGTCGAGTCCGCGACGTGCAGCCTCTTCCTTCCATTCATCACTGTAGCCATTGCCATCGAAACGTATATCCTTACAGATCTTGATATCATCACGCAACGTAGCAATAATGGCTGCAGTGGTATCCTTTCCCTCAGCAATACGTGCATCAACACGCTGTTTGAAACTTACCAAAGCCTCAGCAACAGCTGAATTGAGTGCTATCATAGCCGAAGCACAATTAGCCTCACTGCCCGGAGCACGGAACTCAAAGCGGTTGCCCGTGAAGGCAAATGGTGAGGTACGGTTGCGATCGGTATTGTCAATAAGCAGTTCGGGGATGGAAGGGATATCGAGTTTCAATCCGGCCTTACCCTTAATGGCTATGGTGTCATCAGTAGAATTCTCAAGGTGGTCAAGTACCTCAGTGAGCTGACGGCCAAGGAAAGAACTTACGATTACAGGAGGAGCCTCATGACCACCCAGACGGTGGGCATTTGTAGCAGACATAATGCTTGCCTTGAGCAGACCGTTATGCTTATACACACCCATCAGAGTCTCAACCACGAAGGTGACGAAACGCAGGTTACCAACATCATCCTTGCCAGGACCATGCAACAGGATGCCTGTATCAGTGGCAAGAGACCAGTTGTTGTGCTTGCCAGAACCATTGACACCGTCGAAAGGCTTTTCATGTAATAGGCAACGGAAACCGTGCTTGCGTGCTACCTTCTTCATCAGCGACATGATGAGCATATTGTGGTCGATGGCAAGGTTCATCTCCTCGTAGATAGGTGCCAACTCAAACTGATTAGGCGCTACCTCGTTATGACGTGTCTTGCAAGGTATACCGAGTTCAAGAGCCTGTATCTCAAGGTCTTTCATAAATGCTGCCACACGCTCAGGTATAGCACCAAAATAGTGATCGTCCATCTGCTGATCCTTGGCAGAAGAGTGCCCCATCAGTGTGCGACCCGTTAACAGAAGGTCAGGACGTGCAGAATACAAACCTTCGTCGATTAGGAAATATTCCTGTTCCCAACCAAGGTTGGATATTACCTTCTTAACCTCAGGATTGAAGTAATGAACTACGGCTGTGGCTGCCTCGTTAACAGCACGTAGCGACTTCAGCAGAGGGGTTTTGTAGTCAAGTGCTTCACCTGTATAGGAAATGAATACTGTAGGAATCATCAGTGTGTCACCAACAACGAACACTGGACTGGTAGGGTCCCAGGCAGAATAGCCTCGTGCCTCGAAGGTAGAACGTATGCCACCTGAAGGAAAACTAGAAGCATCTGGCTCCTGTTGAACAAGTGACTTACCAGAAAATTTCTCTACCATACCGCCCTTGCCATCGTGCTCCACGAAGGCATCGTGCTTCTCTGCCGTAGTATCAGTGAGAGGCTGGAACCAGTGAGTGCAGTGTGTTACGCCCAACTCCATGGCCCACTTCTTCATACCATCGGCAACTATATCAGCCGTCTCATGGTCAAGGGGCACACCATTATCTATCACGTCCATCATCTTTTCGTATGTTGCCTTAGGCAGATACTTCTGCATCTTGGCCTTATTAAACACATACATGGCAAAAAACTCTGAAGGACGCTCGGTTGGCGCTGGCACCTCCACAGCATGTTTGCGGAAAGCCTCGCTAACCATCTGGAATCTTAAACTTGACATCTTTATATCCTTAATTGTATCTATTATCCGTTATTAGTGTGCAAAGGTAATAAAAAAAGTTGAAAGTTGAAAGTTGAAAGTTGAAAATTTTAGTTTTCAGTATTCAAAGCTACTACCACCAAGGAATTCCCTGAGCAAAGAGGTGAACGGTATCTGTTCTTCAGACATAGGTGCGATATGACGCAGAAAACGTATCAGACGTCTAGCCTCACTATACTGAGGGGATTCACGCTTAACTCCACATAGAAGAGGCTCTGCCTGAGCCTTCAGCACTGCGAGTTCAAACATCAGTGCGGTATTGAACACTGCATCTGCATTCTCCTGGAATGGGAATATCCACCTATCCTCGCCACGGCGCACCGAAGCCCATCTTGCCAACGTATCTTCAGCAGAGGTGTTGCGATACTTATAGTCGCGAACCATACGACGTATGAGACGGTTGTCGGTGGTAGAGACATAGTTGTGATTGTCAAGCATTATGGTAGTCAGCGCAGAGGCATAAAGACGAAAAATCTGTCGCTGCGGTATATTGGCAGTGAGGTCTGGATTAAGGGCGTGGATGCCTTCGATAACCAGTATCTCATTTTCCTCTAACTTAAGTTTTTTACCCGACTTCTCACTCTTGCCAGTAGTGAAGTTATAGCGAGGCAACTCTACCTCCTCACCGTTGATGAGGGCATTGACATGCTTACTAAACAAGTCGAGGTTAAGGGCATGAATGGATTCGAAATCATATTCACCATTCTCATCCAACGGCGTTTTCTCACGGTCAACATAATAGTCGTCCATAGATATCATCTTAGGCCAGATACCATTTATAACCAACTGCACACTAAGGCGCTTACATGTGGTAGTCTTGCCACTGCTTGACGGTCCTGCTATCAACACCACTTTAGCTTCACGACTTGCAATATCGTCGGCAATCTTGGAGAGGTGTTTCTCTTGCATAGCCTCAAAGACGGTGATGAGTTGTGAGCTATATCCATCTTCTATGGCCTTGTTAAGGGTACCAATATTGCCCAAACCCATCTTCCTCTGCCAAGAATGATTCTCCATAAACACGTCGAACATCTTATCCTGACGGATAAACTTACCCAACTTTGTAGGGTCATTGGCATCGGGTACGCGAAGCAACATACCATTGACGTACATCTCAAGTCCAAAAAGACTTACTGCACCAGTATGTGACAACACCTCGCCATAGAACGAGTCGTTATATCCCACAAGAGAACAATAGCGCAGGGTCTCAGTATTGACGCTCTCCATCAGTCGCACTTTCGACTCGTCATCCTTGAATATCTCAAGGACTTCAGCCTTCGGTTTCTTATGCATCTCAATAGGCAAGTCGGCATCTATCAAAGCACGCATTCTATGACGTATGGCAGCCACATTATCAGGACTTACCACCTCACCTATCTCTGGCTCACAGTAATAACCATTGCTTACTGGGAACAGTATCTTTATGCTACCCTGTGGGTAAAGATCGTGCACTGCCTTGCATAAAACAAGGAACAATGTGCGCACATATGTTCTTCTGTCCATAACTCTAAACTCTTAAACTTTTGAACTAATTATGCACAAGTGTACCAATATCTTCGCCCTGCATCACCTTCTTCAGGTTGCCTACGATATCCATGTTGAACACATAGATTGGCAGATTGTTTTGCATACACATAGCTGTGGCAGTAACATCCATCACCTTTAGTCCCTTGGCTATCACTTCCTGGTAAGTAATATCGTGGAACTTAGTAGCGGTAGGATCTTTCTCAGGGTCGGCTGTATATACACCATCAACACGAGTACCCTTCAGCATCACGTCAGCCTCAATCTCAATGCCACGGAGTGATGAACCCGTATCTGTGGTAAAGTAAGGATTACCCGTTCCAGCTGACATGATGACAACCTGTCCTTGTTTCATAGCCTCTATAGCCTTCCACTTATTATATAACTCACCTATTGGTTCCATACGTATTGCCGTGAGCACCTTAGTATTCTGGCCGATAGCCTCTAGAGCTGATGATAAACCGAGTGAGTTTATGACCGTAGCACACATACCCATTTGGTCGCCCTTCACACGATCAAAACCCTTGCCCGCACCAGACAGTCCGCGAAAGATGTTACCACCACCAATTACTATGCCTATTTCAACCCCCATGTCGGCTATCTCTTTTATCTGACGTGCATAGTCATTGAGACGGTTTACGTCGATACCATACCCTTGTTCACCCTGAAGGCTCTCGCCTGAAAGCTTTAGCAAAATTCTCTTAAATTTCATAATGTTCTATTTTTTTGTTATTTCGATATTGCGTTATTTCGATATTACAAATTTCACTTCCTTAAATTCGTAATCAGACAGTGTTCCATCTGTACGTCTAAGCGTCATTATACCATTGTCGTTCACTCTGACGAGTTCTGCATCGAAAGCACCGTTACTATCTTCATACCTATGTATTCCTACGCGCCTGTACAATTGCTCATGATACTTCTTCACGACCTTCTCCTTATCGCCTAGCCTCAATAATGCCTGATATTTGGCAAAGTACGCCAATATCTTTTTCAAAATCTCGTCACAATCAAATTCCTTGCCTGTAATCTGATAAAGCGACACTGGATTAGGCGCATCACTGAAAAAAAACTTTTGGTTTATGTTTATACCTGTTCCTATTACGAGGTCATGCAACACTCCACCTTTTATATTACCATCTATTCGTGTTCCACTCAGTTTTTTGTTCTCCCAATAAATATCGTTAGGCCACTTAATAGTCAGATTGCCAACCAACTCTGCGTCCACTATCGGTTCTAAGACTTCGGTTAGGGTATCGTGTATTGCTATCGCTTCAGCCATGGACAATAGATATTGTTCGGTTACAGGCAACCACAGAGGATGCACTAAAACGGAAAACAACAAGTTTTTACCTGCCTCACTTTCCCACGTATTCGTGCCCATACCTTTGCCAGCCGATTGAAAGTCGGTTGTTATGCACACCTCCTTTTGTGTATCCAGACTCAGCAGGTAATCGTTAGTGGATGATATGTTAGACACCTTTATAATTTCCATCTTTCCATGAAGGAAGTTTCATCTGCTTTCGCTTTGGCAAGAAACTTCTTGTATTCTGCGCTATCCGCATCAAATGGACGGTGATTCAAAGCCCTTTGTATGGGTTGCCACTCTTCCTCCATCTGAAAGGCTTCAGTACTGAAGAACATAGTCTTAAATTGTTCGTAGATATAGTCAACAGCCTGAGATGAGGGATGTAGCATATCAGGTTCGTAGAAGCGGTAGTCACGAAGTTCATCGTTCATTATCTCGTAAGCAGGAAAATAATCCACACCATCAAGTTCTTGGGCAAGGGCATCTGCAGCTAGTAATAATGTGGCTTTTGAGAGTTGACTGCCGTGGAAACCATATTTGGCATAACGTATTGGACTGACAGTGAAAATTATCTTTGTTTCTCTATTTCGAGATCTCAACAACGATATAGCTCCCTGCAAATATTGCTTACACTCATCCACTGTCAGTTCTTCTTCATTGAAAAGGGTTTGAGGACGTTTTTGACAATTATCCACTATCTCACCCGTTTCCTTCAATCTATATACATGGTTGGTACCAAGAGTGAAGACTGCTACGTCAAAAGCGTCAAGCGTCTTCTCTACTGTATGCGCAACACTTGCGGGATTATACATCACCCCATAAGGATTCACCAACGCCCAAAACTTGTTGTCAACAAAGCGTTTACCTATGTTGTCAGCAAAGCAAGATCCTACGAACAATATTTTGTCCGTAGGCCTGATGTATGCCAATGTTTTCCTTATTTCAACCTTCGTTTGTAGTTTCACCATTTGCAAAGTTAACAAAAACAAGTGAAAAACAAAAGAAAAATAATTGATATTCGTCAAAAAACGCATTATTTTTTTTATAAAATTCCATTTTCTCTTTGTGTGTACGCACACAATTAGTAATTTTGCATCGAGTTCCAACCTCAATAGGAAAACAGAAAACGAAAAGCATCAATAAAAGAAAAGGATAAAAGGAAAAGGTTCATCTCGTGATGAGAAGAACCTTTTTTTATGTTTTCTTGTAAAATCAAATAATTCTTTGTACTTTTGCAGAGAAGTATTAATAAAACAACGATGAACAACAGAATAAAAGAAATATTTGGAATAGAGGTGCCAGTGATAGCTGGCGGTATGGCATGGTGTAGCGGATGGAAACTTGCTGCAGCAGTAAGTAATGCTGGCGGACTGGGACTGATAGGCGCTGGTACGATGAGTGTTGATCTACTACGCGAGCATATACACAAAATAAAAGTAGCCACTAACAAGCCCTGGGGCATCAACCTCCCTTTGATGTATCCACAGATAGATTCCCTCATCGACATGATAATAGAGGAAGGATGCAAGATTATCTTTACCTCTGCAGGCAGTCCGAAGAAATACACGCAGCGTTTTCATGATGCGGGTATGATAGTTGCTCACGTGGTGAGTTCAAGCAAATTTGCCAAGAAATGTGAAGATGCTGGTGTAGATGTTGTAGTAGCAGAAGGTTTTGAAGCTGGCGGACACAACGGCAAGGAAGAAACCACCACCATGTGTCTGATACCACAGGTAAGGAAAGCCACCACCCTCCCCCTTATCGCAGCTGGAGGCATAGCATCGGGCGAGGCATGTCTTGCTGCCCAGATATTGGGAGCTGAGGGCATACAGATAGGCACTCTCTTTGCCTTAAGCGAAGAAAGCAGTGCCCACGATAACTTCAAAAAGGCATGTACCAACTTGGAGGAAGGCGACACCATGCTCTGCCTGAAGAAATTGGCGCCATCACGATTGGTAAAGAATGGATTATACAACCAACTGGCTGAAGCAGAGGCTAAGGGGGCGGAAGTTCCCGAACTGCTGGAGATACTTGGTGAGAAAGCCACTCGTCGTGGCATATTCGACGGCGACACAGAGAATGGCGAAATGGAAATTGGCCAGATAGCAAGTGCCATCAAGACCATTGAACCTGTTAGCGTGATAATGCAACGACTCGTCGCCGAATATAATGATGCAAAGAAGAAAATCAACCTTTAATTTTCAATTGTAACGATGTCAGAACTCAGAAGCGAAGGACTGGTGAAGATATACGGCAAGAGAACAGTGGTTAACGATGTATCGTTTAGCGTAAAGCAAGGCGAGATAGTCGGTTTGCTTGGACCTAATGGCGCAGGAAAGACCACATCCTTTTATATGACAACAGGTTTGGTGGTACCTAATGCTGGTCATGTGTATATAGACGACAGGGAGATAACCTCTATGGCTGTTTATGAACACGCTCGCAATGGTGTGGGTTATCTACCACAGGAGGCAAGTGTATTTCGCAAGATGTCTGTTGAAGACAACATCATGTCTGTACTAGAAATGACCGGGAAGCCGAAAACCTATCGTGAGGAAAAACTGGAAAGCCTCATCAATGAATTCTCATTGCAGAAGGTACGTAAGAACCTTGGCGACCGACTCTCTGGTGGCGAGCGACGCAGAACTGAGATTGCACGTTGTCTTGCCATCGAACCAAAGTTCATAATGCTAGATGAACCTTTTGCCGGTGTTGACCCTATAGCAGTTGAGGAAATACAGAATGTTGTTTGGCATCTGAAACATCGCAATATTGGTATCCTGATAACAGACCATAACGTGCATGAAACACTGAATATTACCGATCGCGCCTATCTATTGTTTGAGGGACGCATACTCTTTCATGGCACACCTGACGAACTCGCAGCTAACCAGATTGTGAAAGAGAAATATCTGGGCACCAACTTCGTATTGCAGAAGAAAACTTTCCAGTTATAGAATTCCTGAAATGAAAAATGCTCCAAGAGTCTCACGACTATTGGAGCATTTAAAGTATGTTTAACTAAATCTTTTCTTAAAAAGAAGAACCATCTCACGATGTTTCTTTGTTATCCAAGAGTTAAACAATCTTTCTAACCTAATAACTAAAACCTAAATCTATTATATATCTACTAACCTAAACAATATTTCTCTTTTAAATGAGCCTTTCGAGTTTTTCTCTTTTCGGCTCTTTGACTGTCTTTCGGGTAGGGAGGTCCACTGACCCTTTCCCTTGCCCTTCGGACTATGTCAACTGTTATCCTTCTTTCTACAATCTTTTACCTTAATAACTCTGCTAAACCTAAATCTATAATTTCTACTAACCTAAACAATCTTTGCTTTTTGATAGTCTCAAGGGTTTTATTTCCTTTTGACGATGCAAAGTTACGACGAAATAATTGTGTGCGCAAACAATTTTGATAAAATATAGCGAAAATTCGCATTAAATTGACTTTTATCAACTACTGTGTACGCACACAGCGCTAAAAACGGTATTTTTGGAGTTTCTCTCTTCTATTGTGTCTTTGCGTGCTTAAAAAGCCTTCATTTTGTCCTCTATATATAAATAAATGTACGCGTACGCGAACCACGAAAGTCAAAAGCAAAGCTGCACTTAGCATAAAAAAAAGAAACGTCCCTACTCTTTTGAGTAAGGACATTCCGCTATCTTATATGCTTTATTATCACTTCATGGTGTAAGTTGAAGAATCACTTCATGGTGTATGCTGAAGAACCGTCAAAGCAGTGAGTGCAAACCTTGCACTTAGGCAGCCCAATCGCCTCGATGATGGTCTCAAGTTTTGAGAACTTCAAAGAGTCAAGGTTCAAGCGCTTGGCTATCTCTGCAACCATTGCCTTGTATTCTGGCGAGTCAGTCTTAGCATACTGATGGAGCCGCTCTTCAGGTATGCTTGTATTCTGAGCTGTATCTGCCTCAGCAAGTGTTGTAACCTTTCCTGTACCTCCCTCAAGGTCCATTATCACTCGACGGGCTATGAGTTCGAGATCACTCTTAGATGCGGAGAAGTTAATGAATGGACAACCCCATATCAATGGTGGACATGCTATGCGCATGTGAGCCTCCTTGGCGCCTAATTCCTTGAGTATCTTAGTATTCTCGCGCAACTGCGTTCCACGAACTATTGAATCGTCACAGAACAGGCAGCGTTTACCTTCAAGCATAGCCTTGTTAGGTATCAGTTTCATCTTTGCCACAAGGTTACGCGTTTCCTGATTTACAGGCATGAAGGAGCGAGGCCACGTAGGGGTATATTTAGATATGCATCGCTGATAAGGCACCCCATGACCTGCAGCATATCCTGTTGCCATACCCAGACCTGAATCGGGTATGCCTCCGGCATTATCCACCTCGGTCTCATCTTCCTGTCCCATTTTGTAGCCTGTCTGGTAGCGCATTTCTTCTACGTTCTTTCCCTCATAGAATGATGTGGGGAAACCATAGTATATCCATAGGAAAGAGCAGACCTGCATATTTGGCTCAGCAGGACGAAGTGTCTCCATACCGTCAGGAGTCAGTTTTACTATCTCACCTGGTCCTACATAGTGACTTATCTCATAACCCAGATTAGGGAAAGCTGTCGACTCAGATGTAGCAGCCATGGCACCATTCTTCTTGCCTATCACGATAGGCGTTCGTCCCCAGAAGTCTCGTGCAGCAATAATACTATCCTCTGTCAATATCAGCATAGAGCATGAACCCTTAATGGTTTTATACACATTCTCTATTCCCTCAACGAAGTTCTTACCTTTTATAATAAGCAATCCTACGAGTTCGGTAGGGTTTATTCTGCCCGAAGAAAACTCACTGAGCACCATATTCTCCTTTAACAGATGTTCAGCCACTTCATCAGCATTGTTTATCTTAGCTACGGTAACAAGGGCAAAACGTCCGAGATGGGAATTCATCAGTAGCGGTTGGGCATCAGTGTCGCTTATTACACCTATTCCCTTTTCACCAAAGAAGCGAGGAAGTTCGTCTTCAAACTTTGTGCGAAAATACGCGTTCTGAAGATTGTGAATAGAGCGTCTGAAACCCTGAGTTTCTTTGCTAAAGGTTGCCATACCTCCACGCTTAGTACCGAGGTGTGACTGGTAGTCGATGCCGTAGAACAATTCTTCTACACATCTTTTATTCTGTATTGTACCGAAAAAGCCTCCCATCTTGTTATCCGTAGATTATCTTACCTGTCTTCTCGTCTGTGTTCTCTGGTATGAATGACTTGTTATACTGTGTCATACCACGCAGTGACATACCCATGTTAGAGAATCCACCATCATGGAACAGCGTTTGCATCGTAACCTTCTTAGTAAGGTCTGAGAAGAGCGTCATGCAATAGTCTGCGCAGTCATCAGCGCTGGCATTACCCAATGGTGACATACGATCAGCAAAGTCGAGCATTCCGTCGAATCCCTTGATACCTCCACCAGCTGTGGTAAGGGTAGGCGACTGCGAAATACAGTTGACACGAACCTGCTTCTCACGACCATAGATATAGCCAAAACTACGAGTGATAGACTCAAGCAGTGCCTTAGCATCAGCCATGTCGTTATATCCAAAGAATGTACGATGACTAGCCACGTAAGTCAGGGCAACAATACTGCCGCATTCAGCAATGGCATCAAGTTTCTTTGCTACCTGTATCATCTTGTGGAATGAGATTGCTGAAATGTCGAGAGTCTTATCAAGGAAACCGTAGTCAAGGTCGTCGTATGTACGTTTCTTACGCATATTCACTGACATAGCGCAAGAGTGGAGCACGAAGTCTATCTGTCCGCCAAGAGCTTCCATCGCACCCTTGAATAAGTTTTCCAAATCCTCCACGCTCGTGGCATCAGCGGGTATAACAGCCTTGGCATTAGTCTTCTTTGCCAATTCGTCAAGCGTACCCATTCGAATAGCCACCGCTGTATTTGTCAATACTATCTCCGCGCCTTCCTCCACTGCGCGCTCAGCCACCTTCCATGCTATAGACTGATCGTTAAGAGCACCAAAGATGATGCCTTTCTTTCCTTTAAGTAAGTTGTAAGCCATACTTCTTTATAGTTGAAAATTGAGAATTATACTTTGCTGTGCAAAAGTACAAAAAAACCTTGACATACACAACCAAACTAGGAAAAACTTGCGTTATTCCTTAAGATATTCTTTAGCATACTCGGCATAGTGTGCCGCATAGCTCTCTGCTTGGTTGTGTGAAGTCTTCTTTATAAACTTCGCAGGCACACCTCCCCATATCTCATGGTCGCCCACCTTAGTGCCTCCAAGCACCAAGGCTCCTGCTGCTATTATGGCGCCTTCACCTATATCCGCTCCATCGAGCACAGTAGCGCCCATGCCTATTAGACAGCCTTTCCTCAGAGTACAGGCATGCACTGTGGCATTATGCCCTATCGTGACATCATCCTCCATAACCGTAGGACCGGTGGTATTGGTAACATGCACACAGGCACAATCCTGCACATTGCATCTGTTACCCATAGTTATGGGAGCCACATCGCCCCTCACCACTGCACTGAACCATACCGAGCACTCGTCGCCCATCGTTACCTCACCTACCACTGCAGCTGTTTCGCTGAAGTAGCAGTTCTTGCCCCACTTTGGGGTCTTTCCGTAAACACTTTTTATTATTGCCATATCTTACTCGCCACGCTCCATGCATAGCCTTTTTCCTTGTTTATTCCACTTTCTATGGTTACTCCCTCCATGCGAGCACTCTTCAGACATCCCTTCATGTCGTCAGTAATCCCCTCGCCTGTCATCTTCAGCAGAGCCTCCTTCTTTGTCCATAACATAGTGAACTCAGCATCCGAATCGTCCGCTTCAGCTATTTGCTTCAGTTCATCGTTGCTCATGCAATATTCCGCCAGCGATGGTTTATACCTACCCAAGCACTCCACATCAATGCCCACTTCAGCATCATCGCCTATGACACAAGCCACAGCCTCCTTGCAATGAGAGAGGTTGAAGTTTATCTTTACGTTAATGTTATGGTTAACGTTAGCATTAACGAATGGCTTCCCATGCTCACCCCTTTCAAACTCAGGCTTGTAACCTAACATATTACTCAGGAGCCAGTAGACAAGTACGCACTCCACCCTACCCTGCCTATGCTTAAAACGCATAGCCTCCTCCCTTCGCCACTCAGGCAGGGCTCTCAGCATAGCATCTATCCTGTCGTCAGGATAGTCTTCAGGGTGTATTATCTCGTAGCGTACCATCGCATCTTAATTTTAATGCAAAAGTAAGCATTATTTTTCTTTCCTCCAAATAATAGGGAGGTCTAAGGGAGGTTATAGGGAGGTCTATAGGGAGGTCTAAGGGAGGTACCTCCCTATGCTCAACCCGCATAAACACTGGGCTGAGGAGCAATATAGGGAGGTTAAGCACTAAAAAACTTTTTTTTTGCTTCAATATGCTCCGGCAATGCTTCTACAACTTCCGGCTATGCTTCCACATACAGAAGTAATGCCTCAGCGTGCAGAAGCAGCCCCTCTGCACGCAGAAGTAATGCCTCTGCGTATGGAGGGATAGATAGAACATTCATCATCTAGTCCCTCACTCAGGGTCAACATCGTAATAAATAAGGAGTGACTTATAGCGAGCATCTTGCATCATGGCATCAACCGTGGAACGAATGGATGATCGAGTGGATGAAATGCCGAGTGAAGTTTCAAGCTTCAATACTATTTTTCGTATGAAAAGAGTTTTAACTCTTGCTACTGCAGGTTTGTCAGGGCCGAGCACTCGCTCAGCAAATGACTGGCGAAGGCGACTACTAAGTTCTATGGCAGCAGTGTTGACCACATTCTCATCCTTATGTTTCAGATAGATGTAGATAAGTCGGGTGAAAGGAGGATAGTGGAACAACTTGCGTTCCTTCATCAATGAGCGGAAGAATGCCTCATAGTTGCCTGATACTATATGGCATATTACAGGCAAATCAGGACGAGCCGTCTGTAATATCACCTGTCCTTGTTTGCCCTTTCTTCCTGCCCTGCCAGCCACCTGAGTCATCATCATAAAGGCATGTTCATAGGCACGAAAATCGGGTTGGTTGAGCATAGTGTCAGCCGACAGTATTCCCACCACTGAGACATTATCAAAATCCAAACCCTTAGTAACCATTTGGGTTCCTATGAGCAGATTGGTCTTACCACTCGAAAACTCAGCAATAATGCGCTGATAGGCTCCGAGGGTGCGAGTGGTGTCGAGGTCCATACGAGCTACCCTCGCCTTGGGGAATGTCGATGCAATGATATCCTCCACCTTCTCCGTACCAGAGCCGCGATTATATAGGTCAAGGTTGTCACATTCCGGACAACCCTGGGGCATACGCATAGTGTAGCCACAATAGTGGCAAGTAAGACTATCAGTGGTTTTGTGATAAGTTAGAGACACATCACAATGTGGACAGCGTGGACTCCATCCGCATTGGTGACACTCTATTACAGAGGAATAACCTCGGCGGTTTTGGAACAATATAGCCTGTTCGCCACGTTCAAGAGCCTGTCTTACTGCCTGTTCCAGTTGGGGAGAGAGCAGTCCACGCATAATTTTTCTACGTCTAAGGTCCTGGGTATTTACCACATTGATATGAGGCAGTTTAAGGTCGCGATAACGCTGATTAAGTTCCACTAGATGGTATTTACCCTGAGTAGCATTGTAATAGCTTTCTGCAGAAGGGGTTGCGGTACCCAACACTACACGCGCCTTTGCCCACGAAGCCATCATAAGTGCCACAGAACGAGCATGATAACGAGGCGCAGGGTCTTGTTGCTTGAAAGATGTCTCATGCTCCTCATCTATTATCACCAGTCCCAGTCGCTGGTAAGGCAGAAAAACGGCTGAGCGGGCACCCAGTATTACGTCATAAGGCTCTTGTGACAACTGCTTTTGCCAAATCTCCACACGCTCGGCATCGGAATACTTAGAATGGTATATACCCAGACGATTGCCGAATACATGTTGCAACCTCTGCGTCATCTGCACAGTCAGCGCTATCTCAGGCAACAGATACATCACTTGTTCGCCTCTGTCTATCGCCTCTTGTATCATGTGGATGTATATCTCCGTTTTGCCTGAAGACGTCACTCCATGAAGAAGGGATACTCCTGAAGGAGAATTAAGCGATTCCATCGCATTATTCTGTGCTACGGAAAGTGGCTTTATGCGCTCAGGATGTGACTCGCCACCTGTGTTAAGACGTCCCACCTCTTTATTATAAAGGGATAGCATACCCTTATCAACCAATGCCTTGACAATAGGGGCAGTAGCATGACTGGCATTTATAAGTTCCTCACGCGTTATCTCCTTATCCACCTTACCTCCATCCATACCTGAGAGCCGCAGATAGGTAGAGAACACCTCCAACTGCTTGGGCGCCCTGCACAGAATATTGAGGGCATTATGTAAGGACTGCTGATTGGCATAATTGTCACCTATACGTATATAAGTTTCGAGACGTGGACGATAGCCGTCTTCTTTCTTCATACCCTGAGGCATAGCCGCACTCAGAATGTCTCCAAGCGGACACATATAGTAGTTGCTAATCCATTGCCACAGCTTATATTGCGAAGGCAGCAACACAGGCGACTTATCGACCACCGACATAATAGGTTTGATGGTGATATTGCCCTGAGGAGCCTCATCATGCACTCGCACAATGAGTGCCGTGTGAGTCTTGGTAATACCAAATGGCACTATGACCCTCACAAAAGGTTGCACAGCACTCTCCCACTCCGTTGGCACAGAGTAGGTAAACAACCCATCGAGAGGCAATGGCAATATGACATCACAAAAGGTCATGGATTATCTGCAAAGGTAATAAGAATTAGGAATTGAGAATTAAGAATTAAGAAAATTAGGGACGAACATCATAATTTTCAACTTTCAACTTTCAATTCTCAACTTTTATTTGTACCTTTGCACGAAACTTTAATTACAAGTCATGGCCAACCTGAATGATTGCAAGATAATTTCTCTAAAAAAAATCACCGATAAGACAAGGGGAAATCTGACCGTTGCCGAGCAAGCAACCGATGTCCCTTTTGAAATAAAGCGTGCATACTGGATATATGACGTGCCAGGCGGAGAAAGCCGTGGCGGTCATGCCCACAAAAGTCTTAAGCAACTGCTTATCCCCGTAAGTGGTTCTTTCAAGGTAGTACTCGACAATGGTCTGGAAAAGAAAGAGGTGCTACTCAACCACCCATGGGAGGGATTACTACTTGTGCCTGGAGTATGGCGCTCTTTGGAGGATTTCTCTTCTGGAGCTGTGTGCATGTGTCTTGCGTCTGAGCACTATGATGAGAGTGAGTATATAAGAGATTATGACGAGTTTAAGGCGATATACGGCAAGTGATGCCCCACTGTGGGACAAATTTGTGGAAGATTCCAAAAACGGAACCTTCCTCTTTTTGCGTGGCTATATGGACTACCACAGCGACCGCTTCACAGACCACTCGCTGATGTTCTACAACGATAAGGACAGACTCATCGCCCTACTCCCTGCCAAC
The DNA here is from genome assembly GCA_045613845.1 of Prevotella sp. Lineage (GTDB taxonomy): Bacteria > Bacteroidota > Bacteroidia > Bacteroidales > Bacteroidaceae > Prevotella. The sequence goes on along the minus strand of JAZLBU010000055.1, from coordinate 17,418 downwards.
GAGAAAGACAATGTACTATATAGTCATCAAGGCTTGACATATGGAGGACTGGTGATGTCAGAGAAGAGTCGAGCAGCCGAGGTATTGGAGATATTCTCAATAACGAAGAACTACCTGAAGGAGAAAGGTTTTAAGGAATGGCATTATAAGCAGATACCTACATGCTATCACCTATGCCCAGCTGAAGAAGATGAATACGCACTATGGCGCAGTGGAGCAATGATGGAGAGCTGTCTCATCTCAACCACCATTCCGCTTAATGATTGTACTGCATACCCTGGCATAGAGCGCCGTCGCAAACGAGGAGCCACAAAGGCTAAGCAGTCTGGATACAATATAACTGAAAGTACTGACTACAAGCAATTTTGGCACATCATGGAAGCAAACCTGATGGATAGATACAATCTGAAACCCGTGCATACTCTTCAAGAGATTCTTCTACTTCATTCACGCTTCCCCAAAAACATACGACTCTTCTTAGTCATCAAAGACGGCAAAGCCGAGGGAGGCTGCGTGGTGTATATTGCAAACAAAACTTGTATACACATACAATATGGTCACGCCACACCACAGGGCAAGCAAGACGGAGTGCTCGACCTACTCTACCTGACGCTGATGTCTGATTTCCAAAAGTACGGCTATAGGTATATGGACTTCGGCAACAGCAACGAGCAGGGAGGCAAATATCTTAACGAGAACCTCATAGCCCAAAAAGAAGGCTTCGGAGGCAGAGGTACGACATACAAGCAATTTAAGATTTATTTGTAAGGATGAGTAGAATGGGAGCAAAGGAGATTTAGGAGTTAGAGTGCAAAGGGAAAAGTTCCTTCTGCGCAAAAAGATAAGGAAAACACCTCTTACCAACAAGGATTACAGGAATCTCGAGAAGCAATACTAAAATGGTGACTAACAGCATTTTGCCAGGCAAAAGCTTTACTAACACAGTCGTGATAGGGAAATGGGTCAAAAGGACAATTATGCTATAGCGTCCAATAAAAGAGAAATAAGGTAGATAACACAACAACTTGGCTAAGTAAATTATGCCAACGCTGCCAGCTAAACCTGCTATATAAAGAGGTAAGATAGGAAACTCGAAAAAGTTTAGACGAAAACCTGTATCGGCATAGTCATAATACCACCCTACCCCATAAACAATCAACGCACAAAGAATGACAAAAACCACCCCCTCTCTAACATGAATAGATGTTAGAAATTCCGTATTATTCTTGAGGTAGTAACCAACACAGTAGAAGCCAATACAGGTTAAGGATGTCTCGATATAATATAGATGTTCTGCCAACAAATCAGTGCATCCTCTGCCATTAGGAAGGTAAAAGCCAACAACAGGAAAGATAATACATAAGATAGGGAGAATACTCTCATGGCCTAGGCGTTCAGACAACAACTTGCAGAAGTAGAACACTATGTTGGAAAAAAAAAGACTGAAGAGAAACCAAATAGGATAATTGCGAAAAGTAAGGAGTCCCAACAGAAGAAAGCTAAGATAAGGGACAAGCAAATGGTTGACCTTCTTGGTGAAAAAATACCTAAAACTATTATACTTCTTGAAAAACATTCCACTAAGCATAAAATAGAGAGGCATCCTGAAATAAGATAGTACATAACTAATTTCCTTTATTTCTTCACTCGCGAAAGCCTCTTGTATGTGCCCCATAACAACAAGGAACATACATATACCCTTTGCTAAATCTATGTATTCTATTCGCTTTTTATGCATAATACTATGCAAAGGTACAAAAAATAGTTCATAGTTCATAGTCCATAATTAATAATTATTTTGTACCTTTGCATAAAATATGAATTTAGCATATAAAAATATCTTCAAGGCTACAACTTTGTTTGGCAGTGTACAAGGACTGACCATTATCATGGGACTTATCAGAACTAAATTTGTTGCCCTCCTGATAGGTCCTGCGGGTGTTGGACTAAATTCTATCTACAATGAGACTCGCGAACTGGTGCATGAGACCACAAACTGTGGCATGGATCAGAGTGGGGTACGTGATATCTCCAAGTCTTACGAGAAACTCACAAATGCAAATACCACGGATGAGATAGCCCTCTGTAAAGCAGAGCTAAAAAAACAAATATCCCTATTGCGTTCTTGGGAGTTGCTATTGGGTATGTTGGGGATATTCATAACTATATTATCTGCACAACCCTTATCTCTGATGACGTTCCAAGACACAGAGCACACCTGGGGATATGTATTGCTTTCGCCAGCTGTGGCACTGAGCACCATTACATGCGGCGAATTGGTCGTGCTGAAAGCTATACGAAAACTAAAGACTGTGGCACTACTCTCCACACTCAATATCTTCCTTGCACTTTTCATCACCCTACCGATTTACTACTATTGGAGATTGCAAGGTATTTTACCTGCTATACTGGCATCGTGCCTTGCCAGTGCATTCACCACAGTATATGCTTCGTATCGCTATAGCCAACCAATATTTAATTGGAGTTGGAGAGAACTTAAGCATGGCATACCCATGTTAAAACTTGGGGCATGTTTTGTCTTAACGGGCATAATGGCACATGGTATGGAATTGCTCATCATGTCGCACATCAACAACCTGTCAAATGAGGTAACAGTGGGACTTTACCGAGCTGGCTACACAATTACTGGTACATATGCAGCACTACTCTTTAATGCTGTAAGCACGGATTTCTTCCCACGTCTTTCTGGAGTTGTAGATGATATAAAGAAAAGGAACACTGCCGTTTGTCAACAGATGGAAGTACTACTTATGCTTGTTGGGCCCATGACTGTAGCATTACTTGTGGCAATGCCCATTCTCGTTCCCATCCTCTATAGCAACTCCTTTGTCGAAATGATTCCTATGGCAAGGATATCTGTTTTTGGCGTGTTACTAGGTGCTATCTACATACCCGCAGCTTACCTGCCTTTGGCAGCTGGTGACTCAAAAATGTTCCTAATCGTAGAGACTATTAGCACCATAACCATGACGATGATTTTGGTGGGCTTTACCTATGACGGACTCTTTGGAGCAGGCGTAGGCAAGGTTATAAGTGCTTCAATAGACGTTATAGCGGTGATGGCATTATCCATCTTCTACTACAAAATACGCATATCACGTTCTCACCTGTTGCTGATTATATCGCATCTAATAATACTGATTACCACCTATGCCCTGACATCAATATTAAGTGGATGGAGATATTGGGTAACAAGTGTGCTAATATTTGCTATAAGTCTATTTGCTTCATGGAAATTCTATAAGACAAAAACAGATAGTATGCAACAATAATAGAAACGATGAAAAAGCCATTGGTATCAATAGTAATAGCCGCATATAACGCTGAGCAATATTTGCCACGATGTCTGGACTCAATAATAGCCCAAACATACAGCAATATCGAGATTATCGTCGTGGATGATGCTTCTACCGATGATACAATGACTATTATTCAACAGTATGCGAGCAAAGATGAACGCATAAGGATTCTCTGCATGGAGAAAAATAGTGGAGCACCTGCAGCACGCAATAAGGGTATGAAGGAAACTAAGGGCGAGTTTATGACGACAGTTGATGCTGACGATACCCTTGCAATGGATGCTATCGAACTGAGCATTAACATGATGGTTGCGGATCCTGAGTTAGATTTTGTCCTATACAAACTCATGCTTGTCAAGGACACTCCCCACGCCCCATTTATTTCTCAATTTCCCATAAATCCGAAGGTCAAGAAAAAAATAATGACAGGGGAAGAAGCATGCTATTGGAGTATGCAATGGGATATACCCGGACTAGGCATAACACGCTCACCTTTGGAACAAAATATGCCTGAAGAGGAAAAATTTGGACAGTATGGCGACGAAACGACAACTCATCTCATATTTCTAAAATCAAGGAAAGTAGCATTAGGAGATGGTAAGTACTATTATTACCAAAATCCAACATCATACACAAAAAAGATAAGTATAAAGCGTTTCGAGATACTGGAATGTCGTCTGTCGCTTAAACATCATCTCATAAAACTCGGAGTATGTGACAATATGATAAAACGCCTTGACGTGAGACGATGGAGGGAACTCATAGGAGCTTGCTACCTCTATTGGAAATATGGAAAAACCTTCTCAAAAGAAGACAGAAAAGATATATGGAAAAGGTTGGATAATACATACTCTACCCTACACTTTAGCGAACTACCTCTAACCGAAATTCTAAAACCTCGTTTCGCTATGATGCCTACATTTAGACTCTTCTACTGGCAACTGCGCATAGTATTCCGATTAGGATTGATACATACAGAATGAAACAGAAACGCATAATGATACTCGGTGGCAATTACGTGCAGGCTGAAGCCACAAAAGCTGCAAAACAGTTGGGCTACTTCACCATAAGCACTGATTTGCATGAAGGCAACCCTGGACATAGGATTGCCGATGAGTATTGTAAGGTGGACATAATAGACAACGAGGCTGTGTTGAAAGAGGCACAGCGACTGGAGATTGACGGAATAGTGCCCTTCTGCTCAGACGTTCTTGCCCCTGTCGCTGCATATGTGCAAGAAAAAATGGGCTTACCAGGCAATCCCTATGATGTAATATATACAATGACTCATAAAGACCTCTTTCGTAAATTTATGCAAAGGGAAGGCTTTCTTACCCCACAAAACGTAAAGGTAAATACTGTTGAAGAAGCCATTAGCATTTTTGAGAACACAAACCACAAACTCATGCTAAAACCTACGGATTCCGCAGGCAGCAAGGGGGTTTTTGCAATCGAATCTGTCAGTGACATAGAAAGGCATTGGGAGGAGACAATAAGCGTATCCCCTTCAAAAACTGCCCTTTTGGAGGACTATATAGATAGCGTAGGTTTACAACAAGATGGAGACATTTTTGTTATTGACGGCAAAATTGCCTTTTGGGGAATGTGCGACCAATACAAACGTCCTGAAGAACCATTCGTGCCCGCAGCCTTGGTTTATCCCTCTAGGCAAGATCCTTGTTTGCAAGGAACAGCAAAAGAGACCGTACAAGGCATATTAACGAAGATAGGTTTCAAGCAAGGGCCATGCAACGTAGAATATCTTGTGGATAAGCAAGGACAGGTGTGGGTTATAGAAATAGGACCTCGTAATGGGGGAAACCTCATCCCATTTCTTATAGAGAAATCAACAGGCATAAACATTACCGAATTAACGGTAATGCAAGCAGTGGGAGATATGCCAAAAATAAAGCAACCACAAAACCTATGCAATGCCATGACTATCGTACATCGCAAAGATGGCAAGACTACTGACCTTGAACTAATTACAGACAAAAATCCGTTAAAACCATGGTAGCTATTTCCGTCATAGTGTGCACATACAACCAAGAGGCAACCATAGCACGGGCTTTAGATGCTATACTTGTCCAACAATGTAGTGTTCCATTTGAAATTATCATAGGGGAGGATGCTTCTATTGACAATACTAGGAAGGTGTGCGAAGAGTACGCTCGCAGATATCCTGACATAATACGTATAATGCCAAAAGCCCCAAATAAAGGCATTGTGGACAATTACTACGACTGTGTGAGGGAAGCAAAGGGAGAGTACATTATGGAGTGCGCTGGGGACGACGAATGGTGTCCTGGACGTATGCAACTGTGCCTTGCAACCATAGAAAACAATCCCGATGTCGTGCAGGTTTTTACACAGGTATATTACAGAATGGATAGCACGGGAGAAATAAAAAAGCCAGAAAACAATTTGTTTCCATACGGGCTGATAAAAGGGCCGAACGTTATAAAGGGAATGATGCATCAGCGAGCAGACCAAAATGTTTTCTATGCCATAACGAAACGCACTGCCATTATGGAACTGATGCAGGAACATCCACAATTCTTCTCAGGCAGAAGATACAACGCCGAAGACAAACAACTAATAGTGCTACTTGGAACAAAAGGAGACTTTATCAACCTACCCGACCGCACTTATTACTACACTATAGATACGAACTCCATAACCAGACCTAATATTCTTAAGCACTTCCGTTACGGCATTAATATGCTTCAAATGACGCATGACCTTGCCAAAGCTGTAAATTATCATGGCTCCTTACATTACATATACTCACACATAGCATATAATATGTGTACACAGCTAGTGTGGAAGAGTCTCATAAAAGTATTTCCAGTCCTGCATAATCTGCGCAATCGAGAGAATAATTGACACCTAAACATCACATCATAATGTATCGCATAAAAATATCAAAAATTCACTTCATGATTCTATTGGGAGGCATTTTGACTACACTAATCAGTATGTTTCTGCGTCCCACTATGGATGATTGGGGGTATCTGTGTAGTCCACACTTGGGCACGCCATTTCCTAAATCTTTATTTCCATTAACTACTTATTGGCGTCCTTTTGATGGATTATTAGGATTTATAAATACCACGAACCATCATCTATTTCCACATCTGAATCACCTTTTGATAGGCATAGCACATACTATAAACTCTTTCCTCATATATGGTATAGGCAGTCAGTTAGGAATACGGCAACGTGGACTGCTTATCACTCTACTATTCTTTATGCTTAGTCCAGGAATATTGGGTACAGTTCTTGATGTAGATTCTGTTAATCAAGCATACTCCATGTTATTCGGTCTTTGGGCTATATACTATTACCTCTCAGACTTCAGCAACAAGAATATCTGGATAAAACATTTCATTATGGGATGCCTAATAATACTTTCTACCCTATGGAAAGAAAATGGACTGATATTCTTCTTGATTCCCCCTATATTGAGTTGTGGTATTGGCAAAAGAACGCTCAAGCAGGCATTCGGTGATGCTTCAAAGTTATTTATATACCCCTGCATATATCTTATCGTTCGGCTTTCATTATCGAATCTTGCAATTGTTAGTACCGGCGTTTATACAGAGGGTGGTATCAAAATGATTGCCCGAAACATTGGAATGTTCTGCGTATTCCCCTGGTTGCCACTTGACTATGTCAGCATTCTTCACGCACCAAGTAGAATCGTACTACTGGCAGTAATAACTGTGTTATTTACTATACCTTATGCTGTCTTTGTGATACACCGCATTAGGAACTATAATAATTCCAAACTTTTGATATCGCTTTTCCTCTGTTTGTTATTAATCGTAGGCATACATCTTGCTACGATATTCACTGTGATGCACGCATACAGCGCTATTTGTATATCTGCTTTAATCATGGGAGTCCTAACAAATGATATCAAAGTTAGGATACAACACGTATGCATAGTTATTCTATGGGTGACATCGGCTATAATTAGTGATGTACACCATGTCATTAAGGCATACCAATCAGGCGAAATGGGACGTCAAATGGCATTATATACCATCAGTCAAATGAAGAAACCTGTAGATAAATGCAAAACGGTGATAATTGACACACAATATCCAAAGTATTCAATGTTCTGCGTGAGACCATACGACTGCATCGGTTATGGTGTTAGCGTAGAATACGAGAATGACTACATATGGCCAAAAGAAATAGAACACATTATTGTAGCAGATAACAAGAAAGAAATAAACCAAGCTATCGCTACAGCCTTTGCAGAAGGATATCCGTGTGTTTGGCTGGTAAGAGACACGACCGTGCAAGTCATTTATAATTGAAAATAAAATTTTTCCCACTCATTCATTATTCTATCACGAGAGAAACGCTTCACAGCCTCCTTAGCAGCTTTACCCATACGCTCTCTTTCCTCAGGATGCTCCATCAAGCAGGTTAGTTTCTCTATAAATATATCGTCATTGTCGTATGGTATAAGGTAGCCTGTCTTACCATCCTCTATTATATCTCGTGGACCATATGGGCAGTCAAAGGCAATACAGGGTAAACCACAACTCATAGCTTCGATTAATACCAAACCAAAACCTTCAAAGCGGGAGGTCATAACAAAGATTGAGCCCTCAAGATATGCTGATATCATATCTTTCGTGTCATGATGTATCTTTAGTTGCCAGCTGGTATTGTTCTTCTTTACCCCACACCATAGTTTTTCTAATCTCTCGAAATTCTTTTCTGGGCATCGTCTACCTGCAGCAACAATGACTGGAGAATTATAGTCGGGTAATTGGTTAGACCCTATACAACTAAAGTTTGGAATAACTTTTATATAAGGATTACATCTCAATCTACTACACATCTGCATCACATCTTCTGCGTCACCACTAGTGAGACAAACTACGCTGTGGATTCTCTTAAGCATCAGGGGATATACCCATTTGTGGTTCAAATACTTCAATGGAACATGAGATTCGTAAACCATTTTCCCACGCCATGATGAGAAAGCAACAAAGAATGCTCCTAGCGCACGAGAGAGTACTATGACATCAGGATTAAGACGTTTCATTTCTTTATTAAAACGGTGAAGTGCCCAAGGCATAGCTATAGGGAATCCAATATATGAGAGTGGAACACTTAGGTCTACACATCTCACCTTATCACTTATTGAGTAGGCTGAATGTCCTCTATCTTTCCATACAGTAACGAGGATAACCTCAGCAGAAGTATACTCAGTGAGATAATTCATCTTATCCGTGAGTATACGCTCAAAACCTCCAACTGAAGATATGCGATCTATAACAAAAACAATTCTCACCCTGATTATCTTATTTCTACTATTTCGTCTATTCTGTTATATCCAAGATTACTAATTTTTTCACGTCTCAAAAGAACTTGTTCCTTTGGCACCTTCTCTGTCATAAGTCTGTTTATAGCCTGCAAAATCTCACTTGTTTTATCTGCCCTTACACAAAGCGTATCGACTTTCGTACCATAGAGCATATCACCATTGGCTATAATATGTCCATTTCCTTTGTAAAGAGCATTAAGCAATTTCAACTTTACTCCCGTATGCTGAAATGTTATCAAAATATTTATTTGAGCAGAAGCTATCAACTCACACATTTGCTTTTCTGATGGATTAGCTACTAATTTCACATTGGAAACTGCAGAAGCCCTTTTACGTAAACCTTCAGACGGATTCAAACCTGCTATCACCAATTCGCATTTTACATTTGGGGCTATTTCTGAAATTAGATATTCTACCACATGAATATTCTCTGCTACAGACAAATTTCCATGATATAGCAAAAAAGAGTTCGTTTCTGTGACACCACTTACAGCAGTATTGTCGAAGAAGCAATTTAACAACTTAATTTCATTATTGGGATATCTCTCTTGTAGTTGCGCAACATCTGCAGACGAGATAGCCAGAATCTTATTGGCGCACTCTAGGATTTTTTCATAGCGTTCCAACTTCCAAGCTTCTATCTTAAAGAATAACGCCCTCCAAGAAAAGGGATGATAAGATGCCAACTTCTTATAAAACTCATGTTCTATATTATGCATCCTAACAATCTTATATCTATTACGCAATAATGGATGTCCTAAAAAAGCGCAAGTATGAATCCCCTCAAAAAGAATCGGAGAATCATCCACACACAGATTTCTTAGTAATTTTTGATTTTGTCTACTTTTTACAATGTATGGTTTAATACCTAACTGACTTATTAAACCTGTATATCGCTTATAATAAAATACCTTTGATGCAAACCGAGTAAGTTCCTCACTTTTTTTATTTTTGCCGTATAGAAATACATGAAGTGTTATATCTATACCTGCATTATGGAGTTCTTTTAGCTTATAAAACATATCAACCGCCCCTCCATAATTTGGGGGATATGGCTGAGCTAAACACACCATATGTAACTTACTTATCATTCTCTATCTTATCACGGCTATCTTTGTTACACAACCGCTCTCTCCATCATTAGTTGCGACTAGAACATTATAAACTCCAGAAGCAATTCGTCTTCCACCCAAATCGCAACAATTCCACTGATACATACCACCAGAGCATGTACCTTTGTTTACAACATATCCTGAAGGTGTAGTAATAGTCACTTGACTTCCGTGTGTTAATCCCATGATGGTGACACTACCCGTAAAATCTGGCTCCACAGGATTGGGGTAGGCATATACGTTATCACTACTTAAATCACCATACGATTCTACCACATCAGACTGATAGGAGCATAGTCCTTTTTCTGTAGCAAACCATACAACACCCGTTTCGGAATCTACATATATATCATACACCGTATTTGATGGCAAATAACTGTTCTCAGTAGTAAAATGATGCAACTGAGTGTTATTATCGCTACTTATGAGATACACGCCCTCTCCATTTGTTCCAAACCATTTTTGTTCTGCTGCATTTATGGATATACAACGTGTAGGTACACCTGCCAACAGATAGTCAGCAAGTCCAGAGCCATCATTCCTGTTTACCTTATGCTGTATAAATGTAGCATTGCCTTTTGCCATATCTTCCTTAGCCCAATAGAAAGGTCCTGATGTTGATGCGATCCACAAGTTACCCTCTTCGTCTTCATCAATATCGTATAGGTATGCAGGATTAATATTTGAGCCGTCTTCATTAAGAAAAGAAGTTATGCCATTAAGACGATCGTTGATATAATCGTAGTAATATAAGACAATGTGTCTATATTCGGAATTCACCATAAACATATATCCATTAGAAGGACTCACAAATACACCTTGAATATCTATGGTCGTGAGGTGTGTAAAATTGTATTGGGTGTGTGGAAAATTCTTAGATTCGTTATTGCTACTAAAACGAACTATGAAATTATCACACCAACCATTCATCACCCACAGGTTATTACCACTATCATAAGTCATTGATGAAACACTTGAACAAGTAATATCCGAATTGTACAGAGGTGACATCGCACTGTTTTGACTATTGTATGCTCTAATTGGTTTATAATCCTTATACTCATATAATCCTGAACGTGCACCTACCCAAAAGTGATTCTTATCCTTTGGGTCGAACACCATACAGTTGGCAGCGATATAATCATATCCTGTCATTTTTCCTGGATCTTCCAACTTTGTCCATGTGGCACCATCAAAATATTGTATCATTCCTGATCGCGAACCATGTACTTCGGACAATCCTGCTGCAAAAGCTCCTGCCGTGACGAATAATTTACCATCATGCTTGTAAAGTCTCCAACAAGCACTCGTAAAAGGACTGTCTGGTCTTACACCTGAAGAGGCTGCGACTATCGTTCCATCCTTTTCTATATATTTAGTCAACTTGCTTTCCGCATTTGCACCCCACCAGCATTTGTTTGTGGAATCATAATACACAATGCCATCAGGACCATCCTTAGTAGTGGTACTACCTGTTGTCTCTGGCATTCCATCCACTTCTTCGTCTGGTTTATAAGTAGCAACTATGTATTCATCCTTAGTGTCAACCTTAACTATCCCCAGACCTACTGTAATATACACATACTGTCCGATAACAGAAAGTTGTTTAACTGTTTTGTCTTTTTGTGAAGAAGCATTCTTCAGACCTACAATAGATGTTATGTCGTCTTTTGCTGATAGTATATCTATCATATAATCAGAGTACACTATCAGGAGTTTGTTCGTAGCCTTAACCCAAATAATATGGGTAATGTCACGACTGCTTAAAGCAGGATTGGTGCTAATATTATATTCTCTTATTTCCTCTGTCTTCACATTATATGAATACAGATTGCCATCGGCAAGCACATACACCTTGCTACCTGTTGGTTCAACACCTGTCACGTTAGCATACGACGGATAGAGTTTCCATGTTCCCACAGCATCGGCCATTGCTACTGACAATGTAACAATCATCGCAATTATCAATATGAGAATTCTCTTTAGCATGCTTAAACTTACACCTTTCCTCCGATTTTGCTCAACACCTCGTTATTTACTTCTTTACGCTCTTTATCAAACCACCATCCCCATTTATTAAGGTACATAATAATATTGATGATATGAACTAACAGCAATTTCAGACTTTTTCTCGAACCTCTAGTAAAGGTATGATATATCGAGACTTTGGGGAAGTATAACGTTTTATATCTTTGGTGCATCCTACGTGTCATGTCTATGTCTTCGGCATACATAAAAAAATGTTCATCGAACATTCCCACTTCATCTATCGCCGACATTCTAAAAAACATAAAACAACCCGACAAATAAGGCACATTCATTATTTTAGATAATCCAGACTGCACCAACTCAAATCTGGAATTCCTCCTTTTTATCATAAAATTAGGCAGACAAAGCCTACCTATAAAATCCAAAGGTGTCGGCAACAATTTTGCATGTCTCTGTATCTGTCCGTTGGGATACATCACTTTTGGCATCATCTGTCCCACCTCTTCATGGTCGTCCATATAGCTTATCAATGCAGGAATAACCTCAGGACCGAACCACACATCAGGGTTCACTACCAGATGGTACTTACTCCCAAGTTTCTGCGCCTCTTTCAGAGCCACATTGTGTCCTCCCCCGTAACCATTGTTCTCGTGAGGCAGATAAATCAGTTTAAAACCTTTTTCTGCCTTTTGCTTCAATTCTGGTTCACCATTCAGCACACGTTGCGCAAACTCCTGCAATTCTTGCTTGAGGTCAAGCACGTCGTCTGAGTGGTCTATAACATATACTATATCTACTGGCGAAGCGAATAGACTTCTCAGTACTGGCTCAAAATCGAGCAGGTGATGGTTATATGTAACTACTGATGCTGTAATCATCATTTATATAACGTGAATATACCATGTTTATTGCGTACACTGAGCACAAATGCCCTTTACCACATATTCCACATCTTCCATCACGAAGCCCTCAGGCATCTCCACCATAGGTATCATGTAGTCTTCTAGGCAATATGTGCGTCCGCATTTTGTGCAAGTAAAATGTATATGGTTGATATGCTCGCCATTCTCGCATCTGCACAGGCAATACTTCTGTTGTCCTGTACCATCGTCTATCATGTGTAACAAGTGGTGCTCTGTAAACAGTTTCAACGCCCTGAATATGCTACTCCTGTCCATATGGGGCATCCATTGCTCCATATCGTGCAGGGTAAACGTTTCTGTCTGCTTGCATGTTTCTTCCCATACCAATACCCTCACTGCCGTTGGTTTTATACCGTGAGCTTGCAGGTGGTGCTCTGCTTCATTCATAAAAATATTCTGTATTAGTCGTGCAAAGTTACAAAAAAAATTCAAAAGTTCATGAACTATAAACTATTTTTATTAACTTTAGATAAGTTACAATGCACTCGGCATAAAAAATAAAACTTTTATTTTGTTCTGCACTCGTTTTTTAGTAACTTTGCAACTATGAATAGTAAGAAACCATTGATTCTCGTTTCAAATGATGACGGCTATCATGCCAAGGGACTGAACTATCTTATAGACCTACTCAACGGCATAGGCGACATCATAGTATGTGCTCCGGAGAGTGTGCGCTCTGGATATTCGCGAGCTTTCAGCACCACCACACTTTCTCTAAAGCATCGCCGTCATAATGAGGGCAAAAACGACACTTCCATTGACATATGGAGTTGTAGCGGAACCCCCGTTGACTGCCTTAAGATGGCTTATGCCAAGGTGTGCCCACGCAAGCCCGACCTTGTTATAAGTGGTATCAACCATGGTGATAATGCAAGTACCAATCTGCATTACAGCGGCACTGTAGGGGTTGCTATCGAGGGTTCTATGAAGAAGATTCCGTCCATAGCCTTCTCTTTGTGCGATTATGACGATGATGCAGACTTCACGCCTATGTCGTCGCTCATTCTCGACATTGTAAATAATGTGCTCAAAGAAGGTTTGCCTCTTTACACCAGTCTTAACGTCAATGTTCCGAAAGAGTGGAATGGCGAGATACGCTATTGTCGCATGGCATACGGTCATTGGCGCAACGAGGTTGATGAACGAAAGCATCCAGGCAATGGCAAACCATATTATTGGATGACAGGCTATTACCAGAATGATGAGCCTGATGCTGCTGATACAGATGCCTATGCTCTTGCTCACGGCTATGCATCCATCACTCCACTCACAGCTGATGCTACTGATTACAAATTCCTTGCAAGAATCAATAGAGCATGAAGTATTATCTCATAGCAGGTGAGGCAAGTGGCGACCTACATGCCTCACACCTTATCTCTTCACTCATTAAGGAAGATCCTAATGCAGAGTTTCGCTTCTTTGGAGGCGACAATATGCAACAGGCTGCAGGTAACAAGGGAACCTTGGTGCGTCACTATCGTGACCTTGCATATATGGGTTTCATTCCTGTATTGCTCCATCTGCCCACTATCTTGAAGGGTATGCGCCAATGCAAAAAGGACATTCTTTCCTACAACCCTGATTGTGTGATATTTGTTGACTATGCTGGTTTCAATCTCAACGTGGCAAAATATTTGCGCAAGCAAATAAACATTCAACCATCAACTTTCAACTTTCAACTTTTTTACTACATCGCTCCTAAGATATGGGCATGGAAAGAGTATCGCATAAAGAATTTCAAGCGCGATATAGACGAGATGTTCTCCATCCTTCCGTTTGAGAAAGAATTCTTTGAGGAAAAACACCACTATCCTATTCACTATGTGGGCAACCCAACAGCTGATGAGGTGAGAAACTTTATTGCCAAAGAGAGTTCAAAAGTTCAAGGTTCAAAGAATGCTGCTGACGGCTACATTCTTCTTCTCCCAGGCTCTCGCCGTCAGGAGATAAAGGATAACCTGCCCGCAATGCTTGGGGCTTGTACCCCCTTTGCTCAAAACTATGCTATCACTATAGCTGGAGCGCCTGGCATAGAGCCCGATTACTATACTCCGTTTATTAAGAATGTTGAGGGAATAAAGATAGAGTTTGGCAAGACCTACGAACTACTTAGCAATGCTACGGCAGCACTCGTCACTTCAGGCACTGCCACACTTGAGACAGCCTGTTTCAATGTGCCTCAGGTGGTGTGTTACAAAACACCATTTCCCTCTCTCATACGTTGGGCTTTCAATCACATTATAAAGTGCAAGTATATCTCCCTTGTCAACCTTATTGCCGACAAGGAAGTGGTACTAGAACTCTTTGCCGACCGTTTCTCTGTTGAGAATATCCGCAATGAGTTGCGTAATATTCTGCCAGGAGGCAACGTACGCCAACAAATGCTTGAAGACTACAAAACTATCCACGAGCGACTGGGCTACGAATGTGCGCCTGACAATACTGCTCGTATTATTGCTTCCTTATTATCATCTTCACAAAAGCATTAATCTGCACTTCAGCATTCTTTTGTGCTAAATCCATATTCTCTTTAGCCAGACAGCGCTTTCGCATAGCTGCCTTGGCACGATCGGCCATCGCCTTACGGTCGGCATTCGTCCATTTGCCTGACTCAAAGAAGGATTTCGTACGTGTCTCGTCAAGGAAGTTCTCATCCAACAACTTTACAGGGGGCAAATCCACAATTATGGAATCGCCCTCACGCTCTATCCATTTCTCATCACACTGACTAAAGTCTATACCTATACGCAAAGTGCCGTAATAGATTCTCACCAGTTCATCATCTGAGAAGAAACCCCTTCTCACCGTGTCTACCAACTCTTCATCGCTGATAGAGAGGAACTCCCACTGGCCTATCTCCCTCATCTGCGCCACAATGGTAGGTGTATCGTCAATCCTGTCGCTATAACCTATTGTAAAATTATCATCCTTTATCTTATAGCCTATCCATACCACAGCTCCCACTAAGGCAAGGAAGCATAGCGATGCCAGTGTCAACGTCAACTTGTTTATCGCATTGCTCGCCTTGAATAGTTTCTTTAATCCAAGATCCATGCTATACCTCCTTTCCTGTCATCATTTTCTATAAATGTAATGGTAACATTCTCCTGTCTGAAACCCATCCTTGCCACTATGGGTATCAGCATGCGGGCTGCACTTGCCTTTGCCATCTCAGGCAGTTTCAGTTTGGGAATATCCGCTATGATAGCTTTCCTGCCCTGTGCTTCGTAATTAGACAGTTCTTCATCACTGAAGTTACTCCTCAGCACAGCCACATACTGCTTTACTTCCTCATGCTCTATGCTTGACGAAGTCATCACGACGTGGGGTTTGGGCAACACTATCTCTATCCTGTCACCATCACGGCGTATGTCTTCCACCTTTACGGCACTCATGTCTATATATGCCTTCAACGTAGCGTTTATGGGAATTGCCACCTTACGTTTACCCAACGAAGGCAGTTTCAACGAAAAATCCTTGCCCAGTGCCTTGCCCGATAGTCCCACCACATCGTCATGAGTCACTATCTTATGCACTTTATACTCTGCGGTGTATAGTTTGGAGCATTGCTGAATCTGTTGCACCATCATGGGTATGGTGTCTATCCTTTCAGCCTCAGCTGGGGCATCACCATCGCCACCCTTGCACGATGCCATCATCATAGTCATCGCGCACGCACACATATATATAATAAGGTGTTTCACTTCAATAAGAATTATCTTTTATCTGTAATCTATATCCTTTAATCTTTTAGCTATAATCTTACAAAAATCCCCGCCCTCTTTTTGAGGAGCGGGGCTTTATGTCTATCCGATGTCTATTGTTTAGTAGTTATTAGTTGTGCTATTTACGTGGTAAGAATTATCTTTATATGCTTTTGTTATAGTATTTCAAAAAGGCACGTTGATTGGGTCTTGCCACCGGATTTCGTTTACAAAGATAAGGAAAAAGTGGTACGTCGCCAAGAAAAATTGTGCCTTTCTTTGCTCTGTTAAAATTCTTTAACATTGTGCACGTGCACACTTTTTATTTCCTACCAAAATCAGCCGGAATCTCGCCCCATTTCTTAGTATCCCACTTTAATATCGGAACTCTGAAAGCGTGTGTTCTTAGCCATAATTCTGCCCTGCTCACCAGTTCCAAAGCTTTTTCTGTTTCTGCAGTTCTCTCCAGTTTTGTTTTGCATTGTTGTTTCTGCACCCATATCTGGGCATTTACTGAATCGGAATATATCACCTTATCTTTTATGCCCTGTTTCTCCATCAAGGCAAGTGCATGCACTATGGCAAGAAACTCGCCTATGTTGTTCGTGCCTTTTATCGGACCAAAGTGGAATATCTTAGCTCCCGTCTGTAGGTCAACACACTGATACTCCATTGGACCAGGGTTGCCAGAACAACCAGCATCCACTGCCCATGCCACTGCCTTCACCTCTGGGGGCAAAGGCAGCACTGTGTCATTCCTGTATGTCGGAGGGTTTACTAAGTCCAACGTAGTTATCGTTATCGTTAACGTTAACGTTCTTGCGCTCCAGCAGGTGTTCTTGCTCTGGCAAGCGTAGCAACAAGTTGCGTCCGATTACAGGCGCTTCGCGGAGCCCGTTAATTACATCCTCTCTGGCACTTCTATGCCGAGCAGAGCCATACCATTCTTGATGGTCTTGGCAACGTTGGCAGCTATCACGAGGCGCACCTGCTTCTGTTCCTCAGTCTCAGCATTGAGAA